>NZ_JBHUSC010000050.1:0-25244 GCF_042673805.1 Streptomyces sp. NPDC057010 | reverse complement strand
GGGAAGGGGTCTATTGCTCTTTTGTTCGCCCGCCTGGTTGGATTGCTGGTGTTCTGCTGTTCATGTCACTTTCGCTCCACGGGCACGAGGGGGGCCGGGCCCCCCGGGGGGGGGGGCCCCGCTTCTCGTTGTGCCCGCCCGTCGGAGCGCTCGCCCTTCGGAACGGCCGAGCGTCCGCGGGGGCCGCTGCGGTACCCTGACGCCATGCGTGCCGTACGCCTTCTGCTTACCGAGCCGCGCTGAACAGTGCCGACCTTCGAGACGGTCGGTATCGGCGCGGCGTCCCCTCCTGTGCGAGGGGTTTTTTCGTTTGGGCAGGCAGAGACGGCAGAGACGATCGATGGAGCTTCAGGAATCATGAGCGAGACGAACACCCCGGCCCCCGAGGCGGCCGAGGCGCACCGTTACACGGCTGCCATGGCCGCCGACATCGAGGCACGCTGGCAGGACGTATGGGACGCGCAGGGCACCTACGAGGCCCCGAACCCGACCGGTGACCTGGCCGGCGACCCCGCGGTCGTGGCGCGGCCCAAGAAGTTCATCATGGACATGTTCCCGTACCCGTCCGGTGCGGGCCTGCACGTCGGCCACCCGCTGGGCTACATCGCCACCGACGTCTTCGCCCGCCACCAGCGGATGACCGGCCACAACGTCCTGCACACCCTGGGCTTCGACGCGTTCGGCCTGCCGGCCGAGCAGTACGCCGTCCAGACCGGCACGCACCCGCGCGTGTCGACCGAGGCGAACATCGAGAACATGAAGGTCCAGCTGCGCCGGCTGGGCCTGGGCCACGACAAGCGCCGCTCGTTCGCGACGATCGACCCGGACTACTACAAGTGGACCCAGTGGATCTTCCTGCAGATCTACAACTCCTGGTACGACGCGGACGCCAAGAAGGCCCGCCCGATCGCCGAGCTGGTCGCCGCCTTCGAGAACGGCAGCCGTGAGGTCCCCGGCGGCCGCACCTGGGCCGAGCTGACCGCGGGCGAGCGGGCCGACGTACTGAACGAGTACCGGCTGGCGTACGCCTCGGACGCGCCCGTGAACTGGTGCCCCGGCCTGGGTACCGTGCTGGCCAACGAGGAGGTCACCGCGGACGGCCGCTCCGAGCGCGGCAACTTCCCGGTGTTCAAGTCGCGGCTGAGCCAGTGGAACATGCGGATCACCGCCTACGCGGACCGCCTGCTGGACGACCTGGACGCGCTGGACTGGCCCGAGGCCATCAAGCTGCAGCAGCGCAACTGGATCGGCCGCAGCGAGGGCGCGCGCGTCGACTTCGCGCTGGGCGACGAGGCGATCACCGTCTTCACCACCCGCCCGGACACCCTGTTCGGCGCCACCTACATGGTCCTGGCGCCCGAGCACCCGCTGGTCGAGAAGTTCATCCCGGCCGCCTGGCCCGAGGGCACCCACGAGGTGTGGACCGGCGGACACGCCACCCCGGCCGAGGCCGTCGCGGCGTACCGCAAGCAGGCCGCCTCGAAGTCGGACGTCGAGCGGCAGGCCGAGGCCAAGGACAAGACCGGTGTCTTCACCGGCGAATACGCGGTCAACCCGGTCAGCGGCGAGAAGGTCCCGGTCTTCATCGCCGACTACGTCCTGATGGGCTACGGCACCGGCGCGATCATGGCGGTCCCGGCGCACGACGGCCGCGACTTCGAGTTCGCGCGCGCCTTCGAGCTGCCGATGCGCTGCGTCGTGCAGCCCTCGGACGGGCGCGGCACCGACCCGTCGACGTGGGACGACGCCTTCGTCTCGTACGACGCCAAGCTGGTCAACTCCTCGAACGAGGACATCTCGCTGGACGGCCTGGGCGTCGTCGAGGCCAAGGCCGCGATCACCGAATGGCTGGACGCGCGCGGCATCGGCGAGGGCACCGTCAACTTCCGCCTGCGCGACTGGCTGTTCAGCCGTCAGCGCTACTGGGGCGAGCCCTTCCCGATCGTCTACGACGAGGACGGCGTCGCGCACGCGCTGCCCGAGTCGATGCTGCCGCTGGAGCTGCCGGAGGTCGAGGACTACTCGCCGCGCACCTTCGAGCCGGACGACGCCACCTCGAAGCCGGAGACCCCGCTGTCCCGCAACGAGTCGTGGGTCCACGTGGAGCTGGACCTGGGCGACGGCGCGGGCGCCAAGCGCTACCGCCGCGAGACCAACACCATGCCGAACTGGGCCGGTTCCTGCTGGTACGAGCTGCGCTACCTGGACCCGAACAACGCCTCGGCGCTGGTCGACCCGGCCATCGAGCAGTACTGGATGGGGCCGCGCGAGGGCGCGCCGCACGGCGGTGTCGACCTGTACGTGGGCGGCGCCGAGCACGCGGTGCTGCACCTGCTGTACGCGCGCTTCTGGTCCAAGGTGCTGTTCGACCTGGGCCACGTGTCCTCGGCCGAGCCGTTCCACAAGCTGTTCAACCAGGGCATGATCCAGGCGTACGCCTACACCGACGCGCGCGGCGTGTACGTGCCGGCGGCCGAGGTCGAGGAGCGCGACGGCGGCTACTTCTACCAGGGCCAGCAGGTCAAGCGCGAGCACGGCAAGATGGGCAAGTCCCTGAAGAACGCCGTCACGCCGGACGAGATCTGCGAGGAGTACGGCGCGGACACCCTGCGCCTGTACGAGATGGCGATGGGGCCGCTGGACGTCTCGCGTCCGTGGGACACCCGCGCCGTGGTCGGCCAGTACCGGCTGCTGCAGCGCCTGTGGCGCAACATCGTCGACGAGGAGACGGGCGCCGTCACCGTCGTCGACGGCGAGCCGGGTGAGGACACCCTGCGCGCGCTGCACAAGGCGATCGACGGGGCCGGCGCGGACATGGCGGGGCTGCGGTTCAACACCGCCATCGCCAAGATCACCGAGCTGAACAACTTCCTGACCAAGGCGGGCCGCCCGCTGGAGCGCTCCGTCGCCGAGCGGCTGGTGCTGCTGGTCGCCCCGCTGGCCCCGCACATCGCGGAGGAGCTGTGGCACCGCCTGGGCCACCGCGAGTCGGTCGTCCACCAGGACTTCCCGGTCGCGGACCCGGCGTACGTCGTGGACGAGAGCGTGACGTGCGTGGTGCAGGTCAAGGGCAAGGTCAAGGCGCGGCTGGAGGTGCCGCCGACGATCTCGGAGGCGGAGCTGGAGCAGCTGGCCGTCACCGATGAGGGTGTCGTCGCGGCGCTGGGCGGCGCGGAGATCCGCAAGGTGATCGTGCGTGCGCCGAAGCTGGTGAACATCGTCATCTGAGGTCGCCCCGTGGAGTAGGGGAGATCCCGTACGGGCAGGTTGGGGGTTCGATCGGAACCCCTGACCTGCCCGCGGCGTTTACGGTGGAGGGGACGTACAAAGAGCTGCGGGGACTGGGGAAGGGACGCTCATGGAGGCCGCGCTGATCATCTTCGCGCTGATGGTGCTTATGGCCTTTCTGGGCCTGGGCGTGTTCGTGACGGTCAAGGTGGCGAAGGCGGCCAAGCGCGGAGTCGACCGGACGATCACGCAGGCCCGGCGGACGGTGGAGGACACCACCCTGAGGGCGAAGAGCTTCGGGCAGGTCGGGGTCACGGCGGCGCTGGCGCAGCTGCGGCTGGACCTGCGGACGTCGATGCGGGCCACGCAGCAGGCGCTGTACGAGGGCGTCCGGGCGGATGCCTCGCTGAAGGAGTCCATCGGGCTGTTCGAGCGGCTGAGCGCGCACGGGCACGAGCTGGACGACGAGCTGAAGCGGCTGGAGCAGGAGCCGGACCGCGGGCGGATCGCCGACAGCCTCCCCGACCTGCGGGAGCGCACGGCCCAGATCACGCAGGCGGCGGATTCGCTGCGCTGGGCCGCCCGCGACCGCGCCCGCCGCTTCGCGGCCGACGACCTGTCCGCCCTGTCGGCCCAGATCGAGGTGGAGTCGGTCGCGCTGCGGGACTGGTCCCGCCCCTCGGTGGACGACCTGGCGGCGCCGGCGGCGGCGCCCCCGTCGTGGGACGCGGAACCGCAGGCGGCCGCTTTGAACCCGGCGGCGCCGCCGACTCCGTACCCGTGGCAGAAGACGCCTCGCCCGGAGAGCACGACCTGACGTACAGCCTGGCCGGTGTGTGAGGCGCGGGGCCGGGGGTCCGCACGGCCCTGACGAGGGGCCCCGGCTGCCGGAGCACCCCCACTGGGGGTAACCTCCGCCTCATGTCCCGCCATGTCGCCATCGTCACCGATTCCACGGCCTACCTGCCCCCACCGGCCATGGCGCGGCACGGAATCACCTCCGTCCCGCTCACCGTCGTACTCGGCGGCGAGGCCCTGGAGGAAGGCACCGAGATCTCGGCGCGCAGCCTGGCCCTGGCCCTGCAGAAGCGCCGGTCGGTCACCACCTCGCGCCCCGGCCCGGAGGAGTTCACACGGGCCTACCGGGCCGCCGTGGACGCCGGGGCGACCGGCATCGTGAGCCTGCACCTGTCCGCGGAGTTCTCCGGGACCTACGACGCCGCTGTGGTCGCCGCCAGGACCGCACCCGTACCCGTCCGCGTCGTGGACACCGGCATGGTCGCGATGGCGCTGGGGTTCTGCGCGCTGGCCGCCGCCGAGGTGGCGGAGGCGGGCGGTTCCGTGGACGAGGCCGTGGCCGCCGCGGAGAAGCGGGCGGCCGACATGTCCGCGTACTTCTACGTCGACACCCTCGACTACCTGCGCCGCGGAGGCCGGATCGGCGCGGCCCAGGCCCTGCTCGGCTCGGCGCTGGCCGTGAAGCCCCTGCTCACGCTGGAGGGCGGGCGGATCGAGATGCTGGAGAAGGTCCGTACGGCCTCCAAGGCCATCGCCCGCCTGGAGGAGCTGGCGGTCGAACGCGCCGGGTCGGGCAGCGTCGACGTGGCGGTGCACCACCTCGCGGCCCCCGAGCGGGCCGAGAAGCTCGCCCAGCGGCTCCGGGAGCGGATCCCCGGGCTGGTGGAGCTGCACGTCAGCGAGGTCGGCGCGGTGATCGGCGCGCACACCGGGCCGGGGCTGCTGGCGGCGGTCGTCTCGCCCCGCTGATCACCGGAACGGGTGGCCCGGTTATCCACAACAGGCTTGTCATCCACCGGAATTGAGCGTTCCGGACGGCTGTCGGGATGCGCCCCTACCGTCGTGGCATGACTCTTCGAACGCGTATCCCGTATCCGTCGGGCGCCACCAGTGGCCCTGGCCGTCCCCGACTCTCCGACAGCCGTCTGCGGTACCGCCGTGAGCGCCGCCGCCCCCCTGCGGAGGCCGCGGCGGCGGTGCGCAGCCGGGCCGAGGCACTGCTGGGCGGGGGCGGCCCGCCGCAGGCGCCGGCGTCCCCGCTTCCGCCCTCGCCCGTCTCCCCGGCTGCGCCGTCCGTCCCGCCGCCGCGTACGGATCCGCCCGACGGGGTCTCCGGGGCCCCGCCCGGGGAGGCGGCCGAGCTGTCCCCGGCGCTGTCCTCCGGGTCGGCGCGGAGGCTGGCCGTACGGGAACGGCTGCCGGTGTGGCTCCAGGCCCGCTGCGCGGTGGAGCCGCGCACGGTGGCCGCCGTGGGGGTGGTGCTGGCCGCCGCGGTCGGGGTCGCGGCACAGCAGTACTGGTCGGCCCGGCCGCAGCCGGTGACCGCGCCCGCGGTGGTCGCCCCCGGTGGGGTCTCCGCTACGGCACCGGCCCTCGCCGCGACGGGAGCCACGCCCGGGCCGGCCGGGGCCGGGGGGCGGGTCGTCGTCGATGTGAGCGGCGCGGTCCGGGAGCCGGGCGTGCGGCGGCTGCCCGCCGGCTCGCGGGTGGAGGACGCGCTGGCCGCCGCCGGGGGAGTGCGCCCCGGCACGGACACCTCCGGGCTCAACCGGGCCCGGGTGCTGGTGGACGGCGAGCAGGTCCTCGTGGGCGCCCCCGCGCAGCCACCGCCGGGCGGAGCGGGACCGAGCCCCGGCCCGGTCAGCCTCGGCACGGCCACGGTCGAGCAGTTGGACGGCCTGCCCGGGGTCGGGCCGGTGCTGGCGCAGCACATCGTGGACTTCCGCACCGCAAACGGGGGATTCCGTTCCGTGGAGGAGCTCCGGCAGGTCAACGGCATCGGCGAGCGGCGCTTCGCCGACCTGCGCACGCTGGTGCGGCCGTGAACCGCGGTGCGGCCGTGAACCGCGGTGCGGCCGTGAACAGTCCCGAGGGCCGGGGGCCCGCGGACCTGCGCCTGGCGGTGCCCGCCCTCGCCGCCTGGGCGGCGGCCGCCCTCGCCCTCGGCGTGCCGGCGGGCTGGAGTGCCGCCGGGGCGGCCCTCGCGGTGGCCGTCGCCGGGCTGTTGCTGTGGGCCGGCCGCCGGCGTCCCGGGTCGCTGTGGAACGTCGCCCCGGCGGCTGCCGCGGCCCTGCTGTGCGCGGCCGCCGGGGCCGGGGTGGCGGGGCTCCAACGAGCCGAGGCGCGGGCCGGGCCCGTCGCCGGGCTGGCCCGTGACCATGCCCGCGTCCACGCGGAGCTCACCGTCGGCTCCGATCCGCGGGTCCCCGTCCCCCGGGGCGGGAGCGGGCCGCCCCTGGTGGTGCTGGACGCGGTGGTGACCGGGATGACCGGCCCCGGCGGGGCGCGGACCCTGGTCCGGACCCCGGTACGGGTGCTCGCCGCGCACCCGGGATGGGCCCGGCTGCAGCCCTCCACCCGGGTCGCCGTGGTGGCCCGGCTGGCCCCGGCACGGAGCGGGGAGCGGGCGGTGGCGCTGCTGCGCCCGGCCGGCGACACCCCGCCCGCGGTGACCGGCGGCCCGGACCCCGCGCAGCGTCTGGCCGGGAGGTTGCGGGCCGGGCTGCGCGAGGCCACCGAGGGGCTCGCGCCGGACGCCAGGGCCCTGCTGCCGGGGCTGGTCGTCGGGGACACCTCCAGGGTCCCGCCGGATCTGCACGAGGCCTTCCGGGCCACCGACCTGCTGCACCTGCTGGCCGTCTCCGGATCCAACCTGACCGTTGTGCTGTTCCTGCTCATCGGGCCCCCGGCCCGCGCCCAGCGGGCCGAGCGGGGCGGGCTCGCACCCCGGCTCGGGCTCTCGCTGCGGGCGACCGCCGTGTGCGGGGCGGCCCTGACGCTGGCCTTCGTGGTGGTGTGCCGGCCGGAGCCCAGCGTGCTGCGCGCCGCGGCCTGCGGAGCCGTCACCCTGCTGGCCATCGCCACCGGGCGGCGCAGATCCCTGGTCCCGGCCCTGGGCGCCGCCGTGCTGCTCCTGGTCCTGTATGACCCGTGGCTGGCCCGCAGTTACGGCTTCCTGCTCTCGGTCCTCGCCACCGGGGCCCTGCTCACCCTCGCCCCCCGGTGGAGCGAAGCCCTGCGGCGGCGCGGTGTGCGGCCCCGCCTCGCCGAGGCGCTGGGAGCCGCCGCGGCCGCCCAGGCGGTGTGCGCGCCCGTCGTCGCCGTGCTCGCCGCCCGGGTCAGCCTGGTGGCGGTGCCGTGCAACCTGCTGGCCGAGCTGGCAGCGGGTCCGGCGACCGTGCTCGGCTTCGCGACGCTCGCGGCCGCCCCGGTGTGGATGCCCGCCGCACGGGTGCTCGCCTGGTGTGCCGGGGTGCCGGCCGGATGGATCGCCGCCGTGGCACGGGCCGGGGCGCGGCTGCCGGGGGCGGAGCTGTCCTGGCCCGGCGGGCTCACCGGCGGGCTGCTGCTGGCCGCCGCCACCGTGGCCCTCGCCGGCCTCGGCGCCCGGTACGGCCGGCGGCGGTGGGTCTGCTCCGCCCTGGCGGTGGTGCTGCTCCTCGTCGTCCTGCGGCCGCCGCAGCTCACCCGTACGCTCACCGGCTGGCCCCCGCCCGACTGGAGGTACGTCCAGTGCGCCGTGGGCCAGGGGGACGCCGCCGTACTCGCCCTCGGGCCGGGCGAGGCGCTCGTGGTGGACACCGGTCCGGACCCAGGCCCGGTGGACTCCTGCTTGAGATCCCTGGGAGTGCGCCGGGTCCCGATGCTGCTGCTGACGCACTTTCACGCCGACCACGTGGGAGGCCTGTCAGGGGTGCTCAGGGGCCGGACCGTGGGTGTGATTCAGGCCACCGCGCTGGAAGAGCCGCGGGGGCAGGCGGAGTTCGTCCACCGGACCGCGGCAGCCGCCGGCGTACCCCTTGTGCGGGCGGTCGCGGGGGAGCGCAGGCGGGCCGGTCCGCTGGAGTGGCAGGTGCTCTGGCCGCCCTCGGACGCGCCGCCGCCCGAGGGGCCCAACGACGCCAGCGTGGCCCTGCTGGTACGCGGCGCCGGCCTGACCCTGCTGCTGCTCGGAGACCTCGAACCACCAGCTCAGCAAGGGCTGTTGAGGGGGCATCCGGACCTGGGCCCGGTGGACGTGCTCAAGGTCGCCCACCACGGCTCCGCACACCAGGACCCCCTGCTGCTCGACCGGATCCGGCCCCGGCTCGCCCTCGTCCCGGTCGGCGCCGGCAACCGCTACGGGCACCCCGCACCCGGTACGCTCGCCCGGCTGCGGGCGTTGGGGGCGACCGTGCTGCGCACCGACACCGACGGCTCGATCGCCGTCACCGGAAGCGGCCCGGGGATGCGGGCGGTTCCGGCCGGCCGGCGGCGCGGGCGGCGCGGGCATACCGGGCGCGACCCTTCTGTTTGCCCACAACCCGACAGCATGATCGAATGCGTCTTCGCCAGAACGGTCCAAGTCCACACAGCACGGGGGTGCATCAGCCATGTTCGGTCGCCGACGGGGGATGGAGACGGCCGGAAGTTCCAGCCCACACGCCACCGCGACACTGACACTGCCGCCGACGGCGCGGCTGCTCAGCTGCCGGGTCCTCGACACCGTCCACCAGCCGGTCCGCCAGGCCGCGTTCGAGGTGACGGATCCGATCGGCCGCCGGATCGTCAGCGGCGAGACCGATCCGTACGGGGGGTTCACGGCGGCCGTGCCGGAGGGGGAGTACCGGCTCTCGGTCACCGCGGAGGGGTACGCGCCGTTCCACGGGGCGACGCTCGTCGGGGACCCGGCGCAGCCGGGCACGGGGGAGATCATCCTCGACGCGGTGGAGCCGCCGCTGCTGCCGCAGCCCGGCCACTGGGAGCTCGACCCGACGCACTCGTCGATCGGCTTCACGGCCCGGCACATCGGCTTCGCCCGGATCCGCGGCCGGTTCAACACCTTCGCCGGCGCGGTACGGATAGCCGACCGCATGGAGGACTCCTCCATGCACGTGATCATCGATGCGGCGAGCATCGACACCGGGGTGCGGATGCGCGACGACCACCTGAGGTCGGCGGACTTCCTGGACGCGGTCCGGCACCCCACGGTGGAGTTCTACAGCGAACGGTTCATCCACCGCAGCGGCAGCCGCTGGGCGGTCGCCGGCGCCCTCACCCTCCACGGGGTCAGCCGCTCGGTCACCCTGGACACCCACTACCTGGGGCTCGGGACGGGGCTGGAGGGCGAGCCGCGGGCCGCCTGCCGCGCCACCGCCGAACTGCACCGCGAGGACTTCACCCTGAACTGGCAGTCGATGCTGGCCCACGGGATCGCGGCGGTCGGTTCGAGCGTGGAAGTGACGCTGGACGTCCAGATCGTGCACAAGGCCTGAGGCCCGGGCCGGGGGCGCCGCTACGGGGCCTCCAGCCAGCCCTCGTACTCGGCGGCGAGGGCGTCCAGCGCGGTGGTGTCGAGCCGTTCCCGCGGGTCCTCGACGACCACCAGCCACTGGGCGTCCTCGGCGTCGTCCTCGCCGGCGAGGGCGTCGCGGACCAACTGTGGCTCCTCGGGGAGGCCGAAGCGGTCGACGGCCTCCTGCGCCACCTCCTCGGCGGCGTCACGGTCGGGCAGGACGAGTACATGTCGCACGTTCACGCGACCATTCTCGAGCATCCCGTGAAGGGGGCCGCGGCGCGGGGGGCTGTCAGTGCGGCGTGGGATGCTGGATCCGATGGCCACCAGGAAGAACTCAACCGACGATCCCCTCGCCCCGCTCACCCTCGCGGTGGGGCAGGAGGACCTCCTCCTCGACCGTGCCGTGCGGGAGGTGGTGGCGGCCGCCCGCGCCGCCGACCCCGACACGGACGTGCGCGACCTCGCCCCCGAGCAGCTCCAGCCCGGCACGCTGGCCGAGCTGACGAGCCCCTCGCTCTTCTCCGAGCGCAAGGTCCTCGTCGTGCGGGGCGCCCAGGACCTGTCCGCGGACACGGTCAAGGAGGTGAAGGCGTACCTCGACGCGCCCTACGAGGAGATCATCCTCGTCCTCCTCCACGCGGGCGGGGCCAAGGGCAAGGGCCTGCTGGACGCGGCGCGGAAGGCGGGCGCGCGGGAGGTCGCCTGCCCGAAGATGACCAAGCCCGCGGACCGGCTGGCCTTCGTGCGGGGAGAGTTCCGCACGCTGGGCCGGTCGGCGACCCCGGAGGCGTGCCAGACCCTCGTCGACGCGATCGGCAGCGACCTGCGGGAGCTCGCGAGCGCGGCGGCGCAGCTGTGCGCGGACGTCGAGGGGACGATCGACGAGGCCGTGGTCGGCCGCTACTACACGGGCCGGGCGGAGGCCTCCAGCTTCACGGTCGCCGACCGGGCCGTCGAGGGGCGGGCGGCGGAGGCCCTGGAGGCCCTGCGCTGGTCGCTGTCCACCGGTGTGGCGCCGGTCCTGATCACCAGCGCGCTGGCCCAGGCCGTGCGCGCGATCGGCAAGCTGGCCTCGGCCCCGCGCGGAGCCCGCCCGGGCGATCTCGCCCGGGACCTGGGGATGCCGCCGTGGAAGATCGACCGGGTCCGCCAGCAGATGCGTGGCTGGTCGGCGGACGGCGTCGCCGACGCCCTGCGCGCCGTGGCCGCCGCCGACGCGGGAGTGAAGGGCGGCGGCGACGACCCCGAGTACGCCCTGGAGAAGGCGGTCGTCGCGGTGGCCCGCGCCGCGCGCCCCCAGCGCCGCTAGCCAGCACGAAGGCCCCGTCCGCCACCCTGGGGAAGGGTGGTGGACGGGGCCTTCGGTCACTGCTTCGGTTGCACCGCACCCGCGTGGCGAACGCTTCGTGTGCGGCGCGGGGTGCCGGTCAGGAGCGGGAGAGAGGGCCCGCTGGGTCCTGCCCGGCGTTCACATCAGGGAGCTCAGCCCTGCAGGGAGGCAACCTTGGAGGCCAGCGCCGACTTCTTGTTGGCGGCGGCGTTCTTGTGGATGACACCCTTCGAGACAGCCTTGTCGAGCGCACGCGCGGCGGCGCGGGAAGCCACGGTGGCCTTCTCGACGTCACCGGCGAGGACGGCCTCGCGGGCCTTGCGGATCGCGGTCTTGAGCGAGGACTTGACGGCCTTGTTGCGCAGGCGCGCCTTCTCGTTCGTCTTGTTCCGCTTGATCTGGGACTTGATGTTCGCCACGAAAAGAGCCTTTTCAGGTTCAGAGTTTTGTTCTTCGGATTGTGCCTCGACAGCTGAGAGGGCATACGAGACACAGCTGCCCAGGCTACCAGGCACGCTCCGGGCAGCCCAAACCGAGCGCACTGCCCCGTCCATGGGACCATGGGAGCCTGCGTACAGATCCGACATCGCGCCGACGAAGGCGACGAGATCCGAACTTTCGCTCCGAGCTTCGTTCCGACTGCGACCCGAGAATCAGGACACTGCGTGCCCGCGATCCCCAGCCACGTGCCCGAGCCGAGCCGTACCGACCCGGCGCTGATCCGCAACTTCTGCATCATCGCGCACATCGACCACGGCAAGTCGACCCTTGCCGACCGGATGCTCCAGCTCACCGGTGTGGTCGACCAGCGGCAGATGCGCGCCCAGTACCTCGACCGCATGGACATCGAGCGTGAGCGAGGCATCACGATCAAGTCCCAGGCGGTCCGGTTGCCCTGGGCTCCCACCACGGGCGAGGGTCAGGGCAGCACCCACATCCTCAACATGATCGACACCCCCGGGCACGTCGACTTCACCTACGAGGTCTCGCGCTCCCTCGCCGCCTGCGAGGGCACGATCCTCCTGGTGGACGCGGCCCAGGGCATCGAGGCGCAGACCCTCGCCAACCTGTACCTGGCGATGGAGAACGACCTGGCGATCGTCCCGGTCCTGAACAAGATCGACCTGCCGGCCGCCCAGCCGGAGAAGTTCGCCGAGGAGCTCGCGAACCTGGTCGGCTGCGACCCCGACGACGTGCTGCGCGTCTCGGCGAAGACCGGCATGGGCGTCGACGCGCTGCTGGACAAGGTCGTCGCCACCGTCCCGGCGCCGGTCGGCGTCAAGGACGCCCCCGCCCGCGCGATGATCTTCGACTCGGTCTACGACTCGTACCGCGGCGTCGTCACCTACGTCCGTGTGGTCGACGGCCAGCTCAACAAGCGCGAGCGCATCCGGATGATGTCCACCGGCGCCACGCACGAGCTGCTGGAGATCGGTGTCTCCTCGCCCGAGATGACCCCGGCCGACGGCATCGGCGTCGGCGAGGTGGGCTACATCATCACCGGCGTGAAGGACGTCCGCCAGTCCAAGGTCGGTGACACCATCACCAGCCTGAACAACGGCGCGACCGAGGCCCTCGGCGGCTACAAGGACCCGAAGCCGATGGTCTTCTCGGGCCTGTACCCGCTCGACGGCTCGGACTACCCGGACCTGCGCGAGGCCCTCGACAAGCTCCAGCTCAACGACGCCGCGCTCGTCTACGAGCCGGAGACCTCCGCGGCGCTCGGCTTCGGCTTCCGCGTCGGCTTCCTCGGCCTGCTCCACCTGGACGTGGTCCGCGAGCGCCTGGAGCGCGAGTTCGGCCTCGACCTGATCGCCACCGCGCCGAACGTGGTCTACCGGGTGGTGCTCGAGGACGGCAAGGAAGTCACCGTCACCAACCCGAGCGAGTTCCCCGAGGGCAAGATCAAGGACGTCTTCGAGCCGGTCGTGCGGGCCACGGTGCTCGCGCCCACCGAGTTCATCGGCGCGATCATGGAGCTGTGCCAGCAGCGCCGCGGCACCCTCCTCGGCATGGACTACCTCTCCGAGGACCGCGTCGAGATCCGCTACACGCTCCCCCTCGCGGAGATCGTCTTCGACTTCTTCGACCAGCTGAAGTCCAAGACGCGCGGTTACGCCTCCCTCGACTACGAGCCCACCGGCGAGCAGTCCTCCAGCCTGGTCAAGGTCGACATCCTGCTGCACGGCGACAAGGTCGACGCCTTCTCCGCCGTCTGCCACAAGGACGCCGCCTACGCCTACGGCGTGCGCCTGGTCGCCAAGCTGCGCGAGCTCATCCCGCGGCAGGCGTTCGAGGTGCCGATCCAGGCGGCCGTCGGCTCGCGCGTCATCGCCCGCGAGACCATCCGCGCCATCCGCAAGGACGTCCTCGCCAAGTGCTACGGCGGTGACATCTCCCGTAAGCGGAAGCTGCTGGAGAAGCAGAAGGAAGGCAAGAAGCGGATGAAGATGGTCGGCTCCGTGGAGGTCCCGCAGGAGGCCTTCATCGCCGTCCTGTCGAGCGACGAGTCCGGCGGCAAGAAGAAGTAGCCGCTCGCCCGTAGACGAAAACAGGCCCCCGCGCGGACGCGCGGGGGCCTCTTTCGTTATGAATCGGCCGCTCGCGGGCTCTTACGTACCAGGCGGAGGGCCCCTACTCTGATCACGGTTCGATGGTTACTCGCCAGTTACAAGACCCTGAATGAACAGCCCCTGCCGCTGGTCCGGAGGACGTCCGTGAGCGACACACAGACCTTGATCGAGAACCGCCCGCCCACCGTGGCGGCCCTCTTCCTTGAGCGCGTCGCCGCCACGCCGCATGCGGAGGCGTACCGGTTCCCCGTCCCGGCGGCCGGCGGCCAGGGCCCCGACGACTGGAAGTCGCTGAGCTGGGGCCAGGCGGCCGAGCGGGTCTTCGCCATCGCCGCCGGGCTGATCGACCTCGGTCTGGGGTCGGAGGACCGGGTCGCGCTCGCCTCCAACACCCGCGTCGAGTGGATCCTCGCCGACCTCGGCGTCATGTGCGCCGGCGGCGCGGTCACCACCGTCTACCCCAGTACGAACGCGGAGGAATCGGCGTTCATCCTCGCGGATTCCGAGAGCCGGGTGCTCATCGCGGAGGACGCGAAGCAGCTGGCCAAGGCGCGCGAGCGCCGCGCCGACCTGCCGAACCTCGCGCACGTGGTCGTCGTGGAGGCGGCCGACGCCGTCGCCGCCGAGGGCGACCCCGACGGCTGGGTGCTCTCGCTCGCCGACCTCGAGGCGCGCGGCAACGAGTACCTCGCCAAGCACCCCGAGGCGGTCAAGGAGCGGATCTCGGCCATCACCGCCGACCAGCTCGCCACGCTCATCTACACCTCGGGCACGACCGGCCGCCCCAAGGGGGTCCGGCTGCCCCACGACAACTGGTCGTACATGGCCAAGGCCACGGTCGCCACCGGCATGATCTCCAGCGACGACGTCCAGTACCTGTGGCTGCCGCTGGCCCACGTCTTCGGCAAGGTGCTGACCTCCGGGCAGATCGAGGTCGGGCACGTGACCGCCGTCGACGGCCGGATCGACAAGATCATCGAGAACCTGCCGGTCGTGCAGCCGACCTACATGGCGGCCGTCCCGCGCATCTTCGAGAAGGTCTACAACGGGGTCGCCGCCAAGGCGCGGGCCGGCGGCGGGGCCAAGTACAAGATCTTCCAGTGGTCGGTGGGCGTCGCCCGCGAGTACGCCAAGGTCACCCAGGACAACTTCCGCCGCACCGGCCAGGCGACCGCCCCCTTCGGCCTCGCCACCAAGCACAGGATCGCCGACGCGCTCGTCTACTCCAAGCTCCGCGAGGCCTTCGGCGGCCGGCTGCGCGCCGCCGTCTCCGGCGCCTCCGCCCTGGCCCCCGAGATCGGCTACTTCTTCTCCGGCGCGGGCATCCACATCCTGGAGGGCTACGGCCTGACGGAGTCCAGCGCCGCCTCCTTCGTCAACCCGGGCGAGGCCTACCGCACCGGCACGGTCGGCAAGCCGCTCCCCGGCACCGAGGTCCGCATCGCCGACGACGGCGAGGTCCTGCTGCGCGGCCCCGGCATCATGCAGGGCTACCACGGCAAGCCCGAGCAGACCGCCGAGGTCCTGGAGTCCGACGGCTGGCTGCACACCGGTGACATCGGCGAGCTGTCGCCCGACGGCTACCTGCGGATCACCGACCGCAAGAAGGACCTGATCAAGACCTCGGGCGGCAAGTACGTCGCCCCGGCCGAGATCGAGGGCCAGTTCAAGGCGATCTGCCCGTACGTGTCGACCATCGTCGTGCACGGCGCCGACCGGAACTTCTGCTCCGCCCTCATCGCGCTCGACGAGCCGTCGATCCTGGGCTGGGCGGCCGAGAGCGGGCTGGAGGGCAAGACGTACGGCGAGGTCCTGGCCGCGCCGGAGACGGCACGCCTGATCGAGACGTACGTCCAGACCCTGAACGAGGGCCTCCAGCGCTGGCAGACGGTCAAGAAGTTCCGCATCCTGCCGCGGGACCTGGACGTGGAGCACGGGGACCTCACGCCGAGCCTGAAGCTGAAGCGGCCGGTCGTCGAGCGTGAGTTCAAGCACCTGATCGACGAGATGTACGAGGGGGCCCGCGAGGCCTAGCGCTTGCCGCGGCTCGGCGGGGGCGGGGCGGTGGACCGCCCCGCGGACCCCGCCCTTGCCGCGCCGTGGTCCCCTGCGGGTCCGCTGCTGGGGCTCCGCCCCAGGCCCCGCGCCTCAAACGCCGGCGGGGCTGAAAGATCGCCTCAAACGCCGGCGGGGCTGGATTTGCCCGCCTGGGTTCGCCGGTGCGGCCGCAGGGTCGGCTTGTGCGGGATGATGGGTGCATGCCTTCCGCACTGCCCGATGGGGAACCCATGCCCGAAGACGGCGCGCTGCCGTCGCACGTCCTCGTGGGGGCGGGGGAGCGGCCGCTCGGGTTCTACCTGCACGTCCCGTACTGCGCCACGCGCTGCGGGTACTGCGACTTCAACACCTACACGGCCACCGAGCTGCGGGGTACCGGCGGTGTGCTCGCCTCCCGGGAGAACTACGCCGACACCCTGATCGACGAGGTCCGGCTGGCGCGCAAGGTGCTCGGCGACGACCCGCGGCAGGTCCGGACCGTGTTCGTGGGCGGCGGTACGCCCACGCTGCTGCCCGCCGCGGACCTCGTACGGATGCTCGCGGCGATCCGGGACGAGTTCGGGCTGGCCGACGACGCCGAGGTGACCACCGAGGCCAATCCGGAGTCGGTGAATCCCGAGTACCTGGCCGAGCTGCGGGCCGGCGGCTTCAACCGGATCTCCTTCGGCATGCAGAGCGCCCGGCAGCACGTCCTGAAGGTGCTGGACCGCACGCACACCCCCGGGCGGCCCGAGGCGTGCGTCGCCGAGGCCCGGGCGGCGGGCTTCGAGCACGTCAACCTCGACCTGATCTACGGAACCCCGGGCGAGTCCGACGACGACTGGCGGGCTTCTCTGGAGGCCGCGCTCGGCGCCGGGCCCGACCACATCAGCGCCTACGCGCTCATCGTCGAGGAGGGCACCCAGCTCGCCCGCCGGATCCGCCGCGGCGAGGTCCCGATGACCGACGACGACGTGCACGCCGACCGCTACCTGATCGCCGACGAGGTCATGGAACGGGCCGGGTACTCCTGGTACGAGGTGTCGAACTGGGCCACCTCGGAAGCCGGCCGCTGCCTGCACAACGAGCTGTACTGGCGCGGCGCCGACTGGTGGGGCGCCGGCCCCGGTGCCCACTCGCACGTGGGCGGGGTCCGGTGGTGGAACGTCAAGCACCCCGGCGCCTACGCGGCCGCCCTGGCGGAGGGCCGCTCCCCGGGGGCGGGGCGCGAGCTCCTCTCCGCGGAGGACCGCCGGGTCGAGCGGATCCTGCTGGAGCTGCGCCTGGTCGACGGGGTCCCGCTGTCCCTGCTGACCCCGGCGGGCCTGGCGGCTTCCGGCCGCGCCCTGGCCGACGGCCTGCTGGAGACGGCCCCGTACGAGGCCGGGCGCGCGGTCCTGACCCTGCGGGGGCGGCTGCTGGCGGACGCGGTGGTGCGGGACCTGGTGGACTGATCACTCCCGGGAGTGAATCGCTGCGAAGTGGGGCGGGTGCGGCCTAGCCTGTTCGTAGCCTTCTGTCGCAAGCCCGGCGGCAGAAGTGGAGGGCACGGAGATGACCGCTGTGGACGATCGCCGGATGACCGAGTACTTCGAGAGCTTCGAGGCTCCCGAAGGGTTCAAGGTCGAGCTCCTCAGGGGGGAAATCGTGATGATGGCCGGGCCGGACGTGGTCCACAACCTGATCGTCTTGTTCGTACAGCGACAGATCCCCATGGATCGCTGGTACCCGCTCCAGACGCAGGACGTGGACATTCCGGCGGAATCGTCCGAGCCGCAGCCTGACCTCGTGGTCCTCCCGATCGAGGCAGCGCCGGAGTCGGGCCGTCTGCTGCCCGCCGGGGCCCTGGCGATGGTGGTCGAGGTCGTCTCCAAGACCAGCAAACTGCGCGACTACGTGACCAAGCGCTCCATCTACGCGGGCGGCGGCATCCCCGCCTATCTGATCATCGACCCCTTCCAGGCCAAGTGCGTGGTGCTCACGGAACCCTTCGGTGCCGGAGAAGAGGCCGACTACCGGAACGAGTGGACCGGCAAGTTCGGTGAACCGGTACCGCTCGACGTTCTCGGCGTCACGCTCGACACCACCGAGTTCAGCACCCTGCCGTAGCCCGGTCAGGGCGCCGTGACGAAGTCGATCAGCTCCTCCACCCGCCCCAGCAGGGTCGGCTCCAGATCGCGGTACGAGGTCACCCGGGACAGGATGTGCCGCCAGGCGGCCCCCGTGTTCTCGGGCCAGCCCAGCGCCCGGCAGATGCCCGTCTTCCAGTCCTGGCCGCGCGGGACCGCCGGCCACGCGCCGATGCCCAGCGCCGACGGCTTCACCGCCTGCCAGACGTCCACGTACGGGTGGCCCACCACCAGGACGTCCGGCGAGGTCACCGACGCCGCGATACGGGATTCCTTCGAGCCGGGGACCAGGTGGTCCACCAGGACGCCGAGGCGGGCGTCCGGGGCCGGGCCGAACTCCGCCACGACCGCCGGGAGGTCGTCGATGCCCTCCAGGTACTCCACCACCACGCCCTCGATGCGCAGGTCGTCACCCCAGACCCGCTCCACCAGCTCGGCGTCGTGCCGCCCCTCGACGTAGATCCGGCCCGCCCGCGCCACGCGCGCCCGGGCGCCGGGGACTGCGATCGACCCGGAGGCGGTGCGGGCCGCGGCCGCCGGCGCCCGGGACGGGCGGACGAGGGTGACGACCGCCCCCTCCAGCAGGAAACCCCGCGGCTCCATCGGGAACACCCGCCGCTTGCCGAACCGGTCCTCCAGGGTCACCGTGCCCGCCTCGCAGGCCACCACCGCGCCGCAGAAGTCCGTACCGGCCACCTCGACCACCAGATCGGGTTCGGCCGCCACCTCGGGCACGGCCTTGGGGCGCTTCCGCTGCGGGGTCAGGTCGGGGGAGTACTCGCGCATCCGGCCGACACTAGGAGAGCCGCGGCCGTCATGCCCCCGACACGCCGAAACGGGCCGCCAGTGTGGCGCGTTGCGCACGCACGAAGCCCGCGTCGACCACCGCTCCGTGACCCGGCACGTACAGCGCGTCCTCCCCGCCCAGCGACAGCAGCCGGTCCAGGGCGGCGGGCCACTGCCGGGGCACGGCGTCCGGGCCCGCCTGCGGCTCCCCGGACTCCTCCACCAGGTCCCCGCAGAACACCGTCTCGCGCTCGCCCGGCACGAAGACGGCCAGGTCGTGCCCGGTGTGCCCCGGCCCCACGTTCGCCAGCAGCACCTGCACCCCGCCCAGCTCCAGCGTCCACTCGCCCGACACCAGGTGCTTCGGCGGCACCAGCAGGTCCACCGCCTCGGCGGCCTCGGCCTCCGCCAGGCCGTGGCGGACCGCGTCGCCGCGCAGCTCCTCGGCGCCCGTCGACAGCAGGGCGTCCAGCCCGACCGCGCCGTAGAACTCCGCGCCCGCGAAGGCCGCTCCGCCCAGGACGTGATCGAAATGGGCGTGCGTGAATGCGATATGGGTCACGTGCCGGCCCGTCAGCCGCTCCGCCTCGGCCCGTACCGCGGCGCCCTCCCGCACGCACGAACCGGGATCGACGAGGAGCACCGAGTCGTCCCCCACCACCAGTCCCACCGTGCAATCCCACACCGGAAGCCGCCTTCGGCCGGTCCGCCCGGTCAGCCGTTCCCAGCCCGCCTCTTCCCAACGCACGTCCATGCCGCGACGCTACCCTGGCGGGCCTCCCTTGCCAGGGTCTGACTACCCGGCCGTACACTGAGCGGGGGATCTCTGGCACTCGAACGATCAGAGTGCCAGTCGACAGGCAGCGAACTAGGCAACGGACCAGCTGGAGGTGTGCGCGATGCTCAGCGAACGCAGACTCGAAGTGCTGCGCGCCATCGTCCAGGACTACGTCGGGACGGAGGAGCCGGTCGGCTCCAAGGCGCTCACCGAGCGGCACCGTCTCGGCGTCTCGCCCGCCACCGTGCGCAACGACATGGCCGTGCTGGAGGAAGAGGGCTACATCGCCCAGCCCCACACCAGCGCCGGCCGGATCCCCACCGACAAGGGCTACCGCCTCTTCGTCGACAAGCTGGCGGGGGTCAAACCCCTGTCGTCGCCCGAGCGCCGGGCCATCCAGAACTTCCTCGACGGCGCCGTCGACCTCGACGACGTCGTCGGCCGCACCGTGCGGCTGCTCGCGCAGCTCACCCGGCAGGTCGCGGTCGTCCAGTACCCCTCGCTGACGCGCTCCACCGTGCGCCACGTCGAGCTGCTGTCGCTGGCCCCGGCCCGGCTGATGCTCGTCCTGATCACGGACACCGGGCGCGTCGAGCAGCGGCTGATCGACTGCCAGGCACCCTTCGGCGAGGCCTCGCTCGCGGACCTGCGGGCGCGGCTCAACAGCCGGGTCGTCGGCCGCCGTTTCACCGATGTCCCCCCTCTCGTCCAGGACCTCCCCGAATCCTTCGAGGCCGAGGACCGCGGCACCGTCTCCACCGTGCTCGCGACGCTCCTCGAAACCCTGGTCGAGGAAGCCGAAGAGCGGCTGATGATCGGCGGCACCGCCAATCTCACGCGCTTCGGACACGATTTTCCCCTGACGATCAGGCCGGTGCTCGAAGCGCTGGAGGAGCAGGTCGTGCTCCTCAAGCTGCTGGGCGAGGCCAACGAGTCGGGAATGGCCGTACGGATCGGGCATGAGAATGCCTACGAAGGACTGAACTCCACGTCCGTGGTGTCGGTCGGTTACGGTTCGGGCGGCGAAACAGTCGCCAAGCTCGGCGTGGTCGGACCGACCCGCATGGACTACCCCGGAACGATGGGAGCGGTACGCGCAGTGGCACGTTACGTCGGACAGATCCTGGCGGAGTCGTAAGTGGCCACGGACTACTACGCCGTTCTCGGCGTGCGCCGCGACGCATCGCAGGATGAGATCAAGAAGGCGTTCCGGCGGCTCGCGCGCGAGCTGCACCCGGACGTGAACCCCGATCCCAAGACGCAAGAGCGTTTCAAGGAGATCAACGCCGCCTACGAGGTCCTCTCGGACCCGCAGAAGAAGCAGGTCTACGACCTCGGCGGCGACCCGCTGTCCTCCTCGGGCGGTGGCGGCGGCGCGGGCGGTTTCGGCGCGGGCGGCTTCGGCAACTTCTCCGACATCATGGACGCCTTCTTCGGCCAGGCCTCGCAGCGCGGCCCGCGCTCGCGGACCCGCCGCGGCCAGGACGCCATGATCCGCCTCGACCTGGAGCTGGACGAGGCGGCCTTCGGGACCACCAAGGACATCCAGGTCGACACGGCCGTCGTCTGCACCACCTGCTCCGGCGAGGGCGCCGCCCCCGGCACCTCCGCGCAGACCTGTGACATGTGCCGCGGCCGCGGTGAGGTCTCGCAGGTCACCCGGTCCTTCCTGGGCCAGGTCATGACCTCGCGCCCCTGCCCCCAGTGCCAGGGCTTCGGTACCGTCGTCCCGACCCCGTGCCCCGAGTGCGCGGGCGACGGCCGGGTCCGCTCCCGCCGCAGCCTCACGGTCAAGATTCCGGCCGGCGTCGAGAACGGCACCCGGATCCAGCTCGCGGGCGAGGGCGAGGTCGGCCCCGGCGGCGGCCCCGCCGGCGACCTCTACGTGGAGATCCACGAGCTGTCCCACCCGACCTTCCAGCGGCGCGGGGACGACCTGCACTGCACGGTGACGATCCCCATGACGGCCGCGGCCCTGGGCACCAAGTGCCCGCTGGAGACGTTGGACGGCATGGAGGAGATCGACATCCGGCCCGGCACCGGCTCCGGGCAGTCGATCCCGCTGCACGGGCGCGGCGTCACGCACCTGCGCGGCGGCGGCCGAGGCGACCTGATCGTCCACGTCGAGGTCACCACCCCGACCAAGCTGGACGCCCAGCAGGAGGAACTGCTGCGCCAGCTGGCGAAGCTGCGCGGCGAGGAGCGGCCGATGGGTCAGTTCGCGCCGGGGCAGCAGGGCCTGTTCAGCCGTCTGAAGGACGCCTTCAACGGCCGCTGACGGACACGGGATCCGATCACCGAGCCCGGCCGGGGGACGCCCCCGGCCGGGCTCCGTGCATCCGTTCCGGCCACGCCGGGAAGCGGACTATGCCAGGCGAATGCCGTGATTCGGTCCCCTGAGCGGGACATGGCACGATGCAGTCCATGTCCTCCGCACCGAACGGTCTCTCTCCCCATCCGATCGTGCAGGCTCCCATGGCGGGCGGCGCCTCCTGCCCGCCCCTCGTCGCCGCCGTGTGCGAAGCGGGGGCACTGGGGTTCCTGGCCGGCGGCTACAAGACCGCCGACGGCATGTACCAGGAGATCAAACGGGTGCGCGCGCTCACCCGGCGCGCCTTCGGCGTCAACCTCTTCATGCCGCAGACCGGTTACGTGGACCCGGCCGCCGTGGAGGCCTACCGCGGGCAGCTGGCCGGCGAGGCCCGCTGGTACGACGTCTCCCTCGCCGACGAGGACATCATCGGCACCAGCGACGACGGCTACGACGCCAAGCTGGCCATCCTCCTGGAGGATCCGGTCCCGGTCGTCTCCTTCACCTTCGGCTGTCCCGCGCCCGCGGCGCTCGCCGCCCTGCGCAAGGCCCGTACGTACACCGTCGTCACCGTGACCTCCGTCGAGGAGGCCCGCGCCGCGCAGGAGGCGGGCGCCGACGCCGTCTGCGTCCAGGGCGTGGAGGCCGGCGGCCACCAGGGCACCCACCGGGACGACCCGCAGGCCGACGGCACGGCGGCCGTGGGCCTGCTCGCGCTGGTGACCGAGGTACGGGAGGCGGTGGCCCTCCCGATCATCGCCGCGGGCGGCCTGATGCGGGGCTCGCAGATCGCCGCGCTGCTGGCGGCCGGCGCGGAGGCGGCCCAGCTCGGGACCGCCTTCCTGGCCTGCCCCGAGTCGGGCGCGCACCCGCTGCACAAGAAGGCGCTGACGGACCCGCTGTTCGTACGGACCGAACTGACCCGGGCGTTCTCCGGGCGGCCCGCGCGGGGGCTGGTGAACCGCTTCATGCGGGAGCACGGGCCCTACGCCCCGGCCGCCTACCCGCAGGTCCACCACCTGACCTCGGGGCTGCGCAAGGCGGCCGCGGAGGCCGGCGACCCGCAGGGCATGGCCCTGTGGGCGGGCCAGGGGCACCGGCTGGCGCGGACGCTGCCCGCGGGGGAGCTGGTGGAGGTGCTGGCGGCCGAACTGGCCGAGGCGCAGAGCACGTTGAAGGCAAGACAGATGAGGAGTGCGTCATGACCGCCCCGGTGTTCGTGGTCGAAGAGGTCCCGGCGGGACCGGAGTTCGTCCTGGAGGGCCCGGAAGGCCGGCACGCGGTGTCCGTGAAGCGGCTGAACCCGGGCGAGGCGGTGGTCCTGGCGGACGGCCGGGGCGGCTGGGCGGAGGCGGTCGTGAAGGCGGCGGAGGGCAAGGACCGCCTGGTGGTCGCGGTGTCCTCGACCGGACTGGAACCGGAACCGGCCGTCCGGATCACCGTGGTCCAGGCCCTGCCCAAGGGCGACCGCGGCGAGCTGGCCGTCGAGACCATGACCGAGACGGGCGTGGACGCGATCGTGCCGTGGCAGGCCTCGCGCTGCATCACGCAGTGGCGCGGCGACCGCGGGGCCAAGTCCCTGGCCAAGTGGCGGGCCACGGCCCGGGAGGCGGGCAAGCAGTCCCGCCGGGTCCGGTTCCCGGAGGTGGCCGAGGCCATGTCCACGAAGCAGGTGGCGGCGCTGCTGGCCGGCGCCGACCTGGCGATGGTCCTCCACGAGGACCGCGACACCCCCTCGGAGGCGCTGGCCACGGCCGAACTGCCCGCCGCGGGCTCCGTCGTGCTGGTGGTCGGCCCGGAGGGCGGGGTCTCCCCGGAGGAGCTCGCCGCCTTCGCCGAGGCGGGGGCCCACCCCTACCGCCTGGGCCGCTCGGTGCTGCGGACCTCCACGGCGGGCACGGCCGCGACGGCGGTCCTGCTGGCCCGGACGGGCCGCTGGTCCTGACGGAGCGGCCCTGCGGCCGCACCGAGCGGCCGGGTGCCGACGGGGCGGCCGCGCCGCCCGCGTCGCCCGCGGTCGCACGGACCGGCCCGGCCCCGGCACGACGGGCCCGGCCAGGCCCGGCCCGGCCAGGACCGGCCCCGGCACGACCGGCCCGGCCAGGGCTCAGTTCCCGACTGGGTCGCGGCCGGGGCCCGGGCCCGCCCGGCCCGGTGCGGGCCCGGGTGGGGTCGACCGCAGCCCGCCGCAGGCGGTCGGCTGGATACGATGCCCCGACCGATCACGATCACCCTTACGAGAGGCAACGCAATGGCCGGGGAACCGCAGGCCGACTGCCTGTTCTGCAAGATCGTCACGGGGGCCATCCCGGCGACGGTGGTCCGGGAGACCGAGACGACCGTCGCCTTCCGGGACATCAACCCGCAGGCGCCCACGCACGTGCTCGTCATCCCCAAGGTGCACTACCCCGACGCGGCCTCCCTCGCGGCCGCCGAGCCGGCCGTCGTCGCCGACATACTGACCGAGGCCGGGCGGATCGCCGCCGACGAGAAGATCGACGACCACGGCTACCGGGTCGTGTTCAACACCGGCCCCGGCGCCGGCCAGACCGTCTTCCACGCGCACCTGCACGTCCTCGGCGGCCGCGGCCTCCAGTGGCCGCCCGGATAGTCCGTGTCCGTACGCGAATTCGTGGTGCTGGGCACCGCCAGCCAGGTGCCCACCCGCCACCGCAACCACAACGGCTACCTGCTCCGCTGGGACGGCGAGGGCATCCTCTTCGACCCGGGCGAGGGCACCCAGCGCCAGATGCTCCGCGCCGGGGTGGCCGCGCACGACATCAACCGGATCTGTGTCACCCACTTCCACGGTGACCACAGCCTCGGCCTCGCCGGGGTGATCCAGCGGATCAACCTCGACCGGGTCCCGCACCCGGTCACCGCGCACTACCCGGCCTCGGGGCAGAAGTTCTTCGACCGGCTGCGGTACGCGACGGCCTACCGGGAGACGGTGGTCATCGACGAGGAGCCGGTGGCCGCGGACGGGCCGCTGGCCCGCGGGGCCTCGTACGTGCTGGAGGCGCGGCGGCTCTCGCACCCGGTGGAGTCCTTCGGCTACCGCATCGTCGAGCCCGACGGGCGGCGGATACTGCCGGAACTGCTCGCGCGGCACGGGATCAAGGGGCCGGACGTCGGCCGGATCCAGCGGGACGGCGAACTGAACGGGGTCACCCTCGAAGAGGTCAGCGAGCCGAAGCCGGGGCAGCGGTTCGCGTTCGTCATGGACACCCGGCTCTGCGATGGCGTGGGCGAGCTGGCGGAGGGCTGCGACATGCTGGTGATCGAGTCGACCTTCCTCGACGAGGACGCGCGACTGGCCGCCGACCACGGGCACCTCACCGCCGGGCAGGCGGCGGGGGTGGCGCGGGACGCGGGGGTCCGGCACCTGGTGCTGACGCACTTCTCGCAGCGGTACACCGACCCGGCGGAGTTCGAACGGCAGGCGCGGGGGGCGGGGTTCGAGGGGGAGCTGACGGTGGCGGCGGACCTGGTCCGCGTACCGCTCCCGAAACGGGGCCCCTAGCGGGGGCTCGGCCGTTCCCCTGGCGGGGGCTTCGCCGGGGCCGGGGCGGGTGCCGCTCGTGGGGGCTTCGTGGGGGCCGGGGCCGGGGACGGGGTGGGGTGTCGTCCGGGACGGGCTTCGATGTTCGGCGCCCTGTCCGGGTTGTTCTGCCGGGCGGGAGCTTGCGCCGAATTCATCTCGTTTTAGTCCCGGCCGACACCCCACCCCGTCCCCGACCCCGACCGGCACATCCAGTCCCGGCCGGGCACACATTC
>NZ_JBHUSC010000049.1:0-54323 GCF_042673805.1 Streptomyces sp. NPDC057010 | reverse complement strand
CCGGAACCCTCCGGGAGGGTTCCGGCCCGCCGCTTGCCACGGCAAGCGATCCGTATCAGCCGCGAAGGGCCTGGACCGCGGCTTCGAGCCGCTTGCCGAAGTCGCCGTCCGCCTTGCGGAAGTTGTCGATCGCACGCTCGACGATGTCGTCGCGGGAGACCTTGGCGATGAAGCCGGACAGGTTCTCGATCAGACGGGACTTCTCGTCCTCGGAGTACAGGCGGTACAGGTTGCCCGCCTGGACGAAGTCGTTGTCCTCGCTGTGCACGGCGGCGGCGTGGTTGCCGGTGCCACCGGTGACGTCGATCGGCTGCCACAGCGGGCGGTCGGTCTGGTGCGGGCCGCCGAAGGAGTTCGGCTCGTAGTTCTTCGCACCCTTGTGGCGGCCGTCGTACAGGTAGCCGTCACGGGAGTTGGTGCGCGCCTCGGTGGCGTGCGGGCGGTTCACCGGCAGGTGGTCGGCGTTGATGCCGACGCGGTAGCGGTGGGCGTCGCCGTAGCCGAAGAGACGGCCCTGGAGCATCTTGTCCGGGGACGGACCGATGCCGGGGACGAAGTGCGCCGGGGAGAAGATCGACTGCTCGACCTCGGCGAAGACGTTCTCCGGGTTGCGGTTGAGCTCCAGCTTGCCGATCTCGATCGGCGGGTAGTCCTCGTGCGGCCACACCTTGGTGAGGTCGAACGGGTTGAAGCGGTACTCGGCCGCCTCGGCCGCCGGCATGATCTGGACCTGCACGGTCCAGGTCGGGAAGTCGCCGCGCTCGATGGCCTCGCGCAGGTCGCGCTGGTGGCTGTCCGGGTCCTCGCCGGCGAGCTGGTTGGCCTCGGCCTGGGTGAGGTTCTTGATGCCCTGGTCGGTCTTGAAGTGGTACTTGACCCAGAAGACCTCGCCGGCTTCGTTGTTCCACTGGAACGTGTGCGAGCCGTAACCGTTCATGTGGCGGTAGGTCGCCGGGATGCCGCGGTCACCGAACAGCCAGGTCACCTGGTGGGTGGACTCGGGCGACAGACCCCAGAAGTCCCAGACGTTGTCCGCCTCCTGCGAGCCGGTGTAGGGGTCGCGCTTCTGGGTGTGGATGAAGTCGGGGAACTTGATGGCGTCCTTGATGAAGAACACCGGGGTGTTGTTGCCGACGAGGTCGTAGTTGCCCTCTTCGGTGTAGAACTTCAGCGCCCAGCCGCGCGGGTCGCGGACGGCGTCGGCCGAGCCGAGGTTGCCGGCGACGGTGGAGAAGCGCAGGAAGGTCGCGGTCTGCTTGCCGACCTCGGAGAGGAACTTGGCGCGGGTCCACTGCGAGACGTCGCGGGTCAGCGTGAAGGTGCCGTACGCGCCGGCGCCGCGGGCGTGCACCACGCGCTCCGGGATGCGCTCGCGGTTGAAGTGCGCGAGCTTCTCCAGCAGGAGCTGGTCCTGGACCAGAACGGGGCCGCCGACGCCGGCCGTCTCGCTGTTCTGGTTGTCGGCGACCGGAGCCCCGGCCTCCGTGGTGAGCGGTCCCTGCGTCACGTGCGCCTCCTGCGTCATACCTGCATGTCCTGTCCTTGGCGTTTGCCCAACCCGATCCTACGATGGACTTTGTCTAAGTCAAGTAAGCATCCAAGTCCGCACGGGTTCGGGAGTTACACCTGATCCCCTCACTGTTAGGCTGATGTCTATGAGTGACCTGCTGGAACGACTTCGCGGACGCGGCTGGCGCATGACGGCACAGCGGCGTGTCGTGGCCGAGGTGCTCGACGGTGACCACGTGCACCTGACGGCCGACGAGGTGCACGCGCGCGCCGTGGCCAAGCTGCCCGAGATCTCGCGCGCGACCGTCTACAACACGCTGGGTGAGCTCGTCACCCTCGGCGAGGTGCTGGAGGTCTCCACGGACCGCCGCGCCAAGCGGTACGACCCGAACGCCCACCGCCCCCACCAGCACCTGGTCTGCGCCCAGTGCGGCGCGATCCGCGACGTCCACCCGGCGGGCAACCCGCTGACCGACCTGCCGGACGCGGAACGCTTCGGCTTCGTGGTGTCGGCGGTCGAGGTGACCTACCGCGGCATCTGCCCGAACTGCGCGGCCGCCTAGCAGAAGACGAAGGAGAAGGGCCCGGGGGCAGCGCCCCCGGGCCCTTCTTCATGTCGTGTGTGCCATCCGCCACCGGAAACGACCGAAGGCCCGGATCCATGGGATCCGGGCCTTCGGGCTTCAGTAGCGGGGACAGGATTTGAACCTGCGACCTCTGGGTTATGAGCCCAGCGAGCTACCGAGCTGCTCCACCCCGCGTCGGTAAACACGACTTTACGTGAGGCCCCCCAGCAGATGCAAATCGCTTAAATCCGGCCCCGCCGGGAAGCTCAGGCCGAGAGCTCCTCCGCGAGGGCCTCGCGGAGCCGGGCCGCCCGCTCCGAGACCTCCTCCGGGCCCAACTCCATGGCCCGGACGCACCACTTCTGCCCTTCCGCCAGGTCACCGTGGCGAGCGGCCAGCAGTCCCAGCCGCAGCGCGGCCCGCCCGTGCCCCGCCACCGCCGCCCGCGTCCACCACAGCGCGGCCTCCGGCTCGCTGCCCTCCCGCGCCAGCAGCAGTCCCAGGTTGAAGGCCCCGTTCCGGGACCCGGCCTCGGCCGCCTCCCGGTACCACCGCGCCGCGGCCGCCATCTCGCCCCGGGCGGCGGCCAGCATGCCGACCCGCACCTGGGCGCGCCGGTGCCCCAGCTCGGCGGCCCGCTCGTACCACTCCTCGCTCTCGGTCCGCGGCGCCCCGCCCACCGGCTCGCCCAGCGCCACCGGCTCCGGGGGCGGCGCCAGCGACTCCAGCAGCGCGGCCAGCCGGAAGGCCGCCTCCGCACTGCCGCCGCCGGCCGCGCACCGCAGGTGCCGCTCGGCGGCCCGCTCCTCGCCGTCCCGGACCAGCGCGATGCCGACCTGGAGCGCGGCGTCGGTGTGCCCCGCGGACGCGGCCCGCTCGTACCACTTCAGCGCGGTGCGGTCCTCGTCCCGGCTGGCGAAGAGGATCCCGAGGTTGAAGGCGGCGTCCACGCTGCCCGCCTCCGCGGCCTTCGAGAACCACGGCTCGGCGCCCGCCGCGTCCCCGCCCTGGAGGAGCAGGATGGCCAGCGCGTTGGCCGCCTCGCGGTGTCCCGCGTAGGCCGCCCGCCGGTACCACTGCTCGGCCTGCGCGGTCCGGTCCTGTGCGACGCACAGCAAAGCAAGGTTGTACGCCCCGTTCTGGTCGCCCGCGTCCATGGCGGTGCGGTACCAGCGCTCCGCGGTCTGGGTCTCGCCCCGGGCGGCGTGCAGCGCGCCCAGCGCGTTCGCGGCGTTGCCGTCGCCGTCCTGGGCGGCCCGGTGCCACCACGCGGCCGCGCTGTCCTCGTCGCCGGCGTCGCGCAGCAGGAAGCCGAGGGCGCAGGCCGCCCGGGCCTCCCCCTGCTTGGCGGAGGTCAGGTACCAGCGCCCGGCCTCCTTGAGCTCCCCGCGGGCCTCCAGCAGCGCGCCCAGGTGCAGCGCGGCGCGCCGGTGGCCGCGCGCGGCGGCCTGCCGGTACCACTGCTCGGCCTCGGCCGGGTCGCCCTTCCTCAGGTGCCTGGCCAGCCGGTACGCGGCTTCGCGGTGCCCCTGCTCGGCCGCGGCCCGGAACCACCGCTCGACTCCCCTGTCCCCGCGGTGCTCCAGCAGGTCGGCCAGTCCGTAGGCACCCAGGGCGTGGCCGGACTCCGCCGCCTGGCGCAGCCAGTACTCGGCGGCCGGCTCGTCCCCGCGCTCGCGGAAGTGGCGGCCCAGGGCGTGCGCGGCGGGGGCGGATCCGGCGACGGCGGCGACCCGCCACCAGCCGGCGGCCTCCTCGGGGTAGCCCCGCTGGTGCAGGAGCACGCCCAGGTTGTTCGCGGCGGCGCGGTCCCCTTCGCCGGTGGCGTTGCGCAGGTACGGCTCGGCGCCGTCGAGGTCGCCGCGGCGCAGCAGCAGCGCTCCGAGCACGCTCATGGCGCCGGGGTCGCCCTTGTCGGCGGCCACCCGGTGTCGTGCCTCCAGCTCGGCGTCGCTCGCCGCGTCGGTCTCGGCGAACATGTCCTCCACGAGATCCGCATCGGTCAGTGCGGTCTGCGCGTTGTCAGCATGAGCCGGCGCACCGGCTCCCGTACCCGGCTCGGCTTCAGCCCTCGCAAACCGCCCTGTCTCCAGCAGAGTTGACCTGTCCCCCATAAATCCCATCGTCGCATCACCTGCTACCCGCGTACACCTGGTATGTCGCAGCCAGTGAGGTCACTACAGCGTTTTGTCGACATGCCCATAGTGCGTCAAGTCAAACACGCTCCTGCCCCAACTCACCCGTCCCGGCTACCGCGTGTCCGCCCCGGACATGACGAAGGCCCGGATCCCATGGATCCGGGCCTTCATCTTCAGTAGCGGGGACAGGATTTGAACCTGCGACCTCTGGGTTATGAGCCCAGCGAGCTACCGAGCTGCTCCACCCCGCGTCGGTGAAACCACCGTATCACGACGCGGGACGGAGCCATTACCGATATCGCACTAGCCGGCCGGCTTGGGCGCCGTCGGCTTCGCCTCAGCGTCGATCGCCCGCTTCAGCGCCGCCTTGATCTCCTCCTGGGCCTTGCCGAAGGCCGCCCAGTCACCGGCCTGCCGGGCCTTCTCCGCGTCCTCCACGGCCTTCTGCGCGTCGGCGAGCGCCGCCTTGACCGTCGGGTCCTGACTGACGGGCGGCGGCGTGGTGGTGCCTTCGCCCGGCGGCTGGGCCGGCGGTACGGGCGTGGTCGGCGCCTCGGCCCCGAAGACCACGTTCAGCGCCTTCTCCAGCGTGTCCTCGAAGGCGGTCTGGCCGCCGTAGGTCACGAGCACCTTGCGCAGCAGCGGGTACTTGAGCCCCGAACTGCGCACGTACACGGGCTCCACGTAGAGCATGCCGTCGGCCAGCGGCACCGAGAGCAGGTTTCCGTACTCGACCTCGGAGTCACCGCCGCGCAGCAGGCGGATCGACTCGGCGATCTTGGGTTCGGAGTTGAACTTGCTCTGCACCTGCTTGGGACCGTCCACCGGACGGCTGGTGGGCAGCTTCAGGATCCGGATCTTGCCGTAGTCCGGGGTGCCCGGATCGGCGTTGACGGCCATGAAGGCGCTCAGGTTGTCCCGGCCGTTCGGCGTGAAGGTCGTCGTGAGCGAGAAGACCTGGTCCTTCTCCTTCTGCTCCGGCATCTTCATCGACAGGTAGTACGGCGGAACCGCCGTACCCGCCTTGGTCGTCGGGTCGTCCGGGACAGCCCAGGCCTCCGAACCGGAGAGGAAGGTCTGCGGGTCGGTGACGTGGTAGCGGGTCAGCAGCTCGCGCTGGACCTTGAAGAGGTCCTGCGGGTAGCGCATGTGGTCCATGAGCGGCTTGGAGATCTCGCTCTTGGGCTTCACCGTTCCCGGGAACGCCTTCATCCAGGTCTTCAGGACCGGGTCCTGGGTGTCCCACTGGTACAGGTCGACCGTGCCGTCGTACGCGTCGACGGTGGCCTTCACCGAGTTGCGGATGTAGTTGACCTGGTTCTCCTGGGCCACCACCGCGCGCTGGCTGTTGGTCAGCGAGTCCGCGGTGCTCTGGCCCAGCGTGGTGCGCGAGGCGTAGGGGTAGCCGTTGGTCGTCGTGTACGCGTCGACGATCCACTTGATCCGGCCGTCCACGACCGCCGGGTACGGCGCGCCGTCGATGGTCAGCCACGGCGCGACGGCCTCGACGCGCTCCTTGGGCGTGCGGTTGTAGAGGATCCGCGAGCCGTCGCCGATCGCCCCGGAGTACAGGATCTGCGGCTCGGAGAAGGTGAGCGCGTACGCCGCCCGGTTGATCGGGTTGTCGAGGTTGACGCCGGAGTCGCCCTTGTAGCTCGTCTCCTTCTCGCCCTTGTCGTCCGAGTAGTCGAGCTCCTTCTGCGGGCCGCCGACGATCGAGTACTGCTTCGTCTGCTCGCCGTAGTAGACGCGCTGCTCGAAGTCCGTTCCGAACATGCCCTTGGAGGGCAGGTCGGACTGGGTGAAGTCGGGGGCGCCCTGATCGGTGGCGGTGGTTCCCTTGGCGGCGACCACGCCGTAGCCGTGCGTGTAGCGGAAGTGGTCGTTGATCCAGTTGTTCTTGGGGATGCCGCCGATGTTCAGCTCGCGCAGGCCGATGACCGTGTCCTGGCCGCTGTACCGGTCCACGGCGAGCGTGGACGGGAAGGCGTAGTAGCCCTTGACCTGCTGGAGCTGCTGGAAGGCCGGCGAGACGATGTTCGGGTCCAGGAGCCGGATGCTGGCGTTGGAGCCGGCCGCCTGCCGCAGCTGGTTCTTGTCCGCCTTGGGGTCCGGGATGCCCGCGTAGTCCTTCACGTCGGTCCCGGCGATCCCGTACGCGTCGCGCGTCGCCTTGATGTTCTTCTCGACGTACGGCGATTCCTTGGCCTGCTCGTTCGGCTGGACCTGGAACTTCTGCACGATCGCCGGGTAGAGCCCGCCGATGAGGATCGCCGAGAGCACCATCAGGCCGAAGCCGATGACGGGCAGCTGCCAGGTGCGGCGCCACAGCGTCGCGAAGAACAGCAGGGCGCAGATCGCGGCGATGGCGACGAGGATCGTCTTCGCCGGGAGGTACGCGTTCGCGTCGACGTAGCGCAGGCCGGTCCAGTTGTCCGAGGCCTTGAAGTCGCTGGACTTCACGGCGAGCCCGTACCGGTCGAGCCAGTACGCGACGGCCTTGAGGGTGACGAACAGGCCGAGCAGTACCGACAGGTGCCCGGTCGCCGCGGCGGTGGCCCGGGCGCCCGGGCTGGTCACGCGCAGTCCGCCGTACAGGTAGTGCACGACGGCGGCGGCGATCACCGACAGCACGACCGCGGCGAAGCCGAAGCCGAGCAGGAAGCGGTACCAGGGCAGGTCGAAGGTGTAGAACGACACGTCCAGGTGGAACTCGGGGTCCTTCTGCCCGAAGGACACCCCGTTCACGTACATCAGCCAGGTCTTCCACTGGCCCGCCGCCGAAGCGCCCGCGATCAGGCCGACGAGCACGGAGATGCCCAGGAGCAGCCACTTCTTGTACGGGGCGACGCTCATCCGGTAGCGGTCGAGGCTCTGCTGCTCCATCGACATCGCGCTCAGCGGCGGCCGCAGCCGGTGCGCCAGCCAGATGTTGAGGCCCACGGCACCGGCCATCAGCAGGCCGAAGACGGCGAAGAGGCCGATCTTGGTCCACAGGGTGGTGGTGAAGACGCCGGAGTACTTCACGGAGCGGAACCAGAGCCAGTCCGTCCAGAAGCCCGCGAACATGATGAAGAGCATGGCCAGGACGGCCAGCACGCCCAGGGTCATGAGGAGAGTGCGGGCTCGCCGGGAGGGGCGGCCGACTCTCATCCGTGGCCCGGAAGGGCCTCCGCCGCGGTCCGGCATCTGGAAAGCCAAGGTGCGCACCTCGAAAGTCGCTGTCTGGTGATGAACGGGCCCTGATCGTAGAGCCCACTCATGCAACTTACTGAGGCTTTAGTCAGTTCCCGGTATCCGGGGTAAAGGAGGCAGGATGTTGTCCATGTCCAACCTCTCCCCCTCCCCCGGCACGCCGATGGCGGCCAGCCCGCTGACCCGTGCCTGCCTCGAGATCGACGAGTACGCGGCCGGCCTCGGCTGGGACAAGCCCGCGCGGCTGTTCGCGCTTGTCGACACCGCCCGGCTCAAGAAGCAGGAACCGCGGCTGGCGAGCCAGCTCGGCCTCGACCAGGACGACGCCGGCCAGGCCTCCCTCACGCCGATCGAGCAGGACGAGGTCCCCTCCGGGACCCCGCTCGACAAGTTCCTGGGCACCATCGCCTGGCCCGACGCCGTCGTCGGCTGCGCGCTGACGGTGGAGCGGCTGATGCTGCCGCCGTCCGCGGAGGCCTCCGTACCGGAGGGGCTGAGCGACAAGCAGCTGGCGAAGTGGGTGGCCGGGCACCCGGAGCGGCAGGAGGTCCGGCTGACCGTGGCCGTCCTGCGCGACGGCTCGCGCGAGTCCGCCGTACGGCTGCGCGAGAAGGACTCCTCGACGGAGGTCCTCACCGGCGGGAACCTGGTGCCGGGGCTGGCCGAGGCGCTGGCCGCGACCTTCTCGTAGCGACGGCGGCGGCAGGGGCCGGGGGGCCGGTCAGGGCTTGGCGCCGCACTGCGGCAGCCCGGCCGTGTCCCCCTTGCTGATCTTCTCCAGGGCCTTCGTGGCGTCGTCGATGGTGGAGACCTTCACCAGGGTCAGGCCGTCGGGCACGTTCTTGGCGGCGGAGGCGCAGTTCTCGGCGGGCGTCAGGAAGTACTCGGCGCCGGCCTTGCGGGCGCCGATGGTCTTCATCTGGATGCCGCCGATCGGGCCGACCTTGCCGGCGTCGTCGATGGTGCCGGTGCCCGCGACGAACTTGCCCCCGGTCAGGTCCCCGGGGGTGAGCTTGTCGACGATGCCGAGGGCGAACATCAGGCCGGCGCTGGGGCCGCCCACGTCGGCGAGCTTGATGTCGATCGTGAACGGGAAGGTGTGGTCGGTGCCGGCCCGGATGCCGACGATGGCGTGACCGTCGGTCTCCGCCTTGCCCGCGGTGATCGTGACCTTGGTGGTGGCGGTGGGCTCGCGGTTCGCCTTCGCGGCCTCGGCCGCCTCGGCGGCGGGCACGATGGTGAACTCGACCGGCTCGCCGGGCTTGTGCTTGGTGACGAGCTTGGCCACGTCCTCGGGAGCGGTGACGGGCGTGCCGTCCACGGCCTTGAGCACGTCACCGGCGTGCAGTTTGCCGTCCGCGGGGCTCGCCTTGACGACGGAGGCGACGATCACGCGGGCGGTGACCGGGATGCCGAGCTGCTTGAGGGCGGCCACCTTGGCGCTCTGCTGGGACTGGCTGAACTCCTCGGCGTTCTCCTGGGTGGACTGCTCTTCCGTCTTGCCGTCCGGGTAGAGGTTCTCGTGCGGCACGACGATGTTGTCGTCGGCCAGCCACCCGTACACCGCCTCCAGCAGGTTCATGTCGTAGTCCGCGCCCGTGACGCGGACCGTCGTCATGTTGAGATGACCGCTGGTGGGGTACGTCTTGCGCCCCGAGATGTTGAGGACGGGCTCGCCGTGCGAGTCCCCGAGGGTGTTCACGGTGGGGCCCGGGCTCATCTCCGAGTACGGGACCTTGATGAAGACGCCTGCGCAGAGCAGCGCGAACAGCACGAGGGTGGAGGCGAGCATCGTCGCGGTGCGGCGTGGCATGGATCCGACAGTACGGGACGGCCCTGACGGGCGGCCCCCGGGGCCGGTCCGTACGGGCCCGCGGGCGAAACTCTCAGGCGGGTCTCAGACGGGCCTCGGCCCTTTTCGCGGGACGCTCGGACTCACGGGACGCTCAGACGGCGTCGGAACCGGAGTGGGCCCCCGCTTTCGCCTTGTCGGCCTTGTCCATCACTTCACGGAATCGCGCGTATCCGGCCAGCTCGGATATGTCGCCTTGCGTGCGGTCGCGTGCCGCCCAGCTGCCCCATATCCCCGCGCCGATCGCGGCGAACAGCGGAATCAGCAACCACGCCAGAGACGCCATGGGCCTGCCTCCCTACCCCGAATGCGTACGTTTCGTTGTGGCTTCAACGCTGGTGCCCGGGAAGGGGTTACGCAAATCGAGGGCGTGTTGCGCGGCCGAACGGGTGCGAGGCTACCCCCTTGCGGGGGTGCCCCCACAGGCGGGGTCCGCCACGCCTCAGCAGGCGCCGACCCACTCCTCCGTGCCGTCCGAGAACGTTTGGTGCTTCCAGATCGGGACCTCGTGCTTGAGGTCGTCGATCAGCATCCGGCAGGCGTCGAAGGCCTCGCCGCGGTGCGGGCAGGACACGGCGACGACGACCGCCAGGTCGCCGACGGAGAGGTCGCCCACGCGGTGCACGGCGGCCAGGGCACGGACCGGGTACTTCGCCACGACGCGCTCGGCGACCCGGCGCATCTCGGCCTCGGCCGTCGGGTGGCAGGAGTAGCCGAGCGAATCGACGTCCGCCCCGCTGTCGTGATTGCGCACCGTTCCGACGAAGAGCGTCGTACCGCCCGTCGCATCGTCGCCGACGGCCTTGAAGACCTCGTCGATCGAAAGCGGGGTCTCGCGGATCGCGAGCAGCCGGATCGGGTCCGAAGCGGCCTGCTCGCCGGGGTGATCGAAGTGCGGTGCCATACCGTCCATCGTGCCCTAGCCGCCGACCCGGCGGAATAGCAGTTTCGCCCGGGCCGGGCCACCACCCTTGGGAGCAAAATCCAGCCCCGATCGTGTGGTCGCACCCGAAGGCCCGGGCGGGGCCGAATCCAGCCTCGCCGGCGGTCGAGGCGCGGGGTCCGGGGCGGAGCCCCGGGAGCCCGGGCGCAGCCGCGCCGCTACAGCCCGCGCCGGCGGCGGGCCCGCCGGACCGCGGCGGCGGCGCCCAGCAGGGCCACCGTGGCACCGGCGGCGCCCGCGGCGGTCGCGGCGTCCTTGCGGCCCAGCCGCCGGCCGGCGACGGTGTGCCGCCCCGCCACCTCCTGCAGCAGCTCGGCCAGCACCTCCTCATTGGTCCAGCGTGGCCGCCACCCCGCCGCGTGCAGCCCGCTCACGCTGACCACCCACGGGTGCATCGTGTACGCGAGGTCCCCGGCGGGAGACGGCGTCAGGCCGATCCGGTGCAGCCGGGCCGCCGCGCCCAGGGCCACTGCCGAGGGGAGTTCCATGCGGCGGATTCCGCTCAGCTCCTCCACCTCCTCCTGCTCCAGCCACCCCTCGCAGCCCACCGCGAGCTCGCCCTCGACCTTCTCCAGGGCCGCGTACTCCAGCGCGCTGACCAGGTCCTCGACGTGGCAGAACTGCCACGTCGGCCGGGATCCGGCCACCACGAGCAGCCGCGGGGACTCGAAGTACCGGGTCAGGGCGGTGTCCGTGCCGCCGACCAGGATCGCCGGGCGGATCACCGTGACGTTCAGACCGGGGTGCGCCCGCGGCGCCCGACGCCCCAGCCGTTCGATCTCCAGCAGGTCCCCGACACCGGTTGCCTCCGCCGTGGCCCGCAGCTCGGAGTCCTCCGAGAGCGGGATGTCGTTGTCGGGCAGGGCCCCGTAGACCATCGCGGAGGTGCACAGCACGACCCGGTGCACCCCGGCCGCCGCGGCGGCGGTGAGCACGGTCTGCGTCCCGCGCACGTTGTACGCCGTACGGGCCGCCGGGTCGGTCTCCAGATCGAGGTCCAGTGCCAGGTGGACGACCACGTCCGCACCGCGCAGCTTCTCGGCGATCGCGGGGTCCCGTACGTCCAGGACGTGCCACTGCGCCTCCGCGCACTCCCCGCGCCGCTCGTCGATCGCCACGACCTGCTTGACCTCGTCGGAGGCGGCCAGGCGGCTCACCAGGGCCGCGCCCACCCCCGTCGCGGCGCCGGTCACGGCGATCACGGGGCTGTTGCGGCGGGCCACGGCCGGGTTTCGCGGCTGGCGAACGCCTGGGGCGCCGTCACCGTGCTCGGGGCGGTTTTCGGCGTCGTGCGGCGTGCTGCGCTCATCCGAAAGATGCGGATCTGGGGAACTCACCGGGCGTCTCCAGCGGTTGTCTTCAGTGGGGACGCGCCGTGACGCGTACCTACCAGGTGATGTCCATCCTGCCGCAGCCCAGGAGTCGGCGGAGCACCGAGCCCGTAAGCGGGGTCGGGTGTCTACGCTTGGTGTGTTGTCGGACCATCGCCCGCCGGCTCCCGCCGGCGGCCCTACGAGCCGAGGAAACCCGTGAGCGACACCCCATTCGGATTCGGCCTTCCGCCGGAGGAGCCGGACAACGGCGACGAGGGCAAGAAGAAGGGCAATCAGGGCGGCCAGGGCGGCCCGGCGAATCCGTTCGGGTTCCCCGGCATGGGTCTGCCGGGCGGCGCGGGCGGTCCCGGCGGCGCGGAGAATCCGTTCGCCGCGATGTTCGGCTCGATGAACCCGAACGACCTCGGTGCGGCCTTCCAGCAGCTCGGGCAGATGCTCAGCTACGAGGGCGGTCCCGTGAACTGGGACATGGCCAAGGACATCGCCCGCCAGACCGTCGCGCAGGGCACGGCGGACGGGGTGAAGGACACCAGCGTCGGCGTCGCCGAGAAGTCCGCGGTCGAGGAGGCCGTGCGGCTGGCGGACCTGTGGCTGGACGGCGTGACCTCGCTGCCCTCGGGCGCGGGCACGGCCGTGGCGTGGAGCCGCGCCGAGTGGGTCGAGGCGACCCTGCCGGTGTGGAAGGAGCTCGTGGACCCGGTCGCCGAGCGGGTCGGCGCGGCCATGGGCAGCGTGCTGCCCGAGGAGATGCAGGCCATGGCGGGCCCGCTGCTCGGGATGATGCGCTCCATGGGCGGGGCCATGTTCGGGCAGCAGATCGGCCAGGCCGTGGGCGTGCTCGCGGGTGAGGTCGTCGGCTCCACCGACATCGGCCTGCCGCTCGGGCCCGCCGGCAAGGCCGCGCTGCTGCCGCTGAACATCGCGGCCTTCGGCAAGGACCTGAGCGTGCCCCCGGAGGAGGTGCGGCTGTACCTGGCCCTGCGCGAGGCGGCGCACGCCCGGCTCTTCGCGCACGTGCCGTGGCTGCGCTCGCACCTGTTCGGCGCGGTCGAGGGCTACGCCCGCGGCATCAAGGTCGACACCTCGAAGCTGGAGGACGTGGTCGGCCAGCTGGACCCGTCGAATCCGGAGCAGCTCCAGGAGGCGCTCCAGGGCGGCATGTTCCAGCCGCAGGACACCCCGGAGCAGAAGGCCGCGCTGGCCCGTCTGGAGACGGCGCTCGCGCTGGTCGAGGGCTGGGTGGACGCGGTCGTGCACGAGGCGGCCAAGCCGCGGCTGACCTCGGCGGACGCCATGCGCGAGACCATGCGCCGGCGGCGCGCCTCGGGCGGTCCGGCCGAGCAGACCTTCGCGACGCTGATCGGGCTGGAGCTGCGGCCGCGCCGGCTGCGGGACGCCTCGCGGCTGTGGGCCTCGCTCACCGACGCGCGCGGGGTCGACGGGCGCGACGCCCTGTGGGAGCACCCGGACATGCTGCCGACCGCCTCCGACCTGGACGACCCGGACGGCTTCGTCCACCACGAGCAGCTGGACTTCTCGGAGATCGACAAGATGCTCGGCGAGGCCGCCGAGAAGCGTGACGAGAAGCGTGACGAGAACGGCGACGAGAAGAAGTGAGCCTCCACGAAGACGCGGTCCTCGTACTGAAGACCTACGAGGACCAGCCGGAGCTGCGCGACCTCTACCTGGAACACCTGGCGGCCCACCCGGACGGGGTCTACAAGCCCTGCCAGGCCGGGCACGTCACGGGCAGCGCGCTGGTGATCGACCCGGCGCGGGAGCGCGTACTGCTGACCCTGCACAAGAAGCTCGGGATGTGGCTGCAGATGGGCGGCCACTGCGAGTCCGGCGACGCGACGCTGGCTGAGGTGGCGCTGCGCGAGGCCCGCGAGGAGTCGGGCATCGCCTCCGGGCTGACGCTGCTGGCGGGCGGCCCGGTGCGCCTGGACCGGCATCCGATCCCGGCGCCCTGCAACTGGCACCTGGACGTGCAGTACGCGGCGCTGGCCCCGGCCGGTGCGGAGGCGGAGATCAGCGAGGAGTCCCTGGACCTGCGCTGGTTCCCGTACGAGGAGGTGGCGGCGGTGGCCGACACCTCGGTCGTGCGCCTGATGGAGGCGACCCTGGCGCGGCTCGCGGCCGAGGGCGTGCCGGCGTAAGGGCGTGACGTGGCGAAGGGGCGGTCCCTCCTCGGGACCGCCCCTTCGGCGTACCGTCACACCTGCCGCAACGGCTAGTTCCAGGCGTTGTTCTGGTTCTGCGCGTGCGAGCCGTGCTGGCCCATGCCGAACTGCGCGGCGACGCCCTGGCCGAGCTGGGCGTTCTGCGGCGGCAGCACCTCGCTGGGCTGCACCAGCGCGATGCCGGTGCCGAGGAAGCTCAGCTCCCAGCCCTCACCGGTGTTGCCGCGCCGCCGCCACACCCCGCTGGAGTGCGTCTGGGCCTGCATCTGCACCCGGAGGGAGGTGGACCAGGCGACGATGGCGTCCGCGTCGACGTTGACGTACTTGTCGGGCGTGACGTGCATCATCAGCGGCTGCCCGGAGGTCATCAGCGCGACCTTGCCGCGGCCGCTGATGTTGAGCTGGTACTTGCCGGAGCCCGAGATCCCGTACTGGCTGTCCACCGCGATGACCTCGGTGTGCAGGGTGGAGTCCAGGGCCAGGACGTAGCTGCTGTCGACCGTGAGGCCGTCCTGGTCCACATCCACGACGTGGACGTACTGGGCCAGGTTGGCCAGGTAGACCGTGCCCTGTCCGGAGCAGCGCATGAGGTCCAGGCCCTCGCCGGTGCGGGCGCGGGCGCGGCGCTGGTTGGAGGTCTGGTACTCGCCGTCGAAGTCGATGAGTCCCTGGTAGGCGACCATGGCGCCCTTGCGGGCGAGTACGTCGTCCGAGCCGGTCAGCGAGACCCGCAGCAGCTGCGGGTTCTGGATCGCGTACCGCTCCTGGGACTGCGCCTCGGTGTGGGCGAAAAGTGAGCTCTGCATGATGTTCCCGCTCCCCCTCAGCCCCGGACCCGGAGCCGGTCGGTGCTGTCCTCGCTGGGCTGTACGACGACGATGCCCTGGCCGGAGAAGGCCATCTGGTAGGCCTCCCCGCTGCCCCGGCCGACCAGCGACGAGGCCTTGAAGCTGCGCTTCCCCTTGACCTTGAGGTTCGGGGACCAGGCGACGAGCGCGTCCGGGTCGACGTACGTCTCGTCCTCGCCGCGGCCGCAGTCGACGACGATCGGGGTGCCGCGGGAGGTGAGGGCGACCCAGCCGGTGCCCGCGACCTGCACGTTGAACAGGCCCTGGCCGGCGAACTTGGCGAGGCCCTTGACCCGTTCGACGCCCCACTGGAGGTGGGCGTCGAAGGCGAGCAGGTTGGTGCCGTTGACCGAGAGCGAGTCGTTGTTGAGGTTGATGACGACGACGTCGGCGCCGTAGTCGGCGAGGTAGAGCAGGCCGTCGCCGGTGCACTTCATCAGCGGTGCGCCTTCGCCGGTGATCCACTGCGAGGCCATCTGGCGGACGGCCGGCGGGTTGGGCTCGTACTGGACGAAGCCCTCGTAGGCGACCATCGAGCCGGTGCGGGCGAAGAGGTCCTGCCCGCTCTGCATGGCGACCTTGAGCATGGCCCGCCCGTGGTTCTCCATGCGGGCCGTGACGGGGGTCGGGGCGTAGCCCGCGAGCTGCTGGTTCATTGCGTTCATGTCGGGCTCCCTCAGACCTCGTACGGCTGGACGACGATGAAGTTGCCGGGAGCGCCGCGGAACTGGAGGTTCACGGTTTCCCCGCTGTGGCCGGGGTAGGCGTTGCGCCGGAGCCGGACCTGGCTGGACAGGATCACCTGGGAGGCGGAGGACCACGCCACGATGGCGTTGCTGTCCGCGAAGGTGGTCGGGGTGACGGGGAGGACGACCGGGACGCCGTGCGTCTTGACGATCACCGTGCCCGTGCCCTGGAACTGCATGGTGAACAGGGCGCCGCCGGGGATGCCGTGGCCCTCGATGCGGCGGACCTCGTGCTGGAGGGACTCGTCGAAGGCGAGGACGGCCTCGGCGGAGACGCAGATGCCGTCGCCCTGGAGCTCGATGGCGTGCAGGTGCGCGCCGTTCTCGGCGAGGAAGACCTGGCCGCGGCCGGTGCAGCGCATGAGCTGCATCTCCTGGCCGGTGGCGTTGCCGACGATGCGGCCGGCGAAGCCGGCGCCCTTGTAGCTGAAGTCGACCTTGCCCTGGTAGAGCACCATGCTGCCCTGGCGGGCGAGGACGGCCTGGCCGCCCATGGCCAGGTCGACGCGCATGAGCTGCTGGTTCTGCGGGGTCCAGCGGGTGCCGGTGGGGGCTTCCTTGTACGGCTGGAGGGCGGCGGCGAGGCCGGCACCGGCGGGGGCGGCGGCCTGCGGGGCGTAGCCGGGGGCGGGCTGCTGGCCGGGGAACTGGCCGGGCGCCTGGCCGGGGAACTGGCCCGGGACGCCCGGGGGCTGTCCGTAGCCCGGCTGCTGCTGGCCGTACGGAGCGGGGGCCGGGGCGGGCGGGGGGACCTGGCCGTACGAGGGCTGCTGCGGCTGCCCGTACGGCGCGGGGGCCGGCGGGGCGGCGAGCGGGGCGGCCATGGTGGGCGCCGAGTGCTGCGGGTAGGCCTGCGGCTGCGGGGCCGGGGCGGGCACGGGCGGCGCGCCGAAGGACGGCGCGGGGGCCGGGGCCTGGGCGGCCGGGGCCGGGGCCGGGGCGCCGAACGACGGGGCCGGGGCGGCTGCCTGCGGCGGCGGGGCGAACCCGGGCGCGGCACCGGCCTGGGCCGCGGGCTGCTGCTGCGGCTGCTCCTCCTCGGCGACCTCGCCGCCGAAGTTCTTGAGCAGCGCGGCGAGTCCGCCGTCGAAGCCCTGGCCGACGGCGGCGAAGCGCCACACGTCCTTGAGGTAGAAGTCGCCGAGCATCACGGCCCGCTCGGTGGTGAACTCGGAGCCGGTGAACGCGTAGCGGACGACCTCTTCGCCGCCCGCGACGATCCGGATGTAGCCGGGCCCGATCTGCGACATCTGTCCGTCGCCGTCGATGGTGGCGGTGAAGGACAGCTTGTGGATGGACGCCGGAATCCGGTCCAGGGTCACCCGGAATGATTCGGTGTCACCCGCCTGGGCGCCGAGCTGCTGGATGGACTCCTCGGGCGACTTCGGCTGGTTGAAGAAGACGAAGTAGCGGTCGTCCGACAGCTGCTCGTTCACATCGAGCCCGAAACAGCTGATGTCGAAGGTGAGTCCGGGCGCGGAGATCTGCACGCCCACGTACAGGTCGGTGCCCGCGGTCAGATCACTGATCTTGGCCTTGTGGCCGCGTTGGAATTCCCTCGTCATACGTAACGACCGTCCCCCATCCCGACTGAATGCGTGCGGCTCAGGCTAACGGCTCCTGCCGACATCCGGCCAAGTCGGTACCGAGCCGGTACATACTCCGTGCGCGACGGGGGTGGGGCCAGAGGTGGGTGGGGAGCGGATTCGGCTATTCCTCGCGCGCGGCGGGGACCTTCGGGAGGCGCTCGGCGGCGACCACGCCCTCCAGGTATCCGCGGGCCCGCTCGGTGCGGGGGTAGGCCTCCAGCAGCTGCCAGAAGCGGGGGCCGTGGCCGGGGACGAGGAGGTGCGCCAGCTCGTGCAGGAGCACGTAGTCCACGACGTACTCCGGCATCCCCTGGAGGCGGTGCGAGAGCCGGATGCTGCCCTCGGCGGGGGTGCAGGAGCCCCAGCGGGTGTTCTGGTTGGTGACCCAGCGGACCGAGCGGGGGCAGGCGCGGCCGCTGAAGTACTGCCCGGACAAACGCTCGGCGCGCTCGGTGAGTTCCGCGTCCCCGAGGGTGCGCTTGCTCTCCTGGGCGGCCAGTTTGTCGAGCATGACGCCCACCCAGCGCTGTTCCTCGGCCTCGGACATCCGGGCAGGGATGAGGACGACCGTACGGTCACCCTCGCGGTAGGCGGATACGGTCCTGCGGCGGCGCGCGCTCCGGCGGACTTCTACGGCGCGCTGCGGTGGGTCGGCGGACACGCCACGACGGTACCCGGTAGGCGTGGTCGAAGTCCCGTCCGTCCGGGGTTCGAACATGATCGATTCACCGCGGGCACACGGAACACCCCTTTTCTTCATCTCATATGCCTAATACCCCTCGCCTGTGGACAAATTTCTGCACGGATTTCGGCGGACGGGCACTGTTGCGGAGGAACAGAGAACGAACGCGGAGGAATTCCGGAAGCGGGGGGATGACCATGTATCCGAAGGTGAAGCCGGCGCTGGCCCGGGCCTGGCGGGATGTGCAGACGGTGCAGTTCGGGGTGACGCCGGCGCACGCGGTGGTGGTCGGTCCCGTCGACACGGCGACGGGGGCGCTGATCGACCGGATCGACGGGACGCGGGGGATGGACCTGCTGCGGGCCGAGGCCTCGGGGATGGGGCTGCCGGACGGCCGGGCCGACGAACTGGTCAGGCGGCTGGCGGGGGCCGGGCTGCTCGACGACATCACGGCGGGCGGCCCGCGGGCCCAGGCCGTGCGCGAGCGGCCGGAGGCCCTGGAGCGGCTGGCGCCCGATCTGGGCTCGCTGTCGCTGGTCCACCGGGCGCCGGGCGGGGACTTGCGGGGCATCGCCGCGCGCCGGGCGATACGGGTGCAGGTGCGCGGGAGCGGCCGCGTCGGCGCGCTGATCGCCGCGGTCCTGGCGGGGGCCGGCGTGGGCGGGGTCGAAGTCCTCGACGGCGGCCGGGTGGAGCCGGCGGATGTGGCCCCCGGCGGGCTGGGGCCCGCGAGCGTGGGCCGGCTGCGGGCCGAGGCCGCGGGGAAGCTGGTGCGCGAGGCCGCTCCGGGGCGCCCGCCGCGGGCCGGGGAGAGCGGGGGGCCGGAGCCCGGGCTGGCCCTGGTGGTGGTCGCGCCGCGCGAAGGGCTGCACGCCTGGGCCCCCGATCCGGACACCGCATCGGACTGGATCGCCGCGGGCATCCCGCACCTGTACGCGGGAGTGCTGGAGGGCACGGGGCTGGTGGGGCCGCTGGTCCTTCCCGGGACGACGGCCTGCGCGGGGTGCATGGAGCGCGAGCGGGTGGACCGGGATCCGGCCTGGCCGCGGATGCTGGTGCAGTGGCGCTCGGCCCGCCGCCGAAGAGCCGGCGCCGCCTGCGATCTGGGGCTGTCCACCGCGGTGGCCGGGCTGGCCGCGGCCCACGCCCTGTCCTTCCTCGACGGCGAGCTGCCCGCTTCCACCGCGTCCCGGTGGGAGGCCGCGCTTCCGGCCCTGCACTGGGAGCCGGACCCGGTTCGCGCCCACCCCCACTGCCCGTGCGGGGCGGGTGCGGAAGGTCCAGCGGCGCTGGAGCGGTCGGGAGGAGGATCGGGAGCGGATCGCCCGGGAGGGCCATGACAGGATGCTTGGGTCTGAGGTCCGAGGGCCGGCGAATCTGCCCGAACCGCCGCTTGCGGCGCAGCTGTCTGGGAAATGGAGGGGCGTATGTCTGATCTTCCCCGGAAGGCGGTCACCCGTACCGTCAAGCTGGCCGCGCTGCCGCTCGGCATAGCGGGGCGGGCCACGTGGGGGCTGGGCAAGCGGATCGGGGGCAAGTCCGCGGAGATCGTGGCGCGGGAGCTCCAGAACCGCACCGCCGAGCAGCTGTTCCGGACGCTCGGGGAGCTGAAGGGCGGTGCCATGAAGCTCGGGCAGGCCCTGTCCGTCTTCGAGTCGGCGCTGCCCGAGGAGGTCGCGGGGCCCTACCGGGCGGCGCTGACCAAGCTTCAGGAGGCGGCGCCGCCGCTGCCCGCGGCCACGGTGCACCAGGTGCTGGCCGACCGGCTCGGTGCGGACTGGCGGGACCTCTTCGAGGAGTTCGAGGACAAGCCGGCCGCGGCTGCCTCCATCGGGCAGGTGCACCGGGCCGTGTGGCACGACGGCCGGCAGGTGGCCGTCAAGGTCCAGTACCCGGGGGCCGGTGAGGCGCTGCTGTCGGACCTGAAACAACTGGGCCGCTTCGCCGGGCTGTTGGGGCCGCTGATACCCGGCATGGAAATCAAGCCGCTGATCAAGGAGTTGCGCGACCGGGTCGCGGAGGAGCTCGACTACGAGCTGGAGGCCGAGGCCCAGCGGACGCACGCGGACGCGTTCGAGGGCGATGCGGACGTGGTCGTACCGGATGTCGTGCACCAGGGTGACCAGGTGCTGGTGACCGAGTGGATGGAGGGGACCCCGCTGTCGGAGGTGATAGCCGACGGCACGCAGGAGGAGCGCGACCGTGCCGGACAGCTGCTGGCCCGGTTCCTCTTCTCCGGGCCGGCGCGGACCGGGCTGCTGCACGCGGATCCGCACCCGGGCAACTTCCGGCTGATATCGGGGCCGGACGGCCGGATGCAGCTGGGGGTGCTGGACTTCGGCACGGTGGACCGGCTGCCGGGTGGCTGGCCCAAGCCCATCGGCCGGTCGCTGCGCATGACGCTGGAGGGCGATGCCGAGGGGGTCTACGGGCACCTGTGCGCCGAGGGGTTCGTGAAGGAGTCCATCGATCTGGACCCCGATGCGGTGCTGGACTACCTGAAGCCGATCATCGAGCCCGCCGAGGCCGAGGAGTTCACCTTCACCCGGCCGTGGCTGCGCGGCCAGGCGGCGCGGATCGCCGATCCCCGCTCTCCCGCGCACCAGTTGGGGCGCCAGATCAACCTGCCTCCCTCGTACCTGCTGATCCACCGGGTGACGCTGAGCACCATCGGCGTGCTGTGCCAGCTGGGCGCGACCGTGCGGCTGCGGGACGAACTGGACTCCTGGCTGCCGGGGTTCCCGACCGCGGAGTGAGGGCGCGGGGCGAAGGAGGGCGGGGCGGCTCCGGCTCACCACCAGGAGGAGTCGAGCCTGCCCTCGATCGCCCGGAGGTTGGCCCGGGCGCAGTCGACGCAGAAGTACTGTCTCGTCCCGTTCTCCACCGAACAGGTCCAGGTGGGCGGGGCGCCGTTGGGGGACTCTGCGCCGCAGCGCGCGCAGACGACGGGCTGGGCCTCGGGTCCCCGGGGGGCGGGGTGGGGGTTCGGCTGGTCCACCTCCAGACGATATCCCCGTAGGGGGTGGACAGCCCTTCGCAACGCACCGGGGGGACCGGTCCGTTCGGACCGGTCCCCCGGGGATCTTCTTCTCTGTCAGCCGTCGGCTGTCAGTGCATGACGGCCATGGCCAGCGCGCGCCGGGCGCGCATCGAGACGCGCTCGGCTCGCCGCTGCATGCGGCGGGCGGCCAGCAGGCGCAGGGCGTGACGCTCGGCGTCGGCCTCACGCATGCGGTCGTCCATATGGGCACGGGCCAGGGCTTCTGGGATGAGTTGCATTTCGCGGGTCCTGTTCTGACGCGAGGTGATCGCGCCGGCGGTGATGAAGTCTGCGTGGGCGGAGCCGTGCGGCTGCTCGCTCGTCGTGTGGGCGGTCATGAGGGCCTGCTTCAGGGGGTCGTGCGTGAGGGGGCGGTCGATGGTTCCGTTGGCGGTCATGCCGCGACAACCGGGTTCTTGCGCGGACGGCCACGCGGGCGCTTCCGGGCTACGACGACACCCTGGACGAAGAGCTCGCCGCCCCAGACACCCCAGGGCTCGCGGCGCTCGGTCGCCCCGGCGAGGCAGGCCTCGACCAGCGGGCAGGTCCGGCACAGGGACTTGGCGTACTCGACGTCCGCCGGGGACTCGGCGAAGAAGACCTCGGGGTCGAAGGTGCGGCACGGAACGGGGACGCCGAGGTTCTCGATGGCGTCGTCGAGCGCGGTCAGCGCGGTGAGCGGGGTCAAGGCGTGGTCCTCCGGGACTGCGGGCGGGGAGATCGTTTGGGTCTGCGGTACGGACGGGGCGTGCGCTTCGAGTTGCACGGTGGTTTCTTCCTCGTCTTGTTCGGCTAGTCGTTCCGGCCGGTTGGCCGGGTGGCGGCTGGTCTTGCCAGTCCCGAGGCCCCTTCGCTCCGTCGTCCCCGTTCGGGGACAAACAGAAGGGCCGCGGATCCCGGGTGGGGTTCCGCGGCCCTGAAGGCGCCGGCCTGATCATGCGATCAGGCTGGATCACTCCAGGGTTCGAGCCCACGGAAGGCCCACATCAGGTGGTGCTGCTGCGTCGTCTGCGTCGTCTGCTTCGGCTGGGATCCGGCACCGGCTGCGGCCGCGAAGCCATAGGCTCCATGCGCCTGGGCTTCCGCTACTGCCACCAGTGCCTTGGTCGGTCGCTCATTGCGGCGCGCGCCGGCCGCAAGGCTCGCCGAGAGGGCGGGGCTGTCAGCGGAAATCGCGGACAGACCGGTACCCCGGAGGGAGACGGAACCGAGCAGGCAGGAAGCGGCGACCGAGCGATCGGTCATTTTGGTGGTGGTCATGAAGCTGGTCACTGGTCTCGCCTCCTCTCGGCGTCTCGGGGACGGGGCCCGGGGGCCTGTCCCATGCGTATTCGGATAAGTACAGCACGGATCCGGGGCTTCGGAGAAGCCACCGTTTCCGTTGCTAAGAACCTATGGGTCTTCGCTGGGCATGTGCAAACTATTTTTCCGACGAGTTTCTACGCGTCGTCAGGATCCTCGACCGCAGGCTCCTGACCTGCACAGATGGCCAGGACGTCGGCGCCGTACCGGTCGAGCTTGCGGACGCCCACTCCGGAGATCATCGACAGCTCCCCCGGCTCGGAGGGTCCGGCCTCCGCGATCGCCATCAGCGTCTTGTCCGTGAAGACGCAGTACGGGGGCAGGCCCTGCTGCTTCGCCTGGGCCGACCGCCACTCCCTCAGCCGCTCGTAGAGTCCTTCGTCCATGTCGGACGGGCAGTCCTCGCAGCGCATCAGTTTGAGCTCGCCGGCCTCGGTCAGGGTCTTGCGGCACACCCGGCACAGCGTGGGGCCCCGCCTGTCGCGCCTCCGGGCCAACCGGTCGGCCGCGGAGCCCGGCAGGCTCCCGGGGGCCACGGAGCCTGGCCGCAGGCCGTTCAGGAAGCGGCTGGGGCGTCGGGAGACCCTGCCGCCCGGGGCGCGGGAGAGCGCCCAGGAGAGGGTCAGGTGCAGCCTCGCCCGGGTGACGCCGACGTAGAGAAGCCGGCGCTCCTCCTCGACCTGCTCGTCGGTCTTGGCGTAGGTGATCGGCATCATGCCGTCGGTGAGGCCGACGAGGAACACGGCGTCCCACTCCAGGCCCTTCGCCGCGTGCAGCGAGGCCAGGGTGACGCCCTGGACCGTCGGGGCGTGCTGGGCGGCCTTGCGCTCCTCCAGCTCGACCGTCAGGTCCGCCAGGGTGGCGCCGGGCCGGCTGCGGGCGAAGTCCTCCGCGAGGCGGACGAGGGCGGCCAGCGATTCCCACTGGTCGCGCACCGCGCCCGAGCCGACGGGCGGCTCGGCGCTCCAGCCGGTGGAGCTGAGCACGGCGCGGACCTGGGAGCCCAGTTCCACGACGTCGTCGAGGACCCGGTCGTTGCCGCCGGAGCGGGCCGCTCCGCGCAGCGCGAGGATCGCCTTCTGGACCTCCTGGCGCTCGAAGAACCGCTCGGCTCCTCGCAGCTGGTAGGGGACGCCGGCGTCGGCGAGGGCCTGCTCGTAGCCCTCGGACTGGGCGTTGATACGGAACAGCACGGCGATCTCGCCAGCCGGCACGCCCGCCGCGATCAGGTCGCGGATCCGCGCGGCGACGCCCTCGGCCTCGGCGGGCTCGTCCGGGTACTCGGCGTAGACGGGGTCGGGGCCGGGCTCGCGCTGGGAGACCAGCTCCAGGCGGTGCTCGGCGGCGCGGCCCCTGGCCTGGTTCAGCAGGCCGTTGGCGAGGTGCACCACCTGGGGGGTGGAGCGGTAGTCGCGGATCAGCTTGACCACGGTGGCCTGCGGGTAGCGGTTGCGGAAGTTCAGCAAGTGGTCGGGGGTGGCGCCGGTGAAGGAGTAGATCGTCTGGCTGGCGTCGCCGACGACGCACAGGCTGTCGCGCTCGCCGAGCCACAGGTCGAGCAGCCGCTGCTGGAGCGGGCTGACGTCCTGGTACTCGTCGACGACGAAGTGCTGGTACTGGGCGCGGATCTGCTCGGCGATGTCGTGGCGGTCCTGGAGGATGCCCACGGTCAGGAGCAGCACGTCCTCGAAGTCGATCATGCCTCGGTCGCGCTTGAGCTGCTCGTACGTCCCGTAGATCTGGGCGATCTCGGCCATGTCCCGGGGGGCCTCGCGGCCGGCCTTGAGGGCGGCCGCCGGATAGTCGGCCGGCACGGTCTGGGTGACCTTGGCCCACTCGATCTCGCCGGTGACGTCGCGCAGCTCGCCGCGGTCGAGGCGGATGCGGCAGCGTGCGCCGGCCTCGGCGACGAACTGGATCTTGCGCTCCAGCAGCCGGGGGACGTCGCCGCCGACCGCCTTGGGCCAGAAGTACTGGAGCTGGCGCAGGGCGGCGGAGTGGAAGGTCCGGGCCTGGACCCCCTCCGCGCCGAGGCCGCGCAGGCGGCCGCGCATCTCGCCGGCGGCGCGGTTGGTGAAGGTGACGGCCAGCACACTGGCCGGCATGAGCTGCCCGGACCGGACGCCGTAGGCGATGCGGTGGGTGATCGCGCGGGTCTTGCCGGTACCGGCTCCGGCCAGCACGCACACCGGTCCGCGCAGGGTCGTCGCGACCTCGCGCTGCTCCGGGTCCAGGCCCAGGAGCACCGCGTCCGCCGAGTCGGCGGCGGCGGGGAAGGATGAGGAGTGCGTTGCTGCTGTCACCCCGCCATGCTGCCAGGTCTCGTGGGCCGGGCGGGAAACTTGTCCACAGGCAGCCCTTGTCCGTCGTACTTGTCATACCGGCCCGTCACGCCGGGTCGCCACCGCGTGCGGGAATGGCGGCGCGGTGCCGTACGTTCGAGTACTCGGACCGACCAGGCCCCGAGACCGGCCGAGACCCACAGAGGAGACCGCAGCATGCAGGACAAGGGTTCCGTGACGATGTACAGCACGACCTGGTGCGGCTACTGCCGCCGGCTGAAGACCCAGCTGGACCGGGAAGGCATCGCGTACAACGAGATCAACATCGAGCTGGACCCCGAGTCCGCGGCGTTCGTCGAGAAGGCGAACGGCGGCAACCAGACGGTTCCCACCGTCCTCGTGGTCTCCCCGGCCGGCAGCGAGTCGGTCATGACGAACCCGAGCCTGGCCCAGGTCAAGCAGGCCCTCGCCGTCTGACCGGTCCTCGCGCAACAGAGCGGCCCCCGCCTCGGCGGGGGCCTTCTGCGTTCCCGCCCCGCGTCAGGCGGCGGGGGCGGGCCTGGGCAGGGGCCGGCCGTACCAGAGCTCGACCAGGCGGGCGGCGATGGAGATGCCCGACGGCGGGATGACCTCGCCGGACTCGAACGCCTCGCTCAGCTCCTCGCGGGAGAACCAGCGGGCCTCCTGGATCTCCTCGCCGTCGACGTTGATCTCGGAGGTGGTGGCGCGGGCGTTGAAGCCCAGCATCAGGCTGTACGGGAACGGCCACGGCTGGCTGGCCACGTACTCGACCTCGCCGACCCGGACGCCCGCCTCCTCCCACACCTCGCGGATCACGGACTGCTCGATCGACTCGCCGGGCTCGACGAAGCCGGCGAGGGTGGAGAACCGGCCCTCCGGCCAGTGCACCTGGCGGCCCAGCAGCGCGCGGTCCTGGTCGTCCGTGACCAGCATGATCACGGCCGGGTCGGTGCGCGGGTAGTGCTCGGCGCCGCAGCCCGGGCAGCGGCGGATGTGCCCGGCGGCCGCGACCACCGTGCGCTCGCCGCAGCGGGAGCAGAAGCGGTGCATCCGCTGCCAGTTCTCCAGCGCCACCGCGTGGACCATCAGCCCGGCGTCGCGCGGGTTCAGCAGCAGGCCGGCCTCGCGCAGGCCGGCCGGGCGGGCCGACTGGTCCATGCGGCCGGGCAGCGAGTCCTTCTGGAGCGCGAAGTACCGTACGCCGTCCTCGTCGGTGCCCAGGAAGTAGCGGTGCGTCTCGGTGGCCGGGGCCTCGAAGGCCGGGGTCATCACGATGGCGGTGCCGCCGTCGGGGGTGTCGTCGATCAGGACCTGGCCGCCGGAGACGACGAACACGCGGGTCGTCGGGTGGCTCCAGGCGGCGGCGAGCCAGGCCTCGTCGAGGCGGTGGTGCGCGGCGCGGTCGATTCCGCTGGGCGCGGTGAGCGAGAGAGGGCGCTCGGTTTGGGTGCTCACAGGTACTTCCAACTCCCCCGGTGGTGGGACAAGGCAGGCTCAGTGACAGGCAGGCTCAGTGGCTCGTGACTGGGACTCGGTGGCTCGGGACTCGATGGCTCGGTGGGTCGTGGGGTGGGCGCGGGTCAGGCCGGCTTCCAGTGGGCGGCCAGGTCGCCCCACAGGTAGGCGGTCGTCTCGACGCCCTTGAGGAGCAGGTCCAGCTCGACCTTCTCGTTCGGCGAGTGCCAGCCGTCGGACGGGACGGAGATGCCGAGGAACAGGACGGGCGCGTCCAGGACGTCCTGGAGGTCGGCCGCCGGGCCGGAGCCGCCCTCGCGTGTGAAGCGGACCTCCTGGCCGAAGGCCCGGCCCATGGACCGTACGACCGACTGCAGCGCCGGGTGGTCCAGCGGCGTCAGGCACGGGCGGGTCGGCGCGCCGAAGATGATGGTATGCCGGATTCCGTCGGGGATGCGGGCCGCGACCCAGTCCCGTACGGCCGCCTCGACCTCGTACGGGTCCTGCCCCGACACCAGGCGGAACGACAGCTTCAGGTGGGCGGAGGCGGGCACGATGGTCTTGCCGCCGGGGCCCTGGTAGCCGCCGCCGATGCCGTTGACCTCGGCGGTCGGGCGGGCCCAGACCCGCTCCAGGGTGGAGTAGCCCTTCTCGCCGGCGGCCGCGTGGGACCTGGCCGTACGGAGCCACTCGGACTCGTCGAAGGGGAGCTCGGAGATCAGCCGGCGCTCGGCCTCGGACAGCTCCGCGATGTTGTCGTAGAAGCCGGGGATCGTGACCCGCTCGTCGGCGTCGTGCAGGGCCGCGACCAGACGGGCGGCGACGGTGGCCGGATTGGGCACGGCCCCGCCGAAGGCGCCGGAGTGGATGTCCTGGTCCGGGCCGTGGAAGTCGATCTCGCAGTCGGCGACGCCGCGCATGCCGGTGCAGACGGTGGGGGTGGTCTCGGACCACATGCCGGTGTCGGAGACGATCACGACATCGGCGGCCAGCGCCTCGGCGCGTTCCTCGACGAGGGCGCGGAAGTGGATGGAGCCGGACTCCTCCTCGCCCTCGATGAGGAGCTTGAGGTGCACGGCGGGGGCGTCGGCGCCGGTGGCCGCCAGGTGCGCGCGCACGCCGAGGGTGTGGAAGAAGACCTGGCCCTTGTCGTCGGCGGCGCCGCGGCCGTACATGCGGCCGTCCTGGACCACCGGCTCGAACGGGTCCGTGTGCCAGCCGTCGGCGAGGGCGGCGGGCTGCACGTCGTGGTGGCCGTAGACGAGGACGGTGGGGGCGGCCGGGTCGGCGGCCGGCCAGTGCGCGAAGACGGCCGGGGCGCCGGGCGTCTCCCAGATCTCGGCGACCGGGAAGCCGGTCTCCTTGAGCTTCGACGCGAGCCACTCCGCGCTGCGGCGGACGTCGCCCTCGTGTTCGGGCTGGGCCGAGACGGAGGGGATGCGGAGCCACTCGGCGAGGTCGTCGAGGAAGGCGGCGCGGTGGGTGTCGATGTACGTGCGGACGACGCTGTCCGGCGGGGTGTCGCTCATGCCCACGAGCCTAGCCGTCCACCTGGTGGGCACCGTCCGGGCCCGGTTCCCCTTGGAGGATCCGCTCAAGGCGGGCGCGGTCGGGGAGGTTGCGGGGGCGGATCACGCGGCCGCTGCGGACGTGCAGGAAGGCGGCGGTGACCTGGTCGAGGGGGGTTCCGGTGGCTTCGGACCAGGCCAGGCGGTAGACGGCGAGCTGGAGGGGGTCGGCCTCGGTGGTGCGGCCGGTCTTCCAGTCGACGATCTCGTACGAGCCGTCCGGGTTGCGGTACACGGCGTCGATCCGGCCGCGGATGACGCGGCCGGCGAGGGTGAGCTGGACCGGGGCCTCCATGCGGTGGGGCGGGCGGTCGGCGTACGGGCTGCGCTCGAACGCGGCCTTGAGGGCGTCGAGGTCGGCCTCGTCGGCGACCTCCTGGTCGGAGCCGGGGAGTTCGGTGGCGGGGTCGAGGACGTCGAGGAGCGGGAGCGGGAGCTCGTCGAAGCGGGACTCGACCCAGGCGTGGAAGCGGGTGCCCTGGCGGGCGGCGGGCTGGGGCGGCTTGGGCATGGGGCGGGCGAGCTCGCGGACGAAGCCCTGCTCGTCGGCGGCGAGGCGCAGCAGCTGGCTCGCGGAGAGCGCGGCCGGGAGCTCGACGTCGCGCACGGCGGCGCGGGCACGGCGCAGCTCGCCCTCCAGGGCCTCCAGGTCACGGTCCCAGGAGGCGATGGCGCGGGCCTCTTCGGGGGTCAGGCCCGCGGCCCCGGGCGGCGGCACGGCTGCGCCGCGCGAGGGCTGCGGGGGCTCCGCCGCCCAGGGCTCACCGGCCCACGGGTCGTCCGGATCCTGCCCCCCGGCGGGAACGGAGGCCTCCGGCCCGGGCACGGCGACGCCGCCCGACGCGTGGGGAGCGGCAGCCGCCCAGGGCTCCCCCGCCCACGGGTCCTCGGGGTCCTGCCCCCCGGCAGGTGCGGGCGCGACGGCCTCGGCAGGCCGGTCGGCGGCCCGTCGGGCGGGGGGTACGGCGGAGCCGGAGGTGTCCCCCACCCCGCCCCTTCCCGAAACCGGGGCGCTGCCCCGGCCCCCGGACGCGGGCGCGGCTGCGCCGCCCGACGGCTCCGCGGCCGAAGCCGCCCAGAGGTCGTCCGGGTCCTGCCCCGCGGCAGGGGCCGGGCCCTCCCGCCCGGGCGCGGGCGAGGCGTTGCCGCCCGCGGCATGCGGGGGCTCCGCCGCCCAGGGGCCGTCGGACCAAAGGTCGTCCGGGTCCTGCCCCGCGGCATGCGGGGGCTCCGCCGCCCAGGGGTCGTCGGGGGTGCCTGCGGGCCAGGCGGGTTCGTCCTCGTAGGACGGGTCCTCGCAGTGCGGGGGCCAGAGGTACGACTCTTCCGGCTTCGGGGCCGGCTCCGGCGTCGCCAGGTAGGACTCGACCAGGGCCGCCGCCTCGCGGCGGAGGGTGAGGGATTGCGGGTCCAGGGGCAGGGGCCAGGAGTGGTCCGCCTCCGCCGCCGCGGAAAGGGACGGGTTCTCGGCGTCGGGCTCCGGTTCGTCCGCCCAGGCCTCGATCTCGCCGTGACCGGCCGCGCAGTGGTCGTACAGGGCGGTGAGGAAGGGGGACGGGCCGCGGCGCCGCTTCTGGGTCGGGCCCCACCAGTGGCCCGAGGCCAGGAGGAGGGACTTGGGGCGGGTGAAGGTCACGTAGCCGAGGCGGAGTTCCTCCGTGGCCTTGTGGTGCTTGAGGGCCGCCTTGAAGGACTTCAGGCCGGCCGAGGTCCAGGCAGGGTCCCCGGGCAGGGTCGTCGCGTCGCCGCGCAGCGCGTACGGGAGCACCTTCGCGTACGAGGTCCAGGCCTCCGGGGGCTTCTCCTTGGGGAAGGAACCCGTGCAGAGGTCCGGGACGACCACCACGTCCCACTCCAGGCCCTTCGACTTGTGGGCTGTCAGCACCTTGACCGTGTTCTCCCCGCCGGGCAGGGCGTGGTCCAGGCCCTTCTCGTACTGGGCCGCTGTACGCAGGAACGCCAGGAAGGCCAGCAGCGAGGCCTCGCCGTCGAGGGCGGCGAAGCCCGCGGCGACGTCCATGAAGCTCGAAAGCGTCTCGCGGCGGCGGGCCGCCAGGGCGTGCGGGGAGGCGGAGAGCTCCACCTCCAGGCCGGTCGCGGACAGCACGCGGTGCAGGACGTCCATCAGGGGATCGGCCAGCGAGCGGCGCAGGTCGCGCAGTTCCTGGGCGAGGTGCGCGAAGCGGACCCGGGCCTCCGCCGAGAAGGGGAGGTCGTCCGGGGCCGATCCCGCGCCGTCGAGGAAGGTCTCCAGCGCGTCGGCCAGGGACACGATCTCCGCCGGGTCGACGCCCTCCACCGCCGCCGCCAGCCGTTCGTCGGGATCCGCCTCGGCCGGCGAGCGGCCCACCAGCAGCCGGGCGCGTCGGCCCAGCAGGGCCAGGTCGCGCGCGCCGATCCGCCAGCGCGGGCCGATGAGGAGCCGGACGAGGGAGGCGTTGGCGCCCGGGTCCTGGAGGACCTCGCAGACGGCGACGAGGTCCGCGACCTCGGGGAGGTGGAGGAGCCCCGACAGGCCGACCACTTCCACGGGGACGTCCCGCTCGACCAGGACGGCCTGGATCCGCGCGAAGTCCCCGGCGGAGCGGCACAGTACGGCGATCTCGCGCGGCTCCGTCCCGGTGCGGACCAGGTGCGCGACGGAGTCCGCGAGCCACTCCAGCTCCTGGGCGTGGGTCTCCAGCAGGGCGGCGCGGACGAAGCCGGCACCCTCCGCGCCGGGCGCCGGGCGCAGCGCCTCGACTCCCTCGTGCATGTCGCGCAGCGGGGCGGCGAGCCCGTTGGCGAGGTCGAGGAGGCGGCCGCCGCTGCGCCGGTTCTCGCTGAGCGAGAGCCGGGTGGCGGGGGTGCCGTCGGCGTGCGGGAAGTGCTCGGGGAAGTCGTCGAGGTTCGCGACGGAGGCACCGCGCCAGCCGTAGATGGCCTGGCAGGGGTCGCCGACGGCGGTCACGGCGTGGCCGGTGCCACCGCCGAAGAGGCCGGAGAGCAGGAGGCGCTGGGCGACGGAGGTGTCCTGGTACTCGTCCAGGAGGACGACGCGGAACTCCTCGCGCAGCAGGGCGCCGACCTCGGGCCGGGTGGTGGCGAGCCGGGCGGAGAGGGCTATCTGGTCGCTGAAGTCGAAGAGGTCGCGGGAGCGTTTGGCGGCGCGGTAGCGGCCGACGAGTTCCAGCAGTTCGAGGCGGCCGCGGACGGCCTCGGGCACCTTGCGCAGGTCGTCGTTGGTGAGCTTGACGTCGGCGAGGGTGTTCAGCAGCCCGGTGTCGTACGCCCGCAGCTCCGCCGGTTCGACCAGGTGCTCGGAGAGCTCGGCATCGAGCGCGAGCAGGTCGCCGACCAGGTCGGGGACGGACTTGGTGAGGGACGGGTACGGGCCGGGGGCCTCGCGCAGCACCTTGGCCGCGAGCTGGAAGCGGGTGGCGTCGGCGAGGAGGCGGGAGGTGGGCTCCAGGCCGATGCGCAGGCCGTGGTCCTTGAGGAGCTGGCTGGCGAAGGCGTGGTAGGTGGAGATCCGCGGTTCGCCGGCGGCGGCTTCGGCATCGGCCGGGGACGGGTCCGGGTCGGTGATGCCGGCCCGCGCGAGGGCCTTGCGTACGCGCTCGGACAGCTCGCCGGCGGCCTTGTTGGTGAAGGTCAGGCCGAGGACCTGCTCGGGGGCGACCGCGCCGGTTCCGACGAGCCAGACGACGCGGGCGGCCATGACGGTGGTCTTGCCGGAGCCGGCGCCGGCGACGATGACCTGCGGGGCGGGCGGGGCGGTGGCGCAGGCCAGCTGTTCGGGCGTGAAGGGGATGCCGAGGAGCTCCTTGAGCTGCTCGGGGTCGGTGAGGAGGGAGGGACGCGCGGACACGTAAAGAGGCTAGCCGCACCCGCTGACACTCCCCGCCGCCCGCCGCATGCCGGACGCCTCCCGCCGTGCGCCCGGCCGCGGCTCGCGCCTGCCCGGTCTCACTCCACGGTCTGGCGGCCTTCGGGGCGGGCGCTGCACGAGCTGCGGAAGGAGCAGTGGTCGCACTGTCGGCCGGTGACGGGCGCGAAGCGCTCGTCGAGGACGCGGCCGGCGGCCGTGGCGAGCAGGTCGCCGACCCACTCCCCGGCCAGCGGCTCCTGCGCCTGGATCCTGGGGTCGGCGGCGCCCTGGCGGAGCTGTACGAGCTCGGCGCCGCCGGGCGCGGGGCGCAGCCCGTCGAAGACCTCGTCGACGGCGCCCTCGCGGACGGCGAGCTGGTAGACGGCGAGCTGGGGGTGGCGGGCGACCTCGGCCTTCGTGGGCGCGGCCTTGCCGGTCTTGAAGTCGACGACGTACGCCCGCCCCTGCGGGTCCGATTCGACCCTGTCCATGGAGCCCCGGATCCGGACGGCGTACTCGCCCGCTTCGAGCGTGACGTCGAACGCGTGCTCCGTGGCCACGGCCGCCCGGCCCCCGCGGTCGGTGGTGTGCCAGCGCAGGAAGCGTTCGAGGGCGGCGCGGGCGTTGTCCTTCTCCTGGGCCGATTTCCAGGGGGCGTCGAAGGCGAGGGCGTCCCAGACGGAGTCGAGGCGTTCCATGAGGACGGCCAGGTCGGCGGGGGTGCGGCCGGAGGCGACCTCGTCGGCGAGGACGTGGACGACGTTGCCGAAGCCCTGGGCGGCGGTGGAGGGGGCGTCGGCCTTGACCTCGCGGCCGAGGAACCACTGGAGGGAGCAGGTGTTGGCGAGCTGGTCCAGGGCGCTGCCGGAGAGGGCGACGGGGCGGTCGCGGTCGCGGAGCGGGACGCTGCTGCGGGTGGGCTCGTACAGGCCCCACCAGCGCTGCGGGTGCGCGGCGGGGACCAGGGGGCGGTCCTCGTCGTCGGTGAGCGCGGCGAGGCGGGCGAGGCGCCGGGCGGCCGCCTCGCGCAGGGCGGGCGAGGCGTCGGGGTCGACGGTGGTGGCGCGGAGCTCGGCGACGAGCGCGGGGACGGCGAGGGGGCGGCGCGGGCGGCCGGTGACGTCCTTCGGGGTGACCCCGAGCTCGGTGAGGAACCGGGAGGGCTGGTCGCCGTCCTCGGCGGGGGCCTTGACCGCGGTGACGACGAGGCGGTCGCGGGCGCGGGTGGCGGCGACGTAGAAGAGGCGGCGCTCCTCGGCGAGGAGCGCGCCGGGGGTGAGGGGCTCGGCGAGGCCGTCGCGGCCGATGCGGTCGGCTTCCAGGAGGGAGCCGCGGCGGCGGAGGTCGGGCCACAGGCCCTCCTGGACGCCGGCGACGACGACGAGGGACCACTCCAGGCCCTTGGAGCGGTGGGCGGTCATCAGCCGGACCGCGTCGGGGCGGGCGGCGCGGGCGGTGAGGGTGTCGGCGGCGATGTCCTCGGCTTCGAGCTGTTCGAGGAAGTTGAGGGCGCCGCTGCCGCCGGTGCGGTCTTCGGCGCGGGCGGCGGTGTCGAAGAGGGCGCAGACGGCGTCGAGGTCGCGGTCGGCGTTGCGGCCGGCCGCGCCGCCGCGGCGGGCCCGGCGTTCCAGCCGGTCGGGCCAGGGGGTGCCGTCCCAGAGGGTCCACAGGGCCTCTTCGGCGGTGCCGCCGCCCTGGAGAAGCTCGCGGGCCTTGCGCAGGAGCAGGCCGAGGCGCTGCGCTCCGCGGGCGTAGGCGGGGTCGTGGGCGGTGAGCCGTTCCGGCTCCGCCAGGGCGCGGGCGAGCAGGACGTCGGAGGGCGCGGGCACCTTGACGCCTGCGGCGCGCTCCTCGTCGCGCAGGGCCCGTCCGAGGCGGCGGAGGTCGGCGGCGTCCATGCCGCCGAGGGGGGAGGCGAGCAGCTCGATGGCCGCCTCGACCGTGACGCCTCCGGCCGCGACGCCTCCGGCGGGGTCGGCGGCCTCCTCGGGGCCGGGCCCCGGGTCCCCCGTCTCGCCTTCGGCGTCGGAGTCGGCGGAGTCCGGCACGGCCGGGCCGGGGCCTGCGGCGCCCGGGCCTGCGGCCGGCTCCGGCGCGGCCGGGCCGGGCTCATCGGACGCCTCCGGCGTGACAGGCGCGGCCACGGCCTCAGCCGCAGCCGGCAGGGGTTCGGCGGCCGCGGTGGCCGTGACGCGGAGGGCCGTCAGGAGGGGGGCCACGGCCGGTTCGTGGCGCAGGGGGGTGTCCGTGCCGTCCGTTTCGGCCGGGACGCCGGCCGTGATCAGGGCGCGGCGCATCGCCGGGAGGGTGCGGCCGCCGGAGCGGACCAGGACGGCCATGTCCTGCCAGGGGACCCCGTCCTCCAGGTGGGCGCGGCGCAGGACGTCGGCGATGTTGTCCAGTTCGGCGCCGGCCGTCGGGAACGTGAGGACCTCCACCCGGCCGCCCTCCCGCACCGGTTCCAGGTTGCGGTGGGCGCGGACCGCGGCCTGCGGGAGGCGGGGAACGGGCATACGGGCCGTCAGGAGGCGGGTGGCGGCGAGGAGGGCGGCGGACGAGCGCCTGCCGACCGTCAGGGCGTGGACGGCAGCGCCCGGGAAGGCCGACTCGAAGTCCAGGATGTTGTTGATGTCCGCGCCGCGGAAGGCGTAGATCGACTGGTCGGGGTCGCCGAACGCGACCAGCGTGCCGGCGGGGCCGGTCAGGGCCCGCAGCAGCCGCAGCTGCGCCGCGTCCGTGTCCTGGTACTCGTCGACGAAGATCGCGTCGTACGAGGAGGAGAGGGAGGGGGTGCGCTCCGCCAGCAGCACGGCGCGGTGGACCAGTTCCGCGTAGTCCAGGGTGCCCTGCATGTCCAGGACGTCCAGGTACTCGGAGAGGAACGCCGCGGCGGCCTTCCAGTCGGGGCGGCCGATCCGGGTCGCGAAGGAGTCGAGCGCCGAAGGGCCGAGGCCCAGTTCGCGGGCGCGGGCCAGGACGGCCCGGACCTCGTCGGCGAAGCCGCGCGTGGTGAGGGCGGCCCGCAGGTCGTCCGGCCAGCGGATGGAGCGGATCTGCCGCTGGCCTTCCAGCAGGGTGCGGACCGTCACGTCCTGCTCCGGGCCGGACAGCAGCCGCAGCGGGTCGGCGAACAGCTCGGTGTCCTGGTGGGCGCGGACGAGGCCGTAGCAGAAGGAGTGGAAGGTGGTGGCCTGCGGAGCGCGCGCGCCGCCGAGCCGCAGGGCGGCCCGGTCCCGCAGTTCCACGGCCGCCTTGCGGCTGAAGGTGAGGATCAGGATGCGGGCGGGGTCCGTGCCCGCCTCCACGCGGGCGGCCGCCGCCTCGACCAGGGTGGTCGTCTTGCCGGTGCCCGGTCCGGCCAGGACCAGCAGCGGTCCGCCGGTGTGATCAACCACCGCCCGCTGGGCTGCGTCCAGAACAGGGGGGTCCACCCGCTCCGGCCCGGTGCGCACGAGCCGGTACGCGTCAGGGGTCCGCGTACGCCGCCGCTCGGTGCGGTCGGAGGAAGAGGTCATCACGTGAAGCGCCGGTCCTGGTGGGTCTGCCTGTGCCGCGGGCGCGGCCCCGGCCGAAGTCGAAGAGGCAACGCTACGGCAAGCGGGGGACCTCGCGCAGTTCCTCCGGGTCCCCCGTACGGTCCTTCGCACGCGCGCTCGACCGCCCGTGCGGGCCTCGCATGGCGGAAGCTGTCAGGTGTGAACCTCGTCGCGGTCCCCCTCGCCGCCGTCGGCACCCTCGCCGTCCCAACGGGCCCGGCGCATGTCGAGCCGCGGCTCGCCGGACGCCGTCGTGCGCAGCGGGGTGGCCTCGGCCCGGTAGTGCTCCAGGGCGCGCCGCTCGGCGCCGGGCAGCGGTACGCCGTCCGCGCGCACCACGCGCCACCAGGGCACGACTCTCCCGTACAGGGACATCACGCGGCCGACCTGTCGCGGCCCTCCCTCGCCGAGCCACTCGGCCACGTCCCCGTACGTCATCACCCGGCCGGGCGGAATCCGCTCGGCCACGTCCAGCACTCGCTCCGCGTACGCGGGCAGCTCCTCGCTCATTCCGCCCATGGTGCAGCACGTCGGCGGCCCGCCGACGGAAGGCTGGGTTCCGCACCGGCGCGCACCCTGATGCCCCGCTCGCCGGTCGGTCCGTGCCACCATCTTCCGGGCGGTGACTGGTGATACGTGATCAAGAAGAGACGGAAGTGACGACGAAGGAGCAGGGTGTGAGCCCTCCGGACGGCGCGACGGCGGACGACGACGCGCGCCCTGACGACGGTCCGGAGCACAGTGCGCGGCGCGGTGGCCCGCTGGACGGTTCACAGCCCGGCGCCGACGGCGGTGCGGACGCCGCCCACGAAGCCCCCGAAGCATCCGAGGCCTCTGAGGCCCCCGAGGCCGGTCCGCACGGGCACGCCCCCACGGCCGCCGACCGGGTCGAGGTGGACGAACCGCTGCTCGCCGCCCGCGTCCACCGGCCCTCCGACCTCGTACGCCTCCTCGTCGGCATCCTCGGCATCGCCGTCGTGCTCGGCATCGCCGCCTTCGCCCACGGCACCACCGTCGGCCTGGAAGAGGACATCAACAAGGGCACCGGCCAGGCCCCCGACCTGCTGATCAAGGTCGCCGCGCTGGTGTCGAGCATCGCGGTGCTGCTGCTCCCGGTCGCCTTCGCCATCGAGCGGCTGATCAAGCGCGACGGGCTGCGCATCGCCGACGGCGTGCTCGCCGCCGTCCTCGCGCACGGGGTCACGCTCGCCACCGACCTGTGGGTCTCCCAGGCCGCCCCGGAGACCATCCAGGACGCCCTCACCCGTTCCGCCGGCGCCGGCGGGGCCCTCACCGACCCGGTGCACGGCTACCTCGCGCCCGTGATCGCGTACATGTGCGCCGTCGGGATGACCCGCAGACCGCACTGGCGCGTCGCCCTGTGGGTGGTGTTGCTGCTCGACGCGTTCACGATGCTGGTCAGCGGCTACACCACCCCCTTCTCGATCATCCTGACCGTGCTGATCGGCTGGAGCGTCGCGTACGGGACGCTGTACGCCGTCGGCTCGCCCAATGTGCGCCCCACCGGGCAGAACCTCCTCGCGGGACTGCGCCGGGTCGGCTTCCAGCCGGTCAGCGCGATGCGCGCGGAGATGCCCGACGGCCCCGAGGCCTCCGAGGTGAGCGACCGGGGCCGCCGCTACCACGTCACCCTGGAGGACGGCCCGCCGCTCGACGTCACGGTCGTGGACCGCGAGCAGCAGGCGCAGGGCTTCTTCTACCGGGTCTGGCGCCGGCTCACCCTGCGCGGCATCACCACCCGGCGCAGCCTGCAGTCGCTGCGCCAGGCGCTGGAGCAGGAGGCGCTGCTCGCGTACGCCGCCATCGCGGCCGGGGCGAACGCGCCGAAGCTGATCGCCACCTCCGAGCTCGGCCCGGACGCCGTGATGCTCGTGTACGAGCACCTGGGCGGCCGGACCCTGGACGCCCTCGGCGACGAGGAGATCACCGACGACCTGACGCGCAACGCGTGGGAGCAGGTACGGGCCCTGCAGTCGCGGCGGATCGCGCACCGGCGGCTCACCGGGGACGCGCTGGTGGTGGATCGTTCCGGCAGCGTCATCCTCACCGACCTGCGGGGCGGCGAGATCGCCGCGGGCGATCTGGTGCTCCGGATGGACATCGCGCAGCTGCTGACCACGCTCGGCCTGCGGGTCGGCGCGGAGCGGGCGGTGGCCTCGGCGGTGTCGGTGCTCGGCCCGGACGCGGTGGCGGACTGCCTGCCGCTGCTCCAGCCGATCGCGCTGAGCCGCTCCACGCGGGCGACGCTGCGCAGGCTGGCCCGGGAGCGGGCCGACCGGCAGCGGGAGGCCGTACTGGAGTCCTCGCGGGCGGCGAAGGCGGCGCGCGAGGCGGGCTCGGACACGAGCCCCGCCGCCGACCGCAAGGCCGAGAAGAAGGCGCTGGACGACGCGCTCGAAGGGGCGCGGGAGGAGGACCTGCTGAGCCAGATCCGCCAGCAGGTGCTGCTGATCCGCCCGCAGGCGCCGGTGGAGCCGGCCCGGCTGGAGCGCATCCGGCCGCGGACGCTGGTGTCGTTCATCGCGGGCGCGTTCGGCGCGTACTTCCTGCTGACGCAGCTGGCCCACGTGGACTTCGCGAAGATCATCGGCGAGGCGCAGTGGGGCTGGGTCGGGGCGGCGCTGGCCTTCTCGGCGCTCAGCTACTTCGCGGCGGCGATGAGCCTGCTGGGCTTCGTGCCGGAGCGGGTGTCGTTCCTGCGGACGGTGGTGGCGCAGGTCGCCGGGTCCTTCGTGAAGCTGGTGGCTCCGGCGGCGGTCGGTGGTGTCGCGCTGAACACGCGGTTCCTGCAGCGGGCGGGGGTCCGGCCGGGGCTCGCGGTCGCGAGCGTGGGGGCCTCGCAGCTGTTCGGGCTGGCCAGCCACATTCTGCTGCTGCTGTCCTTCGGCTATCTGACCGGGACCGAGAAGACGCCCGAGATGACCCCGTCCAGGACCGTCATCGCCGGTCTGCTGACCGTGGCGGTGCTGGTGCTGGTGGTGACGGCGGTCCCGTTCATGCGGAAGTTCGTCGTGACGCGGGTGCGGGCGCTGTTCGCGGGGGTGGTGCCCCGGATGCTGGACGTGCTGCAGCGGCCGCAGAAGCTGATGACGGGCATCGGGGGGATGCTGCTGCTGACCGGTTGCTTCGTGATGTGCCTGGACGCCTCGATCCGGGCGTTCGGGGGCGGCCAGGCCATCAGCTACGCGAGCATCGCGGTGGTCTTCCTGGCGGGCAACGCGCTGGGCTCTGCGGCGCCGACGCCGGGCGGTATCGGCGCGGTGGAGACGACGCTGACGCTGGGGCTGATCGCGGCGGGCCTGGAGAAGGAGGTCGCGATCTCGGCGGTCCTGCTCTTCCGGCTGATGACGTTCTGGCTGCCGGTGCTGCCGGGGTGGGTGTCGTTCAACTTCCTGACCCGCAAAGAGGCCATCTAGCCTCCGGCCCGGTGTGCGGAACTCCCGGGGCCTGCGGGCCGGCGTCCTGGGGCTCCGCCCCAGACCCCGCGCCTCAAACGCCGGCGGGGCTGGCTTCTGCCCGCCTGAGTGGGCGAGTGCGGCCACAAGAACCGGGGCTCCGCCCGGCCCCCTCGGCGTTCGAGGCATCAGAAGGCCAGCGGGAGGGTCGCCAGCAGCGTCAAGGAGGCGGCCAGTTCCATCGCGCCGACCACGGGGACGCGCAGGCCACGGCCCGGGAGGGTGGCGGCGCGCGTCAGGTAGGCCGTGAAGGGGAGCGCCAGCCAGGGGGAAAGCACGGTGGCCAGCCCCAGGGCCGCCGCGTGGTAGGCCACCGAACCGGCCCGGTACGCCCGCGAGTTCCGCTCCCGGATCATCGTCTTCACGTACGGCACCGTCCCCGCGAAGTAGAGCAGGCAGGCGGCCGCCGCAGGCCACGCCCCGGCCGGGGAGAGGCCTCCCAGGCGGGCCGCCACCAGGAGCATTCCGCAGGCCGGGACCACCGCCGCCAGGCCGTTGGCCAGGGCCCGCTCGCGGCCCAGCCAGGCGTAGTACGCGTTCACCGCCATGAACGGTGCGGCGAGCAGGGCGGCCGGCAGCAGCCAGGGGTGCAGTACCGCCAGCGGAACGCCCGTGGCCGCGCACGCCGCCCCGAACACCACCGCCGGCCGCGCGTGCCGGTCCGCCGACCGCAGGCCGCGCCTGCGCAGCCGCAGCCACTGCTGCGCGTGGAACACCGCGGCGTACCCGAGCAGCCAGGCCGCGAACAGCACCGCGTGCGCCCACCCCGGCCGCGGGGACAGGAACGTGCCCGCCAGGAACGGGACCGTCAGCATCGCCCACGCCCCGTGCTGGTCCGGGAGCCACACCCGTCTTCTCGCCACCGTGCCGCAGCCCTTCGTAATTGGTATTGCATCGCGTAATTTCGCCCCGCCCGCGCGAAGTTGGGCATTTTCCAGCCTGCCAGCCGGTCGGCCCGCGAAATACCGGGAAGAGGTCACGGCCGCAGGGGACCTTTGTCACCGCTTTCGCCTTTTCGGCGGGCGTAGCGTCGAATCACCAACATTTCCTTTCCGGCCTGGAGGGTCGTCGTGCACGAGCGTCAGGGACACAGGGACGCCGCCGATTCACTGATCAAGGCGGGCAGTTTCTTCACGCGTGCCGAGGTGTCCGAGGACCTGCGCACCGTCCACCGGACCGGGGGCCGCGCCGCCGAGGCGTTCTACCGGGACCGCTGGAGCCACGACAAAGTCGTGTACTCCACCCACGGCGTGAACTGCACGGGCTCCTGCCGCTGGAAGGTGTACGTCAAGGACGGGATCATCACCTGGGAGACCCAGGCCACCGACTACCCCTCCGTCGGCCCGGACCGCCCCGAGTACGAGCCCCGCGGCTGCCCCCGCGGTGCCTCCTTCTCCTGGTACTCGTACTCCCCCACCCGCGTCCGCTACCCCTACGTGCGCGGCGCGCTGCTGGAGACGTACCGCGAGGCCAAGCGCCGGCTGAAGGACCCGGTCCTGGCCTGGGCCGACATCCAGGCCGATCCGGAACGCCGCCGCACCTACCAGCGGGCCCGCGGCAAGGGCGGGCTGGTGCGGGCGACGTGGGAGGAGGCGACCGAGATCGTCGCCGCCGCTCACGTGCACACGATCAAGGAGCACGGCCCGGACCGGGTCGCCGGCTTCTCGCCGATCCCCGCGATGTCCATGGCCTCGCACGCCGCCGGCGCCCGCTTCCACTCCCTCATCGGCGCCCCGATGCTGTCCTTCTACGACTGGTACGCCGACCTCCCGGTCGCCTCCCCGCAGGTGTTCGGCGACCAGACCGACGTCCCGGAATCGGGCGACTGGTGGGACGCCGCCTACCTGATGATGTGGGGTTCGAACGTCCCCGTCACCCGCACCCCGGACGCGCACTGGATGGCCGAGGCCCGCTACCGCGGGCAGAAGGTCGTCACGGTCTCCCCCGATTTCGCGGACAACACGAAATTCGCCGACGAATGGATGCACCCGCACCCCGGCACGGACGGCGCGCTGGCCCTCGCGATGGGCCACGTCATCCTCAAGGAATTCTTCGTCGACCGCCGGACCCCGTTCTTCGAGGATTACGTCCGCACGTACACCGATCTGCCGTTCCTGGTGTCCCTCAGGGAGACGGAACAGGGCCTCGTGCCCGGCAAGTTCGTCACGGCCGCCGATCTCGGCCGGGACACCGAGAACGCCGAGTGGAAGACCGTCCTCGTCGACGACGCGACCGGCGAGCCCGTCGTCCCGAACGGCACCCTCGGGCACCGCTGGGGCAGGAACGAGACACCCGAGTGGAATCTCGACCTCGGCGACACCGTCCCCCGGCTCACGCTCCTCGCGGAAGGGGAGAGCGCCGAGATCGTCCTGCCCCGCTTCGAGGACGACGAGCGCGGCGGCACCGTCCGCCGCGGGGTTCCCGTCCGCCGCCTCGGCGGCCGCCTGGTCACCACCGTCTTCGACCTGATGCTCGCCCAGTACGGGGTCGGCCGCCCGGGTCTGCCCGGCGAGTGGCCCACCGGCTACGAGGACGCCTCCCAGCCCGGCACCCCCGGCTGGCAGGAGTCCCTGACCTCCGTCCCCGCCGCCCAGGCCGCCCGCGTGGCCCGGGAGTTCGCGCAGACGGCCGAGCAGTCGCGTGGCCGGTGCATGATCCTGATGGGCGCCGGCACCAACCACTGGTTCCACTCCGAGACCATCTACCGCTCCTTCCTCGCCCTGCTCACCCTCACCGGCTGCCAGGGCCGCAACGGCGGCGGCTGGGGCCACTACGTCGGCCAGGAGAAGTGCCGCCCGGTCACCGGCTGGGCCACCCTCGCCGCCGCCTCCGACTGGTCACGCCCACCGCGCCAGATGATCGGCGCGGCCTGGTTCTACCTGCACACCGACCAGTGGCGCTACGACACCCTGCCCGCCGAGGCACTGGCCTCCCCGCTCGCGGAGGGCGCGTTCGCGGGCATGACCGGCGCGGACTGCCTGGCGGCGAGCGCCCGGATGGGCTGGATGCCCTCGTACCCGACCTTCGACCGCAACCCCCTGGAACTGGGCGAGGCCGAGGACCCGATCACGGAAACGGTCCGGCAGCTCAAGGACGGCACCCTCGGCTTCGCCGGCGAGGACCCGGACGCCCCGTGCAACTGGCCGCGCGTGCTCAACGTGTGGCGGGCCAACCTCCTCGGCTCCAGCTCCAAGGGCAACGAGTACTTCCTCAAGCACCTCCTCGGCACCCACTCCAACCTCCCGGAGGACGGCCCGCGCTGCGCCCCGAAGGACGTCACGTACCGGGAGGAGGACGTCGAGGGGAAGCTGGACCTCCTCATGACCATGGACTTCCGGATGACGTCCACGACGCTCCTGTCCGACGTGGTCTTCCCCGCCGCCACCTGGTACGAGAAGCACGACCTGTCCTCCACGGACATGCACCCCTTCCTGCACGCCTTCAGCCCGGCCGTGGACCCGCCCTGGCAGGCCCGCTCCGACTACGACGCCTTCCGCTGCCTCGCCGAGCGCTTCGGCGAGCTCGCCCGGACCCACCTGGGCGTCCGCCGGGACCTCGTGGCGACCGCCCTCCAGCACGACACCCCCGGCGGCGAGATGGCCCAGCCCGGCGGGGTCGCCCTCGACTGGTCCAAGGGCGAGTGCGAGCCGGTACCCGGCAGGACGATGTACAACCTGGCCGTCGTCGAACGCGACTACGGGGCCGTGGGCGAGAAGTTCGCCGCGCTCGGCCCGCTCGTGGACGCGCTGGGCGTGACGACCAAGGCGATCACCTTCGACGTCGCCGAGGAGGTCGCCTACCTCGGTGAGAAGAACGGCCTGGTCAGGTCCGGGACAGCCGAGGGCCGGCCGCGCCTGGACACGGCGCAGCGGGCGTGCGAGGCGATCCTCTCCCTCTCCGGCACGTCCAACGGCCGCCTCGCCACCCAGGGCTTCGAGACCCTGGAGAGGCAGGTCGGCACGCACATGGCCCACCTGGCCGCCGAGGCCGAGGGCAAGCGGATCACCTTCGCCGACACCCAGGCCCGCCCGGTTCCGGTGATCACCTCGCCCGAGTGGTCGGGCTCGGAGGCCGGCGGGCGCCGCTACACGGCCTTCACCGTCAACACCGAACACCTCAAGCCCTGGCACACCCTCACCGGCCGCCAGCACTTCTTCATCGACCACGACTGGCTGCACGAGGTCGGCGAGTCCCTGCCCGTCTACAAGCCGCCGCTCAACATGCACACCATCTACGGGGAGCCCGAGCTCGGCGTCGTCGACGAGAAGGCGAAGTCGGTGGCGGTCCGGTACCTGACCCCGCACAACAAGTGGGCCATCCACAGCCAGTACCAGGACAACCTCTACATGATGACGCTGGGCCGCGGCGGCCAGACGGTGTGGATGTCCCCGCAGGACGCCGAGGCGATCGGGGTCGCCGACAACGACTGGATCGAGGCGGTCAACCGCAACGGCGTGGTCACCGCCCGCGCGATCGTCTCCCACAAGATGCCGCCCGGGACGGTCTACATGAACCACGCCCAGGAGCGGACGGTCGGCGTCCCGAAGACGGAGAAGACGGGCCGCCGCGGCGGCATCCACAACTCCCTGACCCGGGTGATGCTCAAGCCCACCCATCTCATCGGCGGCTACGCCCAGCTCACCTGGGCCTTCAACTACCTCGGCCCGACCGGCAACCAGCGCGACGAGGTGACGGTCATCCGCCGCCGCGACCAGAAGGTGGAGTACTGATCCCCATGCGCGTCATGGCTCAAGTGGCGATGGTCATGAACCTCGACAAGTGCATCGGCTGCCACACCTGCTCGGTCACCTGCAAGCAGGCGTGGACCAACCGGCAGGGCACCGAGTACGCCTGGTTCAACAACGTCGAGACCCTCCCCGGCCAGGGCTACCCCCGCCGCTGGGAGGACCAGGAGAAGTGGAAGGGCGGCTGGGAGCGCACCCGCTCCGGCAGGCTGCGCCTGCGGGCGGGCGGGCGGCTGAAGAAGCTCGGCGGTCTCTTCGCCAACCCCCACCTGCCCGGGATCGACGACTACTACCAGCCCTGGACGTACGAGTACAGGAACCTCACCGAGGCCCCGGCGGGCGACGACCTGCCCACCGCACGCCCCGTCTCGCAGGTCACCGGCGAACCCATCGAAACGATCGAGTGGGGCCCGAACTGGGACGACAACCTCGGCGGCGCCCCCGCCAACGCACCCCTGGACCCGGTCGTCGAGAAGATCCGCGACGAGGTCGGCGAGAAGATCCGCTTCGAGTTCGAGCAGAGCTTCATGTTCTACCTCCCCCGGGTCTGCGAGCACTGCCTGAACCCGGCGTGCGTCTCCTCCTGCCCCTCCGGCGCGATGTACAAGCGGGAGGAGGACGGCATCGTGCTGGTCGATCAGGACCAGTGCCGGGGCTGGCGCATGTGCGTGACCGGATGCCCGTACAAGAAGGTGTACTTCAACCACCACACCGGCAAGGCCGAGAAGTGCACCTTCTGCTTCCCGCGCATCGAGGTCGGCATGCCGACCGTCTGCTCCGAGACCTGCGTGGGCCGGATGCGCTACCTCGGGGTGATGCTCTACGACGCCGACAAGGTCGCCGAGGCCGCCGCCGTGGAGGACGAGCACGACCTCTACCCCGCCCAGCTGGAGTGCTTCCTCGACCCGCACGACCCGGCCGTGACCGCCGCCGCCGAGCGCAGCGGCATCACCCGGGAGTGGATCGGGGCCGCGCAGAGGTCGCCGGTCCACGACCTGATCGCCACCTACCAGGTCGCCCTCCCGCTCCACCCGGAGTACCGGACGATGCCCATGGTCTGGTACGTGCCCCCGCTGTCCCCCGTCGTCGAGGCGGTCGCCGCCACCGGCAGCGACGGCGAGGACGCGGGCAACCTCTTCGGGGCGATCGACGCCCTGCGCATCCCCGTCGAGTACCTCGCGGCGATCCTCACCGCCGGCGACACGTACGCCGTCGAGGCGGTGCTGCGGCGCATGGCGGCGATGCGCGCCTACATGCGCCGGATCAACCTCGGCGAGGAGAAGGACGAGTCGATCGCGGCGGCCGTCGGCCTGACCGGCGCCGAGATGGAGGACATGTTCCGCCTCCTCGCGATCGCCAAGCCCGAGGACCGGTTCGTGATCCCGAGTTCGGCCCGCGCCGACGCGGAGGCGCTCGCCGAGACCCACCCGCTGGACGACGACGCCTGCCCCGTGGGCTCGGTGGGCGGCGATGCGCGCGTGATGCTCAACCTGAGCCCGACGAGGAGGTCTTCGTGACCCCGGACGCCTACGTGAGACTGGTGGCGGGCTGTGTCCTGCAGTACCCCGGCGACTACTTCCACGACGAACTCCCGCGGCTCCGCGCGGCCCTCGCCGGGGCGCCCGCCGAACCGGCCGCGCTGCTCGGCGCCTTCCTCGACGAGGCCGAGGCGCAGACCCCGATCGAGCTGTGCGCCCAGTACACCTCGACCTTCGACACCCGCAACCGGCGCTGCCTCTACCTCACCTGGTGGGTGGACGGCGACACGCGCCGGCGCGGGCTGTCCCTGGTCCGGCTGAAGCGGATCTACCGGGACTTCGGGCTGGAGTACGCGGGCGAGGAGCTGCCCGACTTCCTGCCCGTGGCCCTGGAGTTCGCCGCCCGCGTGCCGGAGGCGGGCACCGAGCTGCTCCAGGAGCACCGGGCCGGGCTGGAACTGCTGCGGCTCGCGCTCACCGAGTCCGGGTCCCCGTACGCGCGGGTCCTGGAGGCCGTCTGCGGGACGCTGCCGGGGCCCTCCCCCGAGACGAAGGCCGAGGCGAAGGCGCTCGCGCGCAGCGGTCCGCCGCAGGAGCTGGTCGGCGCGGGCTCTCCGCTCGAACCGTTCGGCCCCGGGCTCGACATGCCGCAGGACCTCCCGGCGGGCCCCCCGGCCCGTGCGACCGATCTCCCGTGGCCCACCCTCGCGGAAAGGCAGACGGCCTGATGGACCTCCTCCTGTGGGGCGTGCTCCCGTACGTCTCGGTCGCGCTGCTGATCGCGGGCACGGTCTGGCGGGCCCGCTTCGACCGCTTCGGCTGGACCACCCACTCCACCCAGCTGCACGAATCGCGCCTGCTGCGCATCGGCTCGCCGCTCTTCCACTTCGGCATGCTCTTCGTGGTCCTGGGCCACGTCGTGGGCCTGCTGATCCCGATGAGCTGGACCGACGCGCTCGGGCTGAGCGACCACGCCTACCACCTGCTGGCCGTCTCCACCGGCGCGGTCGCGGGCGTCGCGGCCGCCGCCGGCATCGGGATCCTGGTCTACCGCCGCTTCACGGTCCCGGCGGTCCGCAAGGCCACGCTGCGCAGCGACCACCTGATGTACACGTTCCTGCTGGGCGCGATGCTGCTCGGTCTGACCGCCACGGTCCTCAACTCCACCGGGCAGACCGGCGGCTACAACTACCGCGAGGGCGTCTCGGTCTGGTTCCGCAGCCTGTTCGCCCTCTCCCCCGACTACCAGCTGATGGCGGGCGCCCCGCTCGCCTTCAGGCTGCACGTCCTGTTCGGCTTCACCCTCTTCGCGCTGATCCCCTACTCGCGACTGGTGCACATGTTCTCGGCGCCCCTGCAGTACCTGTTCCGGCCGTACGTCGTCTACCGCAGGCGGGACCCCAAGCAGCCGGCGAACCGCCCCGACAGGCGCGGCTGGGAGCGGGTCTCGTGACGCCGCGCACGGTCGTCCGTACGCCCCGGCACGCCGTCTCCGAGCGCCCGTTCATCGTCATCTGGGAGGCCACCCGGGCCTGCCCGCTGGCCTGCCTGCACTGCCGGGCCGAGGCGCAGACCGCCCGCCACCCCGAGGAACTCGACGGGTCCGAGGCCCGCCGCGTCATGGAGCAGACCGCCGCCTTCGGCCGGCCGAGCCCCCTGTTCGTGATCACCGGCGGGGACCCCTTCCAGCGCGCCGACCTCACCGACCTGGTCGCGTACGGGACCTCGCTGGGCCTGCGCGTCGCGGTCTCCCCCTCCGGCACCCCGACCCTCACCCGGGCCAATCTGCTCGCGGTGCGCGAGGCCGGGGCGGTGGCCCTGTCCCTCTCGCTGGACGGTTCGACGCCCGGCCGGCACGACGCCTTCCGGGGCGTGCCCGGCGTCTACGACTGGACCCTGGAGGGCTGGCGGACGGCCCGCGAGCTCGGCCTCAAGGTGCAGATCAACACCACGGTCACCCGGAGCAGCCTGGAGGACCTGGCCGACATCGCCGCCCTGGTCCGCCGGGAGGGCGCGATGCTCTGGTCGGGCTTCCTCCTGGTCCCGACGGGCCGCGGCGGGCAGCTGGACTCGCTGACGCCCGACGAGACCGAGGACGTCCTGCACTTCCTCTATGACTGCGGCTCGGTCATGGCCACCAAGACCACCGAGGGCCACCACTTCCGGCGGGTCGCCCTCCAGCGCGCCGTCCTCGACGCGCGCGGGGAGCGGCCGCGGCTGGGCCCGCTGTACGGGCGCCTCTCGGCGCGCGCCGCCGAGCTGGGGCTGTTCGACGGGGAGCACCGGGCGGTGCGCCGGCCGCCGATGGACGTCTCCTCGGGGCGCGGGTTCGTCTTCGTCTCCCACACGGGAGAGGTCCACCCGAGCGGCTTCCTCCCCCTCTCGGCGGGCAACGTCAAGTCCCGCCCCCTGACCGGGATCTACCGGGAATCGGACCTGTTCACGCAATTGCGAGACTCTTCCCTGCTGCGCGGGAACTGCGGGGCCTGCGAGTTCAAGGCGGTGTGCGGGGGTTCGCGCTCGCGGGCGTACGGCTTCACCGGCGACGTCCTGGAGACGGACCCGTACTGCGCGTACGAACCGGGCAGCTTCCCCTACTCCGCAGAGATCGCATCTCTGGCCGAAAGCACGAGGCGCCGGCCCGCACACCCCCCATATCGTCGATATGGGACAGGAGAAGACATATGCGTTCAGTAATCGTCATCGGTGGCGGCATCAGCGGGCTGGCCGCCGCGTGGCAGTTGCGCGGCCGGGCCGACGTCACCGTGCTGGAGAGCCACTCCAAGGTCGGCGGCAAGCTCCGTACCGGCACCATCGCCGGGATCGCCGTGGACGAGGGCGCGGAATCCCTGATGGCCCTGCGGCCGGAGGCCGTGGAGCTGGCGGCCGCCGTCGGACTGGGCGACGCCCTGTGCGATCCGGCGAAGGCCCCCACCGCCATCTGGACCAACGGCGCGCTGCGCCCGCTGCCGGCCGGGCACGTCATGGGCGTACCGACCGACCCCGAGGCCCTGGCCGGCACCGGCCTCCTCTCCCCCGAAGGCGTCAACCGCGTGGCCGCGGAGGAGACCCTCCCCGCGGTCCCCCTCACCGAGGACTGCTCGGTCGCTGCGTACCTCGCCTCCCGGTTCGGCCAGGAGGCCGTGGACCGCCTCGTCGAGCCGCTGCTGGGCGGGGTCTACGCCGGCCGCGCCGACCGCCTCTCCCTGCGCGCCGCGATGCCCCGGATCGCGGCCCTCGCCGAGCAGGGTGCCCCCCTGCTGCCCGCCCTGCGCCGCATGAAGGGGGCCGGCGCCCCCCGCCCGGCCCCCGTGGCCGTCCGGGGCGTGGCGGGCGGCGCGGGCCGTCTCCCCCGGGCCGTCGCGCGGTCCAGCGGAGCCCGCATCCTCACCGGCACCACGGCCAGGGCGCTCCACCGCACGCCGGCCGGGCGCTGGCGGGTCCAGGCCATGACGGCCGACGGGGCCCTCACCATGGAGGCGGACGCGGTGATCCTGGCCCTGCCCGCCTTCGCGGCGGCGGAACTCCTGCGCCCGCACTCGCCGCTCGCCGAGGCGGACCTCGCGGCCATCCCCCACGCCTCCACCGCCGTGATCACGATGGCCTTCGCCCGGGCCCAGGCCCATTTCCTCCCGGAGGGCAACGGTTTCCTCGTCCCGCCGGTGGACGGCCACACCCTGAAGGCGGCCTCCTTCCTGTCCAACAAGTGGTCCTGGCTCACCACCTCGGCACCGGAGACCTTCGTCCTGCGGGCCTCCATCGGCCGGGTCGGCGAGGACGACCTCCTGGCCCACCCGGACCGCCACCTGGTCCGCACCGCGATCACCGAACTCCACCACGCGGTCGGCCCCATCGGCGAACCGCTCGCCACCCGCGTGACCCGCTGGGACCGCGGCCTCCCCCAGTACACCGTCGGCCACCGCGACCGCGTCACCCGCATCCGCGAGGCCGCCGCCAAGCTCCCGGGCCTGGCCCTGTGCGGCGCGGCCTACGAGGGCGTGGGCGTGGCCGCCTGCGTGGCCACGGGCCGCACGGCCGCCCGCGAGGTCCTGGCCGCCTAGCCACTTCCGGCGGGGCCGGGTGTGTGCCGGGGCGCCCCCGCTGGGCGCCGGACGCCGTCCCGCCGCCCCTGTCCGGCCCCTGGCCACGTTCGGCGCCCGAGGAGGTGCCCCGGCGCGCGCCCGGCCCCGCCGGAGCCGGCCCCTGGGCGGCTTCGCCGCGCCGGGCTCCGCCCCGGCTGTACGTGCCCCCCGGATGGGTCATCGCGGGGGCGGCCCGGTCCAACCCCGCACAGGATGGGGGCATGCCGAGAAAAGCCCTGCGGGTCACCGCCACCGCCGCCCTCGCGGCCGCGCTGCTCACCACCGGCGCGTGCTCCGACGGCGGCGACGGGAAGAAGACGAAGGCCGGCGGCGCCGAGGAGGTCAAGCCCCTCAAGTGGGGCGGGTGCGAGGCCCCCACCGCCGCGGAGGGCGGCGGGCAGGCCCCGCCCAAGGACTGGCAGTGCGCCACCCTGGACGTCCCGCTCGACTACGCGAAGCCCGAGGGCGAGACCATCCCGATCGCCCTGATCCGCGCGAAGGCCCGCAACCAGAAGGACCGCATCGGTTCGCTCGTCTTCAACTTCGGCGGCCCCGGCGGCTCCGGCATCGCCACCCTGCCCGGCGCCGCCAAGGAGTACGAGGCCCTGCGCGCCCGGTACGACCTGGTCAGCTTCGACCCCCGCGGGGTGGGCCGCAGCGCCCCCGTCCGCTGCGAGGACGACAGGCAGCTGGACGCGTACTTCGCCGAGGACTTCACACCGGTGACCCCGGAGCAGGAGAAGTCCTACGTCGACAACATCCGCACCTTTCAGAAGGCATGCGAGAAGAACTCCGGGAAGGTGCTCCCCTACGTCGGCACGGAGAACGCCGCCCGCGACATGGACCGCCTCCGCCAGGCCCTCGGCGACGAGAAGCTGCACTACTTCGGGATCTCCTACGGAACCGAGCTCGGCGGGGTCTACGCCCACCTCTTCCCGAAGAACGTCGGCCGGGCCGTCTTCGACGCCGTCGTGGACCCGACCAAGACCTCCGAGGAGAGCGCGCTCGGCCAAGCGGAGGGCTTCCAGCTCGCGCTCGGCAATTTCGCCCAGGACTGCGTGGACCGCGGCGACGAGTGCCGGCTCCAGGGCAGCACCGCCAAGGAGATCGAGGCGAACATCATCAAGCTCCAGAAGGACCTGGCCGCGAAGCCCATCGCGGGCATCGGCGACCGGCAGCTGACCGAGAGCGCCGCGACCAACGGCATCGCCCAGGCCCTGTACTCCAAGGAGCTGTGGCCGCTGCTGGAGAAGGGCCTCGACGAGGCGGACGGCGGACAGGGCCAGCTGCTGCTCGCGCTCTCCGACGCCCTCAACGGCCGTGACCAGCAAGGCCGGTACAGCAACATCGGCGCGGCGAACACCGCGATCAACTGCGCGGACTCCAAGGACCGGTACACGCTGGAGCAGACCAAGGCCAAGCTGCCGGCGTTCCGTTCGGCCTCGCCCGTCTTCGGGGACTTCCTCGGCTGGGCGATGATGAGCTGCACCGACTGGCCGGTCGCGGGCGCCTGGGAGACCCCGGACGTGTCCGCGCCGGGAGCCGCCCCGATCCTGGTGATCGGCGGCACGGGCGACCCGGCCACCCCGTACGAGGGCGCCCGCAAGATGGTGGAACGGCTCGGCCCGGGCGTCGGCGTGGAGCTGACGTACAAGGGCGAGGGGCACGGCGCGTACAACAGCGGCGACGCGTGCGTGCAGAAGGCGGTGAACACCTACCTCCTGGACGGGAAGCCGCCCGCCGCCGGCGCGGTCTGCACCGCGGGGACGACCCCGAGCCCCACGCAGACCGGAACCACCTGACCCGGCGGGCCGCAGTCAGGCCGGACACGGCAAAGGGCCGTACCCCACTCGGGAGGTACGGCCCTTCGGCACCTGCTTAGTAGACCGGCTTCTCGGGCTCGATCTGGTGGACCCAGCCGATGACGCCGCCACCGACGTGGACCGCGTCCGCGAAGCCCGCGGACTTCAGGACCGCGAGGACTTCCGCACTGCGGACACCCGTCTTGCAGTGCAGGACGATCCGCTTGTCCTGCGGCAGGTCCTGGAGGGCGGTGCCCATCAGGAACTCGCCCTTGGGGATCAGCTTCGCGCCGGGGATCGAGACGATCTCGTACTCGTTGATCTCGCGGACGTCGATGATCTCGATGTTCTCGCCGTCGTCGATCCACTCCTTGAGCTGCTTGGGAGTGATCGTCGACCCGGCGGCCGCCTCCTGGGCCTCCTCCGACACGACGCCGCAGAACGCCTCGTAGTCGATGAGCTCGGTGACGGTCGCGTTCGGACCGCAGACCGCGCAGTCGGGGTCCTTGCGGACCTTGACCTGGCGGTACTGCATCTCCAGGGCGTCGTAGATCATCAGGCGGCCGACCAGCGGCTCGCCGACGCCCGTGAGGACCTTGATGGCCTCGGTGACCTGGATGGACCCGATGGACGCGCAGAGCACGCCCAGCACGCCGCCCTCGGCGCAGCTCGGGACCATGCCCGGCGGCGGGGGCTCCGGGTACAGGCAGCGGTAGCAGGGGCCGTGCTCGGACCAGAAGACCGAGGCCTGGCCGTCGAAGCGGTAGATCGAACCCCACACGTACGGCTTGTTCAGCAGCACGCAGGCGTCGTTGACCAGGTAGCGCGTGGCGAAGTTGTCCGTGCCGTCGACGATGAGGTCGTACTGGCTGAAGATCTCCATCACGTTCTCGGCTTCGAGCCGCTCTTCGTGAAGGACCACGTTCACGTACGGGTTGATGCCCAGTACGCTGTCGCGGGCCGACTCGGCCTTGGAGCGGCCGATGTCCGCCTGGCTGTGGATGATCTGGCGCTGGAGGTTCGACTCGTCGACCTCGTCGAACTCCACGATGCCCAGCGTGCCGACGCCGGCCGCGGCCAGGTACATGAGGGCGGGCGAGCCGAGGCCGCCCGCGCCCACGGCCAGCACCTTGGCGTTCTTCAGGCGCTTCTGGCCGTCCATCCCGACATCCGGGATGATCAGGTGGCGGGAGTACCGACGGACCTCGTCAACGGTGAGCTCAGCAGCTGGCTCTACCAGGGGTGGCAGCGACACGGGGACTCCGTAGATGGGTATGACTTCATGGTGGTTCTCCCGTAACACTGCCACGCCCGTCTTCATTCCAAGACACCTGTCCCGATACGTGAGACGATTTCGTCCCAGTACGCGGGCATTGAGGCCCAGGGGTCCCGGTCCGCCGCCCCGCGCCGGTCGGTGAACCAGATGGTGCCCGCGCCCTGCCAGCGGGCGATCCGCATGGCCTCCTCCAGGTGGGTGCGGGGCACCCCGTGCACGAGGTGGCAGAAGCGCTCCGGCGGGTGGTCGGCGGTCCACTCCGCCACCTGTGACCAGCGGTAGTCGACCCAGGCCCCGGAGAAGGTGACCAGCTGGTCGGCGACCTCCGCGTAGCCCTCGCAGGGGTGGGTGCCGTGTCCGAGGACGATCCGGACGTCCTCGCCGAGGCCGCGCAGGGTGTCGGCGACGCGGCGCACCGAGGCCAGCTCCGCCTTGCCGGCCGGGGCGCCGGCGAGGTAGAAGCCGCCGACCCCGTACCAGTCGCGGAAGCGGTGCGCGTCGGAGACCAGCTCCCCGAAGCTCCGTTCGCCGTCCCGCATCGCGAGATGGCCGAGGAGCCGGGGGCCCGTGCCGCCGACCGCGCGCAGCTTCGCGGCGGCTTCCGTGCAGTGCGGGTCGGGCCGCCCGCCCGGGCCGTCCGTGACGTTGAGCACGGCCCAGTGCAGGGGGGTCCCTGGGCGGGTCAGCTCGGCCCACTCGACGGGCGCGAGTAACGGGTGTGCGTAGCCGGGGATGCCGAGGCCGAGGCGGCCGGCCTCGGTCGTGGCGGCCGCCGCGGCTCCCGGCGGGGTGGTCAGATGCGGCACGCGGCCTCCATCCAGATGTCCGCGAGGGACTCCTCCAGGTTGATCCGGGGCCGCCAGCCGAGGCGGTCGCGGGCGGTGCGGACATCGGCCTGCTGCCAGGCGCCGCAGCCGTCGGGGTACGGGTACGGGGGCGGGGCCGCGGCGGCCAGCTGCTCGGCCGTCGCCTCGGAGCGGGGGGATCCGATCGCGGCGAGCCCGGCCGGGCGGCCCGGGTGCCCGGGGTGTCCGTGGGCCTGCTGCGGTCCGCCGTGCGGGACGTCCAGCTCGTGCAGGGCGCCCCCGTAGCCGGCGACCCGGGCCAGGACGGCGGCCGCGTCGCGCAGCCGGACCGCGCGGCCGGTGCCGATGTTGACGACGCCCTGGGCGGCGGAGAGCGAGGCGGCGTGCACGGCCCGCGCCACGTCCCGTACGTCCACGAAGTCGCGCTGCACGCCGAGCCCGCTGAGCTTGAGCTCCCCGTCGCCGGACTGCATCGCGCGGCGCATGGCCTCGGCGAGCCGGCCGAGCGGGGATCCGGCCGGGGTGCCGGGGCCGACGGGCGAGAAGACCCGCAGGACGACGGCGTCCAGACCGGAGCCGAGCACGAGCTCGGTGGCGGCCAGCTTGCTGACTCCGTACGGCCCGCCGGGTCTCGGGACGGCGTCCTCGGCCGTCGACGACCCGGGCTGGCTGGGCCCGTACTCGGCGGCGCAGCCGAGCTGGACGAGGCGGGCCCCGCAGCCGCTGCGGCGCAGCGATTCGCAGATGGTGGCGACGGCGACGGTGTTGTGCCGGGTCAGTTCCCGGGCTCCGCCGCGGGTGGCGCCCGCGCAGTTGATGACGACGCCCGGGTGGACGGCGTCGAGGAACCGGGTGAGCGCGCCGGGGCTGCCGGTGGCCAGGTCGAAGCGGACGTCGGCGTCGTCGCCGCGGCCGAGCGCGGTGAGCTGGACGGCGGGGTCGGCGAGCAGCCGGTCGGCGACGTAGCGGCCGAGGTATCCGTTGGCTCCGATCAGCAGCACCCTCATCGCGTGGCCCCTTGGTTGGTTGGCTGGCCGGTCATCTTCTGTTTCTCCTTGCGGGTGGGTGGATGGGGCCGCGCATGGGCGGATGCGCGGGACAGCGCGAGGACTGCGTGTACGAGGAGTCCCGCCGCGGCGGCGGGCGCCGCCGCGGGGAACGGGACCAGGGCGAGTACGAGGGCGGCGGCCACGGGCCCGCGGTGGGTGCCGTGGCGGAGCAGGAGCCGGGTCAGGAAGAGCACCAGGGCGAGCGGCAGGACCGCGGCGAGCGGTGCCCGGGCGAGCGCGGCGGCCCCGGCGGCGGCCGCGGCGAAGGCGGCGACGGCCGCCAGGAGGAGGGGCCGGGCCCGGTCGGCGAAGTCCTCCAGGGCGCGGCTCCCGGCGAGCCGGGCCCTGGCGCGGGCGGCGAAGGCGGCGGCGAGCAGGTGCCCGGGGGCGACGGCCAGGGCGAGGCCGACGGCCAGGGCGGCGCCGTGCCGGTGCGCGGCCCAGCCGGTGGCGGCCGCGGCAAGCAGGTGCGCGGCGTAGGGGAACCGGCCGGTGGCGGCCCGCCCGGGCCAGACGAGGGCGGCGGCGGTGACGGCCACGGCGAGGGGCCCAACCCACGCCAGCCCGGCGGCGGCCGCCCCGAAGGCGAGGGCGCCGGGCAGGAGGGCGTAGCCGAGGCCGCGGAACGCGTCGTCCCGTGCCGGTGGCCGCGCGCCGGCGGGGGCCTCTCCTCTCGGGGTGCGGGCGTACATCTCCTCGGCGAGCGAGAACACGTCCCGGTGCCGGAACCGCGCGGCGGTCCGGTCGGTGATGCCGTGCGCCTCCAGCCCGGCGGCGATCTCCAGCGGATCGACGGCGCGCTCGCACAACTCCCGGTGCCGGTGCAGCAACGCCTTGACGGGATCCCCCTTACCGCGCCGCCGCACCGGTGCACTTCCCGCCTCGCCGGGGGCGACTTCAGCCTCGTCGGCGTTTGAGGCGCGGGGTCCGGGGCGGAGCCCCGGCGGCGGCGCCGCGTGCTGTGATGAGT
>NZ_JBHUSC010000048.1:0-55432 GCF_042673805.1 Streptomyces sp. NPDC057010 | reverse complement strand
GGCTTCGATGTTCGGCGCCCCCTCCGAGGTTGCTTTGCCGGGTGGGGGCTTGCGCCGAATTCATCTCGTTTTAGTCCCGGCCGACACCCCACCCCGTCCCCGACCCCGACCCGGGCGCGGGTCAGAGGTTCTTGTGGCGGGCGTAGTAGCGGGCCACCCGTGCCCGGTTGCCGCAGGCGGCGGCCACGCACCACCGGCGCCGGGGATGCGCCGGCAGGAACAGCAGGACGCAGTCCTGTGCCTCGCAGGCGCGGATCGAGCCCACCCGTGGGTCGGTCAGGAGGTCTGCGGCCGCCTCGGCCAGTTCGGCCGCCAGTCGCCGCGCCGGGGTGGCGGTCCGGGAGGGGGCCGTGGTGAGGCCCGTCTCCAGCGTCCAGGCGAGCTCGCGGTGGGCCGGGGCCGCGGCCATGGCCTCGTTCAGCGCGTGCAGCGCATCGGCGGGGGGTCGTTGGCCGTCCCGCACGGCGTCCAGCGCCGCCCGCGCGGCCTCTCGTACGGCCCGTGCGGCGGCCACCTCTGCCGCTCCCACCTCGCCGAGCGGCGTCAGCCGCCCGGCCTGCTCGGCCAGCCACGCCGCCAGACCCTCCGGGTCGGCGACGAGATCGCCCTCGGCGGTACGGGTGTTGAGGAGGTCCAGGGCCAGGGGCTCGCCGGTAAGCGGAAAGGTCACTGTCACATGGCTAATGATACTCGGATCGCTTGACCCATTAGGTTCAGAGAGGCAAAACTAATGCCACCAAGAGCCTTGGAGGCATGTGATGTCCGCTCGTACCATCCCTTCCGTCAGGTACCGCGCTGTCGACGTGGACGGCGTGCGCGTCGCCTACCGTGAGAGCGGCCCCGCCGATGGTCCCGTCCTCCTGCTCCTGCACGGATTCCCGACCGCCTCGCACCAGTTCGCCCGTCTGATGGACGCCCTCGGTGACACCCCGTACCGGCTGATCGCCCCGGACTACCCCGGCTTCGGGCGGACCGAGGCGCCGGAGGGGTTCACGTACACCTTCGACCGGCTCGCCGATGTACTGGAGGGCTTCACCGACGCCCTCGGCCTCGACCGCTACGCCCTGTACGTCTTCGACTTCGGCGCGCCGGTCGGGCTGCGGCTCGCCACGCGCAGGCCGGACCGCGTGAGCGGGCTGATCGTGCAGAACGGCAACGCGTACGAGGAGGGGCTCTCGGACGCGGCCCGCGAGTTCGCCGGGCTCCGGCGGGAGGTGCCGGGCAACGAGGAGCGGGTCCGGGGGCTGTTCACCCCGGAGGGCACCCGCTTCCAGTACGAGACCGGCGTCGCCGACACCAGTCTGATCTCCCCCGAGGGCTGGACCCTCGACGTGCACTACCTGAGCCTGCCGGGGCGGGCCGATGCCCAGGCCGACCTCGCCTTCGACTACGCCTCGAACTTCGCGCGCTACCCGGAATGGCAGGCGTGGTTGCGGAGCGCGGGCGTGCCGGTGCTGGTGGTCTGGGGGGCGGGGGACCCGTTCTTCACGGTGGCGGGGGCGAAGGCGTATCTGCGGGATGCGGCCGGGGCGGCCGTGCACGTCTTCGAGGGCGCGGGACACTTCGCCCTGGAGACCCACCTTGCTGAGATCGCCCCGCTGATCGCGGCCTTCCTGGCCGAACTCCCCTAAGGCGCGGCCGGGACGGTCGGGTCGGGGGACTCGTAGCGGAAGGGGTCGCTGCGCAGGCCCCGGGAGGTGACCACCACCGTGAACGGGGGGCGGGTGGACGGGGGGAGGGGCGCCGTCAGGGTGCCGGTGGCCGGGTCCGGGGTGGCGGGGACGGGGGTGTCGTCGACCGTGAGGCGGGGCTCGGTGAAGCCGCCGCCCTCGACGGTGAGCAGGCCCTCGGAGACGCTGGCCCGGGTGATCACCGGGTTCGCCCGGGTGGCCAGCTTGTTCAGGAGGTAGGCACCCGCCGGCGCCCCCGTCAGGGCCCAGATCTCCGAGGGGAGCCGCGGCAGCCCGCCGCCCACGTCCGCGAGGAAGAACAGCGCCACGTACAGCATCGTGACCGCGTTCAGCGTGACGTACTGGAGGTCGACCAGGTCCGTCCGCCCGCTGTCGTTCGCGATCAGCTCCCGCAGCGGCCGGCGCCCCGAGGCGCTCGGCTTCGGGGCCGGCTTGGCCAGGCTGCCGTGCTCCACGCGTATGCCGACGACCGTCTTCGCGCCGATCAGGGCCGCGTACGGGCCCCCGAGCAGCGGCAGGTACACCGTCGTCAGCGTGGACAGCGGGCCGTCGGCGCCCTGGAAGTAGGGGATCCCGCCGCCCGCGGTGAGCCCGTAGGCGAGGATCGTGAGCAGCAGCCAGACCAGGAGCACCGTCCAGGCCAGGGCCAGCGCCGTGGAGGTGGACAGCCGGCCGTCGCGGCCGGTGACGAAGCCGGGGTGGCGGCGCAGCCGCAGGCCGATCGGCCCGGCCAGTGCTGCCAGTAAGGCCAGTGCGAAGAGTGCGGAAGCCATGCGTCGTCCCCCCGGGGTGCGGTCCGTCCTCGTACTGGACGACAGACACTTACCCGTTGGTTCCGGGCATGACAAGTGGGCCGCTCTACTCCTCGCGCTGCTCCGGCAGTACCGGGAACCTCCGCGGCGCCACCAGCAGCAGGACCAGCAGCGAGGCCACGGCGGCGCACGTCGCGCCGAGGAAGATGTGGTCCACGGCGGCGGCCACGGCCTCGCGCAGGTAGTCGGCGGCGGCCTGCGGGAGCAGCCCGGGCTGGTCGAGGGCCTTCGATACGTCGTCCAGCTTGTCCGGGAGTCCGGGCATGGGGGCGTGCACCAGCCGGGCGGCGATGGTGGCGTTGGCGACGGCCGCGAGCAGGGCCGCGCCCACGCTCTGGCCGACCTGGCGGGAGAACAGGATCGAGGCCGTGGCCGTTCCGCGTTCCGCCCAGCCCACGGTGGACTGGACCCCGACGACCAGCGGCAGCTGGAAGAGGCCGAGGGCGCCGCCCAGCAGCAGCATGATCAGCGCGGGCTGCCAGGGCCGGGCGGGGTAGGGGAGCAGGGTGAAGGCGAAGAGGATCACCGCGGCCAGCGCGATCCCGAGGGCGGCGGTGTTGCGGAAGCCGATGCGGCGGTAGACGTGCTGGCTGAAGGCGGCGGTGATGGGCCAGCTCAGGGTCATCACGGACATGACCAGCCCGGCGCTGACGGGCCCGAGGCCGAGCACGGACTGGGCGTACGTCGGGACGAACACCATCGGGGCGACCATCAGCAGGCCGAGCGCGCCCATGGCGAGGTTGACGGCGGCGATGGTGCGCCGGCGCCAGACCCAGCCCGGCAGGATCGGTTCCTCGGCCCGGCGCTCCACCCGGACGACCGCCGCGGCCAGTACCGCGCTCGCGCCCAGCAGTCCGAGTGAGGGCGCGGACAGCCAGGGCCAGGCGACCCCGCCCTGGACGAGCGCGAAGAGCAGCAGCCCGCCGCAGGCGAAGATGCCGAGGGCGCCGGCCCAGTCGACGGGGCCCCGGCGGCCGGGGGACCGTACGGGCTCGGTCAGGTGACGGCTGATCATCCACAGGGCGAGGGCGGCCAGGGGCAGGTTGATCAGGAAGATCCAGCGCCAGTGCGCGTAGGAGGCGAGCAGCCCGCCGAGCGCCGGGCCGGCCACGGCCGAGGTGGCCCACACGGTGGACATCCGGGCCTGGATCTTCGGGCGGTCCTTGAGGGGGTAGAGGTCGCCGGCCAGGGTCTGGACGGTGCCCTGGAGGGCGCCGCCGCCCAGGCCCTGGACGATCCGGAAGGCGATGAGGGCGGCCATGTTCCAGGCGAGCGCGCAGAGCAGCGAGCCGACGAGGAACAGGCCGATGCCGAAGAGGAGGACGGGCTTGCGGCCGAAGGTGTCGGACAGCTTGCCGTAGACGGGGAGGGTGACGGTGACGGCGAGGAGGTAGCCGGAGAAGAGCCAGGAGAAGACGGAGAAGCCGCCGATGTCGCCCACGATCTGGGGGACGGCGGTGGAGACGATGGTGCTGTCGAGCGCGACGAGCGTCATCCCGAGCATCAGCGAGGCCACCACGGCGGTCGGCGGCCGGCCGCGCCCGGCTGTCCCGCCGGCCCCGGCCGTGGAGTCCTTGGCCGAAACCCGGCTGACCGGTGGGCCTTCCGCGGTCCGGCCCGGTATGCCGTCCGGGCCTCCGGCCGTGTTCTCCCCTGAGCCCACGAAGATTCCTTCCCCCTGCACGCACCTGCGGGGAACACCTTCTCACCATGGCCGTATCCGGCGGTATCCCCCAGGGCGGCTCCCCCGGAGGGCGGAGAACCCCTAGGGGTCACTCAGCACAACGGGGCAGGGGTCTTTCGTCCCGGCGGATGAGGCCGAAGGTCCTTCCGCGTCCTTAACTGGTTAACACGGGCCGGGGGGAGAGACGCGGCCCGGGGGGTGGGGTTAACCCCCGGACGGATACGGCGATGGGCACCAGCGCGCCCGGCCCCGTCCCGCACCAGACTTCATGGCGGCACGACGACGACGCACGCCACCGCACGAGAAGGAGAGAAGACCGTGACAACGGCTATGACCGAAACCAGGCACGGGGGTACTGGAGGGCATGAAGCCGTCGCGGCCCGGGCACGCAAGGTCGTCAAGGCCTACGGCTCCGGGGAGACGCGCGTCGTCGCCCTCGACGAGGTGGACGTGGACATCATGCGCGGTCAGTTCACCGCGATCATGGGCCCTTCCGGCTCCGGCAAGTCCACGCTGATGCACTGCCTCGCCGGGCTCGACACGGTGACCAGCGGGCGGATCCACCTGGACGACACCGAGATCACCGGGCTGAAGGACAAGAAGCTCACGCAGCTGCGCCGCGACCGGATCGGCTTCATCTTCCAGGCCTTCAACCTGCTGCCGACGCTGAACGCCCTGGAGAACATCACGCTCCCCATGGACATCGCGGGCCGCAAGCCCGACGCGGAGTGGCTGAACCGGGTCGTGGAGACCGTCGGCCTCGCCGGCCGCCTCAAGCACCGCCCGACCGAGCTGTCCGGAGGCCAGCAGCAGCGCGTGGCGGTCGCCCGCGCCCTCGCCGCCCGCCCGCAGATCATCTTCGGCGACGAGCCGACCGGAAACCTGGACTCGCGGGCCGGCGCCGAGGTCCTCGGCTTCCTGCGCCGCTCCGTGGACGAGCTCGGCCAGACCATCGTCATGGTCACCCACGACCCGGTCGCCGCCTCCTACGCGGACCGCGTCATCTTCCTCGCCGACGGCGCGATCGTCGACGAGATGTACGGGCCCTCCGCGGACCAGGTCCTCGACCGCATGAAGGACTTCGACGCGCGCGGGCGGACCTCATGAGCACCGTCATCAAGACCTCCCGGCGCAACTTCGTCGCGCACAAGGGACGGATGGCGCTGTCCGCCGTCGCGGTCCTGCTGTCGGTGGCGTTCGTCTGCGGCACGCTGGTGTTCACCGACACCATGAACACCACCTTCGACAAGCTGTTCGCCACCACCGGCGCCGACGTCACCGTCTCCGCGAAGGCGGCCGACGAGGACGTGGAGAACCCGCGCAACGCCCGCCCCGCGACCATTCCCGGCGACGCCGTCCAGAAGGTCTCGGCGGTGCAGGGCGTCCAGTCCGCGCAGGGCAGCGTCGTCTCGATGTCCGTCACGGTCGTGGGCGCCGACAACAAGAACGTCGGCCCGACCTCCGGCGCCCCGACGGTCGCCGCCAGCTGGAACGACAACGAGCTGAAGTCGATGGCCGTCAGCTCCGGCCACGAGCCGCGCGGCCCCACCGAGGTGATGGTCGACGCCGACACCGCGAAGAAGCACAAGCTGAAGATCGGCGACGAGCTGCGCACCATCGCCGTCACCGGTGACTTCCGCGCCAGGATCTCCGGCATCGCCTCCTTCAAGGTGACCAACCCGGGCGCCACCGTCGTCTACTTCGACACGGCCACCGCCCAGCGCGAGCTGCTCGGCGCGCCCGGCACGTTCACCAACATCAACGTCACCGCCAAGGACGGCGTCAGCGACGAGCAGCTCAAGGCGAACATCGCCGCCGCCGTCGGCGCCGGCACCTACAAGCTCCAGACCGCGAAGGAATCCGCGGACCAGGGCCGCAAGGACGTCGGCTCGTTCCTCGACGTCATGAAGTACGCGATGCTCGGCTTCGCCCTCATCGCCTTCCTCGTCGGCATCTTCCTGATCTTCAACACGTTCGCCATGCTGGTCACCCAGCGCACCCGCGAGATCGGCCTGATGCGCGCCATCGGCGCCGACAGCGGCCAGGTGCTGAACTCCGTCGTCCTGGAGGCCTTCCTCCTCGGTCTCGTCGGCTCGGCCGCGGGCGTCGGGGTGGGTGTGGGCCTGGCCGTCGGGCTGATGAAGCTCATGGGGCAGATGGGCATGAACCTGTCCACCGACGACCTCACCGTCGCCTGGACCACCCCGGTCGTCGGCATCGTCCTCGGTGTCGTCGTCACCGTCGTCGCCGCCTTCATCCCGGCCCGCCGGGCCGGCAAGGTCTCCCCGATGGCCGCCCTGCGCGAGTCGGGCACCCCCGGCGACAAGAAGGCCGGCCGGGTCCGCGCCGTCCTCGGCCTGGTCCTCACCGCCATCGGCGGCGCGGGGCTCTACCTGGCCTCGGCCGCCGACGAGGCCGGCCCCGGATCGCTCTGGCTGGGGCTGGGCGTCGTCTTCACCCTCATCGGCTTCATCGTGATCGGCCCGCTGCTCGCCGCGGGAGTGGTGCGGGTGCTGTCGGGCATCGTCCTGCGGCCCTTCGGGTCCGTCGGCCGGCTCGCCGAGCGCAACGCCCTGCGCAACCCGCGCCGCACCGGTGCCACCGCGGCCGCCCTGATGATCGGCCTGGCGCTGGTCGCCTGCCTGTCGGTGGTCGGCTCCTCGATGGTGGCCTCCGCCACCGAAGAGCTCGACAAGTCGGTCGGCGCGGACTTCATCGTCGAATCCCAGACCAGGCAGCCGGTCATGCCGCAGGCCGAGCAGGCGATCCGCGCCGTCAAGGACCTCGACCACGTCACCGCCTACCGGGAGGTCGACGCCAAGGTCACCGCGCCCGACGGCACCAGCGAGGAAGTGGGCCTCGGCGCCACCGATCCCACGTACGCCAAGGACATCCGCCGCAAGATGGTCGCCGGCGAGCACGCGGCGGCGTACGGGACGAACGCGATGTCGGTGGGATCGGAGTACGCCACCAAGCACGGCATCAAGCTCGGCGACGAGCTGACGGTCGCCTTCACCGGCGGCAACACCGTCAAGCTGAAGGTCGCGGCGATCACCAGCGACGAGGGCAACCTCGACAAGACGATGAAGTACATCAGCACCGCCGTCGCCGAGGCGAACGTCCCGGCGGACCGGCTGCCGCGCCCCTTCATGCTGCTGGCCAGCGCGAAGGACGGGCAGGACGAGGACACCGTCTACGCGGCCGTCAAGTCGGGGCTGGCGCAGTACCCGCAGTACGTGGTCCGCAACCAGGCCGACTACAAGCAGTCCCTGAAGGACCAGGTCGGCCAGCTCCTGAACATCGTCTACGGGCTCCTCGCCCTCGCGATCATCGTCGCGGTCCTGGGCGTCGTGAACACCCTCGCCCTGTCGGTGGTGGAGCGGACCCGCGAGATCGGCCTGATGCGCGCCATCGGCCTCTCCCGCCGCCAGCTGCGCCGCATGATCCGCCTGGAGTCGGTGGTCATCGCCCTCTTCGGCGCCCTGCTCGGCCTCGGGCTGGGCATGGGCTGGGGGGCCACCGCGCAGCAGCTGCTCGCGCTCCAGGGCCTGAAGGTGCTGGAGATCCCGTGGCCGACGATCCTCGGGGTGTTCGCCGGGTCGGCCCTCGTGGGCCTGTTCGCCGCCCTGATCCCGGCCTTCAGGGCGGGGCGGATGAACGTCCTGAACGCGATCGCCAGCGAGTAGCACGGCAGCCGCGGCCCTACGGGCAGGCGCCGGTCCGGGACCCACGGGGGAGGTTCCGGGCCGGCGCCTCGTCGTGCGGTGCCCGCCGCCGGGCCCGCGATGTCGGGCCTGCCGTCTCAGGTCCGCCGCATCAGGACGACGCCCTCCGCCTGGCCCACCACGGTGAACCGCTCGCCGGGGTGCAGCTGGCGGGCGTAGCCGGTCGGGTCCTCGCCGGCCCACTTGGAGCCGTTGTCGATGGCGATCCAGTCGGGGACCACGCCCTTGCTGCCGCCGACCCACAGCACGCGGCAGCGGGAGGTCAGCCTGGTCAGCGGGACGGTGTCGGCCTCCACGGTGGCGCCGTCGGGGATCCGGTCCAGGAGCCGCTCGACGGCGGTGGCGCGGGCCGGCTTCTCGTACGTACGGGCCTCCACGAGCTTGGCCGTCGGCAGGGCCGTCGCGCTCAGGGCGAGGGCGGCGGCCAGGACGGCGGTGGGCATCTGGAGGGCGTACGCGCGCAGCCGGGGCCGGTCGCTGCGCCGGGCGGTGTCGATGGCGTCGACGAGGGCGAGCGCCACGACGGGCATGAGCACGGCGCTGTAGTGCCAGTCGGTGGACCAGTAGTGGTCGTCGCCGGACAGGAACCGCCAGCCGAGGGTGGGGGCGGCGACCAGCAGCAGCGGCGAGCGCAGGGCGAGCAGCCCGGAGGTGGGGAGCAGGACCCAGGTCAGGGTGGTGAGCTTGGTGCCGATGCCGTCGAGGGGGCTGCCCGCGCCGTCGAGCTTGTCCCAGTAGCCGTAGCCGGCGGTCGCGAAGGCCGGTATGAACACGGTGAAGACGAGGACGGCGAAGACGGCGGCGCCGGCGGCGACGCCCAGGGCCGTCCAGGCGGCCCGCCGGTCGGAGGCCCGGGCCCGCCAGGCCACGACGACGGCCAGGGCGGCGAGGGTGAAGCCGAGGTCCTCCTTGACGAGGACGAGCGGCAGCCCCCACAGCAGGGCGGCGCGCCAGCGGCGGGCGAGCAGCGCCTCCAGGGCGAAGGCGATCAGGGGGACGGCGAAGGCGATCTCGTGGAAGTCGAACTCCACGGCCCGCTGGATCCCCCAGGACAGCCCGTACGCGACGCCGACGGCGGTCCCGCGGGGACGGCCGAGGAACCGTCCGGCCGTGCGGGTGACGGGGACGGCGGAGAGCGCGAAGAGGGCGGCCTGGACGACCAGGAGGGTGACGGGCCCGGGGAAGATCCGGTAGACGGGGGCGATGAGCGCGATGATCGGGCTGAAGTGGTCCCCGAGGATGTTGGCGCCGGGCCCCTTCAGATCGGCGATCGGCGCCTGCAGGTGCGCGTACGCGCGGATGGCCTGCTCGAAGATCCCCAGGTCCCAGGAGGCCCACTCCATGCGCCTGAACCGCCCGACGGACAGTACGAGGTAGATCAGGAACAGCCCGCCGGCCACGGCCCACGGCCCGGCCCACCGGCTCCTGACCGCTTTCACGGTGGTCGTGGCCGCCGTCGCGGGGCGCGCTATCGCATCGCTGCTCGTCACGGACTCGTGCTCCCTCGGCCGGCGGCGTCTCTCCGGCGGGGCGACGCGGCGAGCTCAGACGGTCAGTACGTCGACATCGTAGAGCGGGATGAACTTGTCGCGCGTGACGAGGGTCAGCCCCTCGGACTGGGCCTGGGCGATCAGCATGCGGTCGAACGGATCCTTGTGGTGCAGGGGCAGCTTGCCTGCCAGGACGCCGTGGTGGGCATCGATGGGCAGGGCCTGGAACTGCGTGTTGCAGGCCTGCAATGCCAGATCCTCAGTGCTGGTGAGCTTGCCCGCAGCCTGCTTCACGGAGATCTCCCAGGGCGTGATGGCGCTCATGTACACGGTGAGCTCACGCCCGAGGAGCTCCCGCGTTGCATCGGGAAGCTCCCCGTTCATCCACCAGAGGACGACGTGTGTGTCGAGCAGGAGCTTCACGCGTCGACCTCGAATGCCTCGGCGAAACCGTCGGGCAGGTCGTCGAAGTCATCGGCGATCTCGATCCGGCCCGCGAGGGAGCCGTAATCGGTGCGCCGGACCTTGCCCGCGAGGGGGATCACCTTCGCGACCGGTTCGCCGGCCTTGCTGATGATCACCTCTTCGCCGGTGGCGACCGCCTCCAGGATCTTGGAGAAGTTCGTCTTCGCTTCGTGGACGTTGTACTGCCGGGCCGCTTCCATGCGTACTCCAGAGCAGAGGTGGACTAGCTGCTGGACCAAGCGTAATCAGGTCGGCCCAGCCCGCGCCAGCTCCGTCACCCCCACGGGGGACGTGAATCCCCCGCGCGTGGAGGCAGGGGGCGTCGTAGGGTGGGAACCCCCGGCCCGTGCGACGTGTCGGGTCCTTCGCGTTGCCCTCTCACCGGATGGAAAGCCTCCCCATGAGCCTGCACGGACTGCTCGACGCCGTCACCCGGGACCCCGCCCTCGCCGAGGCGGTCACCGCGGCCGGGGACGGCAACCGGATGCACGTGGACCTGGTCGGCCCCGCCGCCGCGCGGCCCTTCGTGATCGCCGCGCTGGCCCGGCAGACCGAGCGGACGGTCCTCGCGGTGACCGCCACCGGGCGCGAGGCCGAGGACCTGGCCGCGGCGCTGCGCTCGCTGCTGCCCTCGCCCGACGAGGTGGTGGACTACCCGTCCTGGGAGACGCTCCCGCACGAGCGGCTGAGCCCGCGCAGCGACACCGTCGGCCGGCGGATCGCCGTGCTGCGCCGTCTCGCGCACCCCAGCAAGGACGACCCGGCCGCCGGCCCCGTCTCGGTGGTCGTCGCGCCGATCCGCTCCGTGCTCCAGCCGCAGGTCAAGGGCCTGGGGGACCTGGTGCCGGTGGGCCTGCGGCAGGGGCAGAGCGCCGATCTGGGCGAGGTGACCCAGGCGCTGGCCGCCGCCGCGTACGCGCGCGTCGAGCTCGTCGAGAAGCGCGGGGAGTTCGCCGTGCGCGGCGGCATCCTCGACGTGTTCCCGCCCACCGAGGAGCACCCGCTGCGCATCGAGTTCTGGGGCGACGAGGTCGAGGAGATCCGCTACTTCAAGGTCGCCGACCAGCGGTCGCTGGAGATCGCCGAGCACGGCCTGTGGGCCCCGCCCTGCCGCGAGCTGCTGCTGACCGACGAGGTGCGGGAGCGGGCCGCGGCCCTCGCCGAGGCCCACCCCGAGCTCGGCGAGCTGCTGAACAAGATCGCCGAGGGGATCGCCGTCGAGGGCATGGAGTCCCTGGCCCCGGTCCTCGTCGACGACATGGAACTGCTGATCGACGTCCTGCCCGCCGGGTCGATGGCCGTCGTGTGCGACCCCGAGCGGGTCCGGACCCGGGCCGCCGACCTGGTGGCCACCTCGCAGGAGTTCCTGATGGCCTCCTGGGCGGCCACGGCCGGCGGCGGCGAGGCCCCGATCGACGTCGGCGCGGCCTCGCTGCGCGGGATCGCGGACGTCCGCGACCGGGCCCGCGAGCTGGACATGATGTGGTGGTCCGTCTCCCCCTTCGCCGCCGACGAGACGGCCGCGGGCAGCACGTTGACATCAGCCGGCGAGCCGGCGGTCCTCAAGCTCGGCATGCACGCCCCGGAGGCCTACCGCGGCGACACCGCCCGCGCGCTCGCCGACACCAAGGGCTGGATCGCCGACGGCTGGCACACCGTCTACCTCACCGAGGGCCACGGCCCGGCCGCCCGCACCGTCGAGGTCCTCGCCGGCGAGGGCATCGCGGCCCGGCTGGAGCCGGACCTGCGCGCCCTGGAGCCGAGCCTCGTGCACGTCGCGTGCGGCTCGATCGACAACGGTTTCGTCGACCCGGCCCTGAAGATCGCGGTGCTGACCGAGACCGACCTGACCGGCCAGCGCACCGCCACCAAGGACCTCGGCCGGATGCCGACCCGCCGCCGCAAGACGATCGACCCGCTGACCCTGGAGGCCGGCGACTACATCGTCCACGAGCAGCACGGCGTCGGCCGCTACATCGAGATGGTGCAGCGCACCGTCCAGGGCGCGACCCGCGAGTACCTCCTCGTCGAGTACGCCGCCGCCAAGCGCGGCCAGCCCGGCGACCGCCTCTACATCCCCACCGACCAGCTGGAGCAGGTCACCAAGTACGTGGGCGGCGAGGCCCCCACCCTGCACCGGCTCGGCGGCGCCGACTGGACCAAGACCAAGGCGCGCGCGAAGAAGGCGGTCAAGGAGATCGCCGCCGACCTCATCAAGCTCTACAGCGCCCGCATGGCGGCCCCCGGCCACGTCTTCGGCCCGGACACCCCCTGGCAGCGCGAGCTGGAGGACGCCTTCCCGTACGCGGAGACCCCCGACCAGCTCACCACCATCGCCGAGGTCAAGGAGGACATGGAGAAATCCGTCCCCATGGACCGCCTGATCTGCGGCGACGTCGGCTACGGCAAGACGGAGATCGCCGTGCGCGCCGCGTTCAAGGCGGTCCAGGACGGCAAGCAGGTCGCCGTCCTCGTGCCCACGACGCTCCTCGTGCAGCAGCACTTCGGCACCTTCTCCGAGCGCTACAGCCAGTTCCCGGTGAACGTGAAGGCGCTGTCCCGCTTCCAGAGCGACACCGAGTCCAAGGCCACGATGGAGGGCCTGAAGGAGGGCTCGGTGGACGTGGTGATCGGCACGCACCGGCTGTTCTCGCAGGAGACCAAGTTCAAGGACCTGGGTCTGGTCATCGTCGACGAGGAGCAGCGCTTCGGCGTCGAGCACAAGGAGCAGCTGAAGAAGCTGCGCGCCAACGTGGACGTGCTGACGATGTCGGCGACACCGATCCCGCGCACCCTGGAGATGGCGGTGACCGGCATCCGCGAGATGTCGACGATCACCACCCCGCCGGAGGAGCGGCACCCGGTCCTGACCTTCGTCGGCCCGTACGAGGAGAAGCAGATCGGCGCGGCCATCCGCCGCGAACTGCTGCGCGAGGGCCAGTGCTTCTACATCCACAACCGGGTCGAGTCCATCGACCGGGCGGCCGCCAAGCTGCGCGAGATCGTGCCCGAGGCGCGGATCGCGACGGCGCACGGGCAGATGTCCGAACAGGCCCTGGAGCAGGTCGTCGTGGACTTCTGGGAGAAGAAGTTCGACGTGCTGGTCTCGACGACGATCGTCGAGTCGGGCATCGACATCTCCAACGCGAACACGCTGATCGTGGAGCGCGGTGACAACTTCGGCCTCTCGCAGCTCCACCAGCTGCGCGGCCGCGTGGGCCGCGGCCGCGAGCGCGGGTACGCGTACTTCCTCTACCCGCCGGAGAAGCCGCTGACCGAGACCGCGCACGAGCGGCTCGCGACGATCGCCCAGCACACCGAGATGGGCGCCGGCATGTACGTGGCGATGAAGGACCTGGAGATCCGCGGCGCGGGCAACCTGCTCGGCGGCGAGCAGTCCGGGCACATCGCGGGCGTCGGCTTCGACCTGTACATCCGCATGGTCGGCGAGGCGGTCGCCGACTACCGGGCCGCCGTCGAGGGCGGGGTCGAGGAGGAGCCGCCGCTCGAAGTCAAGATCGAGCTGCCGGTCGACGCGCACGTCCCGCACGACTACGCGCCGGGCGAGCGGCTGCGCCTGCAGGCCTACCGGGCCATCGCCTCCGCCAACTCCGAGGCGGACGTGAAGGCCGTACGGGAGGAGCTCACCGACCGCTACGGCAAGCTGCCCGAGCCGGTGGAGAACCTGCTGCTGGTGGCCGGGCTGCGGATGCTCGCCCGGGCGTGCGGGGTCGCCGACATCACCCTCCAGGGCCCGAACATCCGCTTCGGGCCGGTGGAGTTGCGCGAGTCGCAGGAGCTGCGCCTGAAGCGGCTCTACCCGGGGGCGGTGCTCAAGCCCGCCGCCTCGCAGGTGCTGATCCCGCGCCCGAAGACGGGGAAGATCGGCGGGAAGCCGCTGGTCGGGCGGGAACTGCTGGCCTGGACCGGGGAGTTCCTCGCGACGATCCTCGGCTCCTGAGCCGCGCAGGAGGCCGGGCCCGTGCGGCCCGGCCTCCTGAGGCGGCTATTTGTTCGGGTCGTCGTCGATGCCCAGCCGTCGTTCCATCTGCTGCTGGGCCTGGTCGACCTGGTCGGTGTACTTGTCACCGGTCCGCTGGTTGATCTGGCGCTCGGCGGCGTCGGACGCCTGCTTCGCCTGCTTGCCGTGGCCCTGCAGCATTTCCCTGGCCTTGTCGAAGATCCCCATACGAGGGCTCCCTTCCGTATCCCTTTGGGACGGTACGCCCGTTTGGGGGAGCTCGCTCGCCGAAGCCCGCCCTGAGCGAACAGCAGCGCTACGGAGTCCGCTTCCGGGCCCGGGCCGACGGCTCGTCGGACGGCACGGTCACACCGGACTGACCAGCGGGGCCGCGACCGTACAACGGTTGGGCACATCCCCTCACCAGCGGCCGGAAAGGCTTATACGCTTCGCTCCGCAAGCCTTTCCGCACGGCCCGTCAGGAGCAGCGATGCACGGCCCCGGCCTCCCGCCGCCGCAGCACGGTCACCAGCCCAGTTCCGGGGGCGTGGTGGCCCTGCGCGTGCTGTTCGCGCTGCTGCCCATTCTCAGCTGCGGCTTCCTCGCCTGGGCCACGATGCTGCGGCTCGCGCTGCTCACCCGCAAGACCGTCGACTGGGCGCTGCTCGTGATCAGCGGCGGGCTCTCCGTCGCGTGGGTCGTGCTGATCGGGCTCGACCCGACCGAGGACACCAGCGGCTGGCAGGGCAACACCGGGGCCGGCGGCACCCTCCTCACGGCCCTCGCGACCTGCGTGTACTTCCTCGTGGCCGACATCCGCCACTACGAGCTCCGGGCGGCCGGAGGGGCCCCGCCCGCGCCCTGGTACCCGGCGCAGCCCTCCCCGTACGCCCACCCGCAGCAGACGGCGCCCTCGTACGGGTACCCGCCCGCGCAGACCCCCGTGCCGCCGCAGGTCCCGCCGCAGCCGACCCCGCCCCCGCGCCTCGGGCAGGTCCGCGCCGAGCTCGACGAGCTCAGCGAACTGCTGCGCAGGCAGCCGCACCAGCCCCCGCAGCCCCCGCGGCCCGGCGGCCCGTACCAGGACCCGAACGACACCCCGATCCAGGACCTCAATCAGTGACCGACCGGCTCATCGGCGACCGCTACCAGCTCGCCACCATCCTCGGCCAGGGCGGCATGGGCCAGGTCTGGACGGCGTACGACCGGCGCCTGGACCGGCGGGTCGCCGTCAAACTGCTGCCCCCCGACAAGGTCGCGGGGCCCGGCACGGTCGCCGAGGAGCTGCGCCGCCGCTTCGTGCGCGAATGCCGGGTCACGGCGCAGGTCGACCACCCCGGCCTGGTCACCGTGCACGACGCCGGCAGCGACGGCGACGAGCTGTTCCTCGTCATGGGATACGTCGAGGGCTCCGACCTCGCCGACCACCTCGCCGAACACGACCCGTACCCCTGGCCGTGGGCGGTCGCGGTGGTCGCGCAGCTGTGCGCGGTGCTGTCGGCCGTGCACGCGGTGCCGATCGTGCACCGCGACCTCAAGCCGCGCAACGTGATGATCCGCCCGGACGGCACCGTCCTGGTCCTGGACCTCGGTGTCGCCTCGGTGATGGACACCGACACCACCCGCCTCACGAGCACCGGCTCGCCCATCGGCAGTCCGGCGTACATGGCGCCCGAGCAGGCCATGAGCGGCGCGGTCGGCCCGTACACCGACCTGTACGCGCTCGGCGTGCTGCTGTACGAACTCCTCAGCGGCAACGTCCCCTTCGCCGGCTCCACCGCGCTGGGCGTCCTGCACCGCCACCTCTACGAGCCCCCGGTCCCGGTGCGCCGGCTGCGCCCGGAGGTGCCCGCCGAGCTGGAGGCCGTCCTCCTGCGCCTCCTCGCCAAGGATCCGCAGGACCGGCCCGCCTCCGCGCAGGAGGTGTACGAGGCCCTCACCCCGCTGCTCCCGGCCCGCGGCAGCGCGGCCCCGACCGGCCCGCTCGACCCGACGCGCCCCTTCCTGCGCCCCCACGCCCCCTGGCCCGACCGGGCCACCGTCATCCCGCCCCGGCCGAGCACCCCGCCGACGGCGACTCCCGTGCCCCCGAAGCCGGACATCCCGGGCGCGGTGGACGAGGCCCGCAAGCTCCTGGACCAGGGCCGGCTCACCCAGGCCGTGGACATCCTGGGCGGCATCCTCCCGGCGGCAGCCGCCGAGCACGGCGAGCACTCCCCGGTCGTCCGCTCCCTGCGCAAGCAGTACGCGGCCACGCTGATGGACGACGGCCAGTACCGCCGCGCCCTGCCCGAACTGCGCCGCCTCGCCGACGAGTTCCCGGCCGGCGACCCGCAGGCCCTGCGCTTCCGCTACGACGCGGCCCAGTGCCTGGAACAGCTCGGCGAACCGGCCGCGGCCCTGGCGGAGTACCGCTCACTGCTCCCGCTCTTCGAGAACCACTACGCCAACCCGGACCCGGGCCTCCCCCTGGAGGTCCGCCGCCGCATAGCCCACCTGCTGCTCTCCCTCGGCGACCGCCCGGCGGCCCACGACACCCTGGCCCGCCTCCTGTTCGACGCCGAACGCCTCCACGGCCCGGCCCACCCCTTCCCGACCGAAATCCGCCGCACCCTCCAATGGCTGAGCCAGGTCCGCTGACCCGGCGGCCGCAACATCGGCCGAGCGCAGGTCAAGGGCGAACCCCTCGTCACGTACCGGGCGAGGCGATGGCCAGGCCGAGTGACTCCGCAGCCTTGAGCAGGCGCTGGTCGTACGTCACGAAGGTGAGCTGCTCGGCGCCCGGCTGGCCGGCCAGGAGCTGCGCGGTGGCGAGGTGGATCGAGTCGAGCGAGCGCAGCAGGGGGTCCGTGTACGCGGCGGCCGTTGCCCGTACAGCCTGGTCGATTTCCAGTCGGTACAGACGTGTCAGCGCGCCCGGCACGCCGGCCAGCGCCTGTGGAGTGGACCGGCGCAGGGCTCGCGGAACCTCGACCTCGACCAAGGAGGACGAGACCAGGGGCGTCTGCGGACGTTCGGCCAGCCAGGCCACCAGCTCGGCACTGCCGTGCTCCCGGCGGACCAGCTTCACGACGGCCGCGGAGTCGAGATAGATCACCAGCGCTCTTCGTCGCGCGCTGCGGCGAGTTCCGCGGCGGCATCCACCCCGGGGTCGCCCAGAACCGGCGGAAGGGGGAAGGTCCCGCCGGAAAGGGGCGCGGTGGCACGCCCCTCCGCGACGAGACGGTCGAGCAGGGACTGCGTCGGTGTGATGGGCACGAGCCGCGCGACGGCTGTTCCGCTCACGGTGACCTCCAAGGACTCACCGCGCTGCACTCGCGCGAGCACGGCGCTGGTGTGCTGGTTGAGTTCACGTACGGGGATGCGGTCCATGCTTCCAGCGTAGAACGTCGCGTTCTACGCTGGAAGGGTGCTTTCGCCCGAATGAGTGGCCTGGCTTCCCCCGCGGCGGCGGGCGAGGTGGAGGGCCAGCAGGACGGCCAGCGCCCCTCCCGCGACGGCCGTGCCCGGGGCGAGGCCCGGGGGGCGGAACGTGCAGGTGAGGTGGGTGGTGCCGGGGGTGAGGGGGAACGCGACCAGGCCCAGGTAGGAGGAGGCGGGGCGGTCGTTGCAGGTCCAGCCGGCGATGGCGGGGGTCGAGAGGACCGCCGTGCCCGCGGCGCCCGCGGGCAGGTCGGCGCGGACGTCCGAGGGGCCGACCCGGATCGAGGTGGCCGCCGAGGCGCGCAGGGCGGCGACCGCCGGGTCGAGCTTCGAGCGGTCCAGGCAGGACAGGGTCCAGCGGGGCGGCGCGGCCGCGTCGAAGACCAGCGGCGAGGAGGCGCCCCGGGAGGTGCCCAGGGGCTGGAGGGCCGCCCGGTTGCGCGGGGCGTTGCCGTTCAGCCGGAAGGCCGGGCCGTCGGCGAGGCGGGCGGTCGCGTTGTACTCCGGCGCCCACAGGTAGGCCTCGGTGCCCGCGCGGCAGACCCCGGGGGAGAGGGGGTCCTCGTACACCTTCGCGCCCAGCAGCAGCTCCTGGTTGGCGAAGGGGGACTCGCCGTAGGGGGCGGGCTCGCCCGGCGGGCGGGTCGTGACCAGCGGCGGGACCTCGGCGCGGCGGACCGTGCCGTCCGGCTGGAGACGGGCGCCGACCGCGAACAGGGCGTCGACCACCGGGTTGTCGATGCTCTGCACGTTGCGCCCGCGCGAGGTCCAGCCGGCGCCCAGCGCGACCATCGTGTCCGTGAACACCGCCGGGGTGTGGCTGCTGTAGTAGGCGCCGCCCTCCCCGCCCAGGAGCATCGGATCGTTGCCGGTCAGGGCCGGCCGGCTCGGGTCGGTGCGGTACGCCGGCCAGCCCTCGGCGCCCGAGAGGGCAGCGGAGCGAGCCGTGTGCGCCGGACCCCAGGACGGGTAGTCGTCGAGGCCGCCGAGCTTGCCCTTGTGGCCGTAGGCGGTGGTCGCGGCCGCCTGCCCGGCGAGTACGGCCGCCAGCACCGCGGCCGCCACCGGCACCAGGCGCCGGTGGCGCAGTGCCCACCAGGCCGCGCCCGCCGCGGCCAGGCCGCCGCCGAACAGCACGTACCCCCAGGACGTGGCGAGCGGACTGCCGAGCGACCACAGGGCCGCCGCGGCGAGCAGGCCCGCCCCCGCCGCCAGCGCCCGCGGCCCGGGCAGGCCCGCCGCCAGCCCGGTCCAGGCCGCGATCACCACGATCCCGGCGAGGACGAAGGTCTGCCGGTACGGGCTCCCGTTCGGCGTCGCGAAGAGGTGCCAGGCCAGGTGCGTCGGCGCCCACTGGAAGGAGAGCGCCACCGCCACCGTGAGCCCCGCCCACACCAGCCGGGTGCGTGCCGGCACCGCCCGGTGGAAGGGCAGCGCGGCCGCGAGCAGCAGCGTCCCGGTCCCCACGAAGACGGCGGGGGAGGAGAAGGAGTACGTCGCCGGCAGCAGCCGGGCGAAGAAGTCCGCCGAGGCGACGGGCCGGAACTCCTTGACCCAACCCGGGTAGGCCTGCGCCGAGCTGAGGAACAGCGGGGCGAGCACCGGAGCCGCGAGCGCGATCCCCAGCACGGTCGCCCCGGCCGCCCGGCCGATCACCCCGAGCCGGGCCCGGGCCCCCTCCCGGGTCAGCACCACCCGTACGAGCAGGACCAGCGCGGCGCCCAGCGTCGCCATGTAGGCGGTGTAGAAGTTCGCCGTCCAGCAGACGGCCACGACCAGCGGGGCGAGCAGCGGCCGCCGTCCGCGCAGCGCCCACTCGCCCGTCAGGCACAGCAGCGGGAAGGCGATCAGCCCGTCCAGCCACATCGGGTTGTAGGAGGCCTCGATCACCGACCAGCCGCACAGCGCGTACGAGGCCCCGAGCAGCCCCGCCGCCCACCAGGCTCCGCGCCGCTGCGTGCGCAGCAGCCAGGCCATGGCCGCCGCGGCGAGCGCGGTCTTGAGCACGGTGACGACGTACACCGCGAGGTCCACGTCCGCCCGCGGGAACAGCCCGACGAGCACCGAGAGCGGGCTCGTCAGGTAGGTGCCCAGGTCGGGCAGGAAGCTCGTGCCGTAGCCGGACTGCCAGTTGAACAGCAGCCCGCCCTCCGCGCGGCCGTGCAGGAGGTCCCACAGGTGCGCGTGGAACGGCACGAACTGATTGCCGAGGTCGTTGATGCTGCGGTGGCGCGGCCCGTACGGGAAGACGCGGGCGACGGCGTCCCCGGCGCACACGGCCACCGCCGTGAGCAGGGCGGCGAGCCCCGAGCCGAGCAGGCTCGGGCGGCGCAGTGCGCTGCGCGGAGAGCGGTGCGGTGTCGACATGGTGGGCCGACCCTGGCAGCACCGGAGGAAGCGATGGTGGCCACAGGGTGAACGCGCACCCCAACACCCCGGGAATCGTTGGTCGAACCGGTGGCCCGCACCACCGTGACCTCATACCATCGATCATCGCAAGGCCCTTGTGCACCGACGCACAATCTCCCGGCCCTGGAGGCTCCTTTGCACCGTCGCACAGCGCTCTCCGTCTCCGCCGCCCTGCTCCTGGCGGCCCCCCTGCTGTCCGCCTGCTCGGGCGGGACCCGGCCCGGCACCGCGGCCGTCGTCGGCGGTGAACGGATCACCACCTCCGCGCTCCAGGCCCAGGTCAACGACGTCCGCGCCGCGCAGAACCGTTCCGGGCAGTCCGCGGCCGAGCTGATCGCGAGCACCCCGAACCTGGAGCGGCAGAAGCTGGACTCGATGCTCCAGAGCCGCGTCATCGACAAGATGGCCGCGACCGCCGGGATCACCGTCTCGGAGAAGGAGATCGAGGACGAGCGCAAGGCGTACGTCGACGACAACAACGGGGCCGAGCAGTTCGAGGCGCTGCTGCTGCAGAAGGGCGCCATGGCCCCCGGCCAGGTCGACCGCTTCCTGCGCGACCGCGTCCTGCTGACGAAGCTGACCGCCAAGTACGGCAACGGGAAGCTGGAGGAGCCGGCCCGGGCGGCCGCGAAGGCGCTGCACATCGAGGTCAACCCGCGCTACGGCGCCTGGGACGTCAAGCAGATCAAGCTCGGCGCCGGGGAGACCCCCTGGATCACCCAGCGCACCCGGCCCGAGCAGGCACCCGCCGGAGCGTGACGCCGCCGCCCGGAGGTAGGTTCGGAGGGTGACTGACCACGACCCCTCCCACGACACGTCCGTCGAGCCCACCGGCCGCATCGTCCTGCTGACCACCAGCCACCGGGTCGCCCCCGGCGTGCTGTCCTGGCCCGCGTGGCAGACCCTGCGCGCCGCGGACCGGGTGCTGTGCGCCGACCCCGGCCACCCGCAGCTCCCGTACCTGCGGGAGGCGGGGGTGGAGGTCGAGCACGAGACCCCGGACGCCCACGAGCTGGTCGAGGCCTGCGCCGGCGGCCGGACGGTCGTGGTGCTCCCGTCGGGCGAGGGCGACCAGCGGCTCACCGACGGGCTGGCGCGCCTCGCAGGCTCGGGCCGGGTCTCGATGCCCGACCTGGAGCTGCTGCCCGGCTCCTACGACCTGCCCGGCGCGCGCCTGCTCGACCTGGTCCAGGTCATGGACCGGATCCGGCGCGAGTGCCCCTGGTCCTCCCGGCAGACCCACGAGGACCTGGTCAAGTACGGGATCGAGGAGGCGTACGAGCTCGTCGAGGCGATCGAGGCCGGTGACCGGGAAGAGCTGCGCGAGGAGCTCGGGGACGTCCTGCTCCAGGTCGTGTTCCACGCGCGGATCGCCGAGGAGGCCGAAGACCCAGACGAGGCGTTCTCCATCGACGACGTGGCGGGGACCCTGGTCCAGAAGCTGATCCACCGGCACCCGCACGTGTTCGGCGACGCCGAGGCGAACACCCCGGAAGAGGTCAAGGCGCACTGGCTGCGCACGAAGGCGGTCGAGAAGCAGCGCGACTCGGTGACCGACGGGATCCCGCTGGGCCAGCCGGGTCTCGCCCTCGCGGCCAAGCTCGCCGGACGGGCCCGTGCGGGCGGCGTGGCAGTGGAGCTGCCCCGCGGCGAGGGCATCGGGTACGAGCTGCTGGAGCTGGCGGCACGCGCCGAGGCGTCGGGGATCGACCCGGAAACGGCGCTGCGCGCGGCGGCTCGCGTCTACCGGGACGCGATCCGGGCCGCCGAGGGCGTCGGCGAGTAGCCCTCAGCGGTGCTGTTCTAGTACGGGCGCGGTGCGCGGCCCGAGGGGTTGTGCCAGTGCGGCGACGGGCGGTTCAGGAACCATTCGCCGAAGCCGAGGGGTCGGCCGCCCGGGCCGTGGCCCCTGCCGGCGGCGGGTACGGAGTCGTAGAAGATCCGGTCGGGGTGGGCGCCGAGCTCCTCCAGGAGGTGGGCGGTCTCCTCGATGAACTGCGGCGGCCCGCTGAGGTAGACGTCCTGGGCGGGCCACAGGCCCCGGTTGCTGAGCGCGGTGGCGAGCCGGTCGGTGGCCTGGTTGCGGTGCTGCCCGGGTGCGGGCGTGATGTAGGTGACGCCGAGCCAGCCGAGGGCGGCGGCGTACTCGTCGATGAGCGGGCGGTCGTAGAGGTAGGCGGCGTCCCGCGCGACCACGAAGAGCCGTACGTCCTGATCAGGGGGGTGGTCCGCGAGGTCCTCCAGCATGGCGCGGATCGGCGCCCAGCCGGTGCCCGCGGCGATGAGGCTGGCCGGCCGGTCCGTGCGGCGGAAGGTCAGCTGCCCGCCGGCGGCGCCGAGCCGCAGCAGGTCGCCCGGCCGGCTCTCGTCGACCAGGGCGGTGCTGAGCCGCCCCCGCTCGATCCGGCTGACGTGCAGGTCGATCGTGCCGTCGGGGCGCGGGGCGTTGCCGATCGAGTACGTGCGCCAGGTCGTCGGGACCCGGGCGCTGCTCACGCTCGTGTACTGGCCGGGGAGGTAGGGGAAGGGGGCGTGCGGTCTGAGGGTCAGGACGCCGATGTCCTGCCCGTACTGGAGGTGGCGGACCACCTCCGCGTCCCACCACGGCGGGTCCTCGCCGGTGGCGGCGCCGGCCATCATCGCGTCGGCGATCACCTGGTACGCCTCGGTCCAGGCCTTCTCCACCTGCGGGGTCCAGGCCTCGCCGGAGGTTTCGGCGAGGGCGGCGATCAGGCTGGTGCCCACGGCGGCGTAGTGCTCGGGGCCCGCCAGGAACTTGCGGTGGTCGCGCCCGAGGTCGCGTAGGTAGGGGACGAGGGTCTCGTTCTCCAGGTGGGCGATCACGTGTGTGAGCGCGGCGAAGAGCCGGTCGCGCTGACGCTCCATGTCCTCGGGGGAGGCCGGGAAGAGTTCACGGACTCCGGGGTTGTGCCAGAAGAGGTGGGAGTAGAAGTACTTGACCGCGTGTTCGGCCCGTCTCTCCACCACCGCGAAGCTGCTTTTCAAGATCCTCACATCCACAAAACCGAAAGTAGGAATGTCGGACAAGGTGAGGTCAAGCGATGGCGGATCTACGGACAGCCGCGACGAACGACCCATATGGGATGGGGGTCGTATGCCGGGATACGGTCATCCGGTGCACGAGCAGACTCCCGCATCCCCCGCCGACTCCCCTTCGCCCCAGGGTCCGACCCTCTTCGACTGGGAGTTCGCGACCGACCCCTACCCGGCCTACGCATGGCTGCGCGAGCACTCCCCGGTGCACCGCACCAAGCTCCCCAGCGGGGTCGAGGCCTGGCTGGTGACCCGGTACGCCGACGCCCGCCAGGCCCTCGCCGACCAGCGGCTCAGCAAGAATCCGGCGCACCACGCGGAGCCCGCCCACGCCAAGGGCAAGACGGGCATTCCGGGCGAGCGCAAGGCGGAGCTGATGACGCACCTGCTGAACATCGACCCGCCGGACCACACCCGGCTGCGGCGCCTGGTGTCGAAGGCGTTCACCCCGCGCAGGGTCGCCGAGTTCACCCCGCGGGTGCAGGCGCTCACCGACCACCTCATCGGGCAGTTCCAGGAGAAGGGGGAGGCGGACCTCATCCACGAGTTCGCCTTCCCGCTCCCCATCTACGCCATCTGCGAGATGCTCGGCGTACCGCGCGAGGACCAGGACGACTTCCGCGACTGGGCCGGGATGATGATCCGGCACGGCGGCGGTCCGCGCGGCGGAGTGGCCCGCTCGGTCAAGCAGATGCGCACCTACCTCGGCGAGCTCATCCACCGCAAAAGGGATGATCTGGGCGACGACCTGATCTCCGACCTGATCCGGGCGAGCGACCACGGAGACCACCTGACGGAGGGTGAGGCCACCGCCATGGCCTTCATCCTGCTCTTCGCCGGCTTCGAAACCACGGTCAATTTGATCGGTAATGGGCTGCATGCCCTGTTCATGAACCCGGATCAGCGCGAGCGCCTCCAGCTCTCGCTCGCCGCCGGTCAGAGCGCGCTGCTGGAGACCGGGATCGAGGAGCTGCTGCGCTACGACGGCCCCGTGGAGCTGGCCACCTGGCGGTTCGCCACCGAGCCGCTGACCCTCGGCGGGCAGCCGATCGCGGCCGGGGACCCGGTCCTGGTCGTCCTCGCGGCAGCCGACCGCGACCCGGCCCGGTTCGCCGATCCGGACACCCTCGACCTCGGGCGCACCGACAACCAGCACCTCGGATACGGGCACGGGATCCACTACTGCCTGGGCGCTCCGCTCGCACGACTTGAAGGACAGACGGCGCTTGCGACTTTGCTCACGCGTCTGCCGGATCTGGAACTCGCCGTTCCGCCGGAAGACCTGCGCTGGCGCGGCGGACTGATCATGCGTGGCCTGCGCACTCTCCCTGTGCGCTTCACACCCCGAAACATCTGAGCGCCGCCTGACCGGAAGTCAGTTCCCTGCCGAACTTGTGACATGCGTTCGAAGGCCGCTAGGTTCTGCCGTTACCCCGCCGTTATGCGAAAGGTGCAGCCTCATGCTTCCCGGGAACGGCCGCCACAGACGCCCCCGCCAGATCCCCGCGATCGTCGTCACCGCCGGAGTCACCGGCTCCGCGCTGGCCCTGCCGCTGCTCGCCGCCACAAGCGCGAGCGCGGCGGACACCTCGACGTGGGACAAGGTCGCCGAATGCGAGAGCGGCGGCACGTGGACCGCCAACTCCGGCAGCGGATCGTACGGCGGACTCCAGTTCACGCAGGAGGAGTGGCAGGCCGCCGGCGGGCTCGACTTCGCCAAGCGCGCCGACCTCGCGAGCCGGTCGCAGCAGATAGCCGTCGCCGAGCGCGTACTCGCTTCGCAGGGAACGCAGGCGTGGTCGCTGTGCGCGGCATCGGCCGGGCTGGACCAGCAGAGCCCCGCGGCCGCGGTGGACCCCGGCCTGCCGGGCGGCTCCCACTCCGTCACCCCCTCGCCCTCCCGTCCCGACGACGGCGTGCCCGTCACCGGACACGGCAAGCCGTCCACGGACTACGGGCAGCCGACCCCGGGCCCGTCCGAGAGCCCCTCCTTCGTGGTTCCCGACGGCCCCCTCGGCCCCTCGCTCGGACTGCCCGTCATGCCGTCGCCGGACGACCTCACCACGGACCCGACGCTTCCGGTGACCCCCGCGGACCCGACCGCCCCGACCACCCCGACCGTCCCCACCGTCCCGCCCGTCACCCCCGCCGACCCGACGGCCCCGGTGACCACGGATCCGGTGGACCCCACCGCCCCGCCGCTCACCCCGGCCGACCCGACGGCGCCCGCGACGCCCGGCGTCACGCCCGGCCCGACGGCCCCCGGCGCCTCCGCCGAACCCACCTCCCCCGCCGCCCCGTCGGCCACCCCGGCCGAGGGCACGGGCAAGCACCGCGGAGCACCCGCCGCCGAGGCGCCGGCCGTCTCTGATGCCCCGTCGGAGCCCAAGTACACGGTGCAGGAGGGCGACAGCCTCGCCGCCATCGCGGATGCCAAGGGGGTCAAGGGCGGCTGGAGCGCGCTGTACCAGGCCAACGAGCAGGTCATCGGCCAGGACGCCAACCTGATCAAGCCCGGCCAGAACCTGGATCTAACCGCAAAATAAGGGCACTTCGGGCATCCGGAAAGACTTGATTGTCCGTTTTCTGTAAGTGAGACATGTGTCTCTTCCGGTCAACTGGCGTGTCACCCCTCGGGGATTCTGCAAACCCTGTCCTCACCTGCGCAAACGTGCGTAAGTGGAACGCAAGTAGGGGCCGTTTCCCCCCGATGTCGCTTGTTGAACATCGGGGGGAGGCCTGTCTACCTTCTGAATCGCCCGCCACCGCGGGCTCCTTCGACCGCATCGCCGAATCCTGCCGGCGGACGGGGGGAACAGTCGTCGCGTCAAGCGCCGAAGGCAGGAGCGGGGGAACCAAGGTAGGCGCCGGGAGCGGCCGTTGAGAGACGGTCACGCCACCGGCTAGGGGTTAAGCCGTGCGCTAGGTCGCACGACCGGGCAACTCATCCGCCCGAACCCGACAGCTCACCTCGTAGGCGTCGGTGAGGAGAAACCTCATGCTGCTTTCCGGCAAGGGCAAGCACCGCCGCGCCTCCAAGGCGACCCGCATCGTCACGCTCGCCGGTGTCGCCGGTGTGGCCGTCGCCGCGCCCCTGATGGCCGCGAGCTCCGCCTCGGCCGCCACGGCGGGCGAGTGGGACCGCGTCGCGCAGTGCGAGTCCGGTGGCAACTGGGCCATCAACACCGGCAACGGCTACTACGGCGGCCTGCAGTTCTCGGCCTCGACGTGGGCCGCGTACGGCGGCAAGGCGTACGCCCCGCAGGCCAACCAGGCTTCCAAGTCCCAGCAGATAGCCATCGCCGAGAAGGTCCTCAAGGGCCAGGGCAAGGGTGCCTGGCCGTCCTGCGGCGTCGGCCTGTCCAACTCCTCGTACGGCGGCGGCGCTCCCGAGGCCCCCTCCAAGCCGAAGACCGAGCCGAAGAAGACGGAGCAGAAGGCCGCTCCGAAGAAGACCGAGCAGAAGGCCGCGCCGAAGAAGGAGACCCAGCGCTCCGAGGCCGCCCCGACCACCCGCTCCGAGCGCGCCGAGGCCCCCAAGACCGGCAACGGCTCCTACGAGGTCAAGCCCGGCGACACCCTGGGCGCCATCGCCGACGCCAACGGCGTCAAGGGCGGCTGGGAGAAGCTCTTCGAGCTGAACAAGGACATCGTCTCCGACGCCGACCTGATCTTCCCCGGTCAGAAGCTGAAGCTCAGCTGAACACTGCGGCAATAGCCGCGCTCCCCACCGCCCGGCGCGTCTCCCCCCACGCGCCGGGCGGCGGCGTTTTGCCCGGTGGATACCCGACGATCAAGAGTCGTATGTCCTGGAAGCAAGGTATTCGGCCCCTTTTTCGTCCCAGGACGCGGGCGGTCGGCTGGCCGAGTGCCCGGAGCCGGTTAGGCTCTAGTCGGCGAGGCCATCCCACGGCCTGACGCCACCGCACACCCAGCGTCACATCCCAGAAGGAGATGCTCGTGCCGTCCATCGACGTCGTCGTAGCCCGGGAAATCCTGGACTCCCGAGGCAACCCCACGGTCGAGGTCGAGGTGGGCCTCGACGATGGCAGCACCGGCCGTGCTGCAGTTCCGTCCGGCGCCTCCACCGGTGCATTCGAGGCCATCGAGCTCCGTGACGGTGACCCCAACCGTTACATGGGCAAGGGTGTCGAGAAGGCCGTCCTCGCCGTCATCGAGCAGATCGGGCCGGAGCTCGTCGGCTACGACGCCACCGAGCAGCGCCTGATCGACCAGGCCATGTTCGACCTGGACGCCACCGACAACAAGGGCTCGCTCGGCGCCAACGCCATCCTCGGCGTCTCCCTCGCCGTCGCGCACGCCGCGTCCGAGGCCTCCGACCTCCCCCTCTTCCGCTACCTCGGCGGCCCGAACGCGCACCTGCTGCCCGTTCCGATGATGAACATCCTCAACGGTGGGTCGCACGCCGACTCCAACGTCGACATCCAGGAGTTCATGATCGCCCCGATCGGCGCGGAGTCCTTCTCCGAGGCGCTGCGCTGGGGTGCCGAGGTCTACCACACCCTCAAGAAGGTCCTGCACACCAAGGGCCTCTCCACCGGCCTGGGCGACGAGGGCGGCTTCGCCCCGAACCTGGAGTCCAACCGCGCCGCGCTCGACCTCATCGTCGAGGCCATCAAGCAGGCCGGCTACACCCCGGGCAAGGACATCGCGCTCGCGCTCGACGTCGCCGCGTCCGAGTTCTACAAGGACGGCAAGTACGAGTTCGAGGGCCAGTCCCGCTCGGCCGCCGAGATGACCGACTACTACGCCGAGCTCGTCGAGGCGTACCCGCTGGTCTCCATCGAGGACCCGCTGTTCGAGGACGACTGGGCCGGCTGGAAGACCGTCACCGACAAGCTGGGCTCCAAGGTCCAGATCGTCGGCGACGACCTCTTCGTCACCAACCCGGAGCGCCTGGCCCGCGGCATCGAGGAGGGCTCCGCGAACGCCCTGCTCGTGAAGGTGAACCAGATCGGTTCGCTGACCGAGACCCTCGACGCCGTCGAGATGGCCCAGCGCAACGGCTTCAAGTGCATGATGTCGCACCGTTCCGGTGAGACCGAGGACGTCACCATCGCCGACCTCGCCGTCGCCGTGAACTGCGGTCAGATCAAGACCGGCGCCCCGGCCCGCTCGGACCGCGTCGCCAAGTACAACCAGCTGCTGCGCATCGAGGAGATCCTCGACGACGCCGCCGTGTACGCGGGCCGCAGCGCCTTCCCGCGCTTCAAGGGCTGAGCCTTCGCCTAGCCTCCCTGCGTCCCCGCACTCGGTCCCGTACCGTGTGCGGGGACGTAGTGCGTAGTGCGTACAACAGGGGAGGCGGGATCAATGGCCGGGAACCGGGATCGGTTCTCCACCTTCTCGACCGCGACCAGGCTCAAGCAGCTCGGTGAGCGGACCGCCGCCCACGTCTACCGCTCGCAGTCGCGCCGCCAGGTCCGCCGCAGCCGGCTCACCGGCCGCGCCGCGCTCCTGGTGCTCGTGCTCTGTACGCTGGTCGTCGCCCTCGCGTATCCGATGCGCCAGTACGTGTCCCAGCGCTCGGAGATCGCGGAGCAGCAGCGGGCGGCCGCGGCCGCGCGGGACCGCCTTGAGCGGCTGCGCGACGAGAAGGCCCGCTGGCAGGACAACGCCTACGCCGAGCAGCAGGCGCGCAAACACCTGCACTTCCTCCGCCCGGGGGAGACCGGCTACATCATGACCGACCCCGGCGCGCAGGGCCCCGAGCGGCACCGGACCGGCCAGGCCGGCTCCGACCGCCCGTGGTACTCCAACGTCTGGGACGGCGTCGACAAGGCCGACCGCCCGGGCGACTGACCGGTACGACGACGCACCGCAGCACCCATCCACGAGAACGAAGAGACTTCCTCCAGGCATGCAGACGCCCCCGCCCCAGACCGACCGGACCGAGCCGACCGACGCGGACATCGAGGCGTTCGAGCAGCAGCTCGGCCGCCCGCCGCGCGGCCTGCGCGCCATCGCCCACCGCTGCCCCTGCGGCCAGCCGGACGTGGTGGAGACCGCCCCCCGGCTCCCCGACGGCACCCCCTTCCCGACGCTGTACTACCTGACGTGCCCGCGCGCGGCCTCCGCGATCGGCACGCTGGAGGCCAACGGCGTGATGAAGGAGATGCAGGCCCGCCTCGCCGAGGACCCGGAGCTGGCCGCCGCGTACCGGAAGGCGCACGAGGACTACATCCAGCGCCGCGACGCCATCGAGGTGCTCCAGGGCTTCCCGAGCGCCGGCGGGATGCCGGACCGGGTGAAGTGCCTGCACGTGCTGGTCGGTCACTCCCTGGCCGCGGGCCCGGGCGTGAACCCGTTCGGCGACGAGGCCCTGGCGATGCTGCCGGAGTGGTGGGCCAAGGGCGCCTGCGTCACCCCGTGCGCGGAGAAGGCGGAGAAGAAGGAGTCGGACGCATGACGAGGGTCGCGGGCATCGACTGCGGTACGAACTCCATCCGCCTGCTGGTCGCGGACTGCGACCCGGCCACGGGCGAGCTGGTCGAGCTGGACCGACGGATGATCATCGTCCGCCTCGGCCAGGGCGTGGACAAGACCGGCCGCCTCGCCCCCGAGGCCCTGGAGCGCACCTTCGCCGCCTGCCGCGAGTACGCGGCGGTCATCAAGGAGTTCGGCGCGGAGCGGATCCGCTTCGTGGCCACCTCCGCCTCCCGGGACGCCGAGAACCGGGACGAGTTCGTCCAGGGGGTCATGGACATCCTGGGCGTCGAGCCCGAGGTGATCTCCGGCGACCAGGAGGCCGAGTTCTCCTTCACCGGCGCCACCAAGGAACTCGTGACGCACGAGCACCTGGAGCGGCCGTTCCTGGTGGTGGACATCGGCGGCGGCTCGACGGAGTTCGTGGTCGGCGAGGACCACGTGCGCGCCGCCCGCTCGGTCGACGTGGGCTGCGTCCGGATGACCGAGCGCCACCTCGTCGTCGACGGGGCCGTCACCGACCCGCCGACCGAGGCGCAGATCGCCGCCATGCGGGCCGACATCGAGGCGGCGCTGGACCTGGCCGCCGAGACGGTCCCGCTCGGCGAGGCCCGCACCCTGGTGGGCCTGGCCGGCTCGGTGACCACGGTCGCCGCCATCGCCCTCGGTCTTGCGGAGTACGACTGGTCGGCGATCCACCACTCCCGGATCTCCTACGACCAGGTCCGCGAGATCAGCGAGCGGATGCTGACGGCCCCCCACGCCGAGCGCGCGGCGATCCCCGTGATGCACCCGGGCCGGGTGGACGTGATCGGCGCCGGCGCCCTGGTCCTCCTGGCGATCATGGAACGCATCGGCGCGTCCGAGGTCGTCGTCTCGGAGCACGACATCCTGGACGGCATCGCCTGGTCCGCTGCCTGAAGGGCCCTCGGAGGGGTCTGCGGGGGACTTTGGTCCCGTGATCCACAAGAAGTTCGTGAAGTTCTTCACAAAGGAAAGTGGCCTGATGGCGCGCGCGGAGGGCCTTTTGGGGGTCTCGCGAGGCCCTCAGGCCTCTTTTCCAAGGCGTTCGTACGAATAGCGGACGCAACCGGTTCCGCATCAGACGTATGGACAAGACCCGGTGGTCCAGTCCGGTTGAGGGCTTACGGGCCAGTTCAGGACGGGTGCACAACGACTCCCGTTACACCGTGGTTCCCGTTGCGCACCATGACCTCCGTCACGTGGGCCGCGCAGTGTAGCAGAGGGTCTCCGACTGCTTGTGAAGGGGCTCACGAGCGGCACCCCTTTGGGTGCTGGATACTCGTTCCATGAGCACCACGGAGCGTCCCAGGATCCTCGTTGTAGGAGGTGGGTACGTAGGCCTGTACGCGGCCAAGCGGATCATGAAGAAGATGCGCTACGGCGAGGCGACCGTCACGGTCGTCGACCCCCGGTCGTACATGACCTACCAGCCCTTCCTCCCCGAAGTGGCCGCAGGCAGCATCTCGCCTCGGCACGTCGTCGTCCCGCTGCGACGCGTGCTGCCCAAGGCTGAGGTTCTCACCGGCCGGGTCACCAGCATCGACCAGGACCGCAAGGTCGCCGTCGTCACGCCGCTCGTCGGCGAGGCGTACGAGCTGCCCTTCGACTACCTGGTGATCGCGCTCGGCGCCGTCTCCCGCACCTTCCCGATCCCCGGCCTCGCCGAACAGGGCATCGGCATGAAGGGCGTCGAAGAGGGCATCGGCCTGCGCAACCACGTCCTCGAGCAGCTCGACAAGGCCGAGTCCACGACGGACGAGGACGTCCGCCGCAAGGCCCTCACCTTCGTCTTCGTCGGCGGCGGCTTCGCCGGCGCCGAGACGATCGGCGAGGTCGAGGACATGGCCCGCGACGCCGCGAAGTACTACGCCACGATCAAGCGCGAGGACATGCGCTTCATCCTGGTCGACGCGGCCGACAAGATCCTTCCCGAGGTCGGGCCCAAGCTCGGCACCTGGGGCAAGGAGCACCTCGAGTCCCGCGGCATCGAGATCTACCTCAACACGTCGATGGACTCCTGCGTGGACGGCCACGTGGTGCTGAAGAACGGCCTCGAGGTCGACTCCAACACCATCGTGTGGACCGCGGGCGTCAAGCCCAACCCGGTGCTGTCCCGCTACGGCCTGCCGCTGGGCCCGCGCGGCCACGTCGACGCCGAGCCCACCCTCCAGGTCAAGGGCACGGACTACATCTGGACCGCCGGCGACAACGCCCAGGTTCCCGACATCGCCGCCCGCAAGGCCGGCGTCGAGAACGCCTGGTGCCCGCCGAACGCCCAGCACGCGCTGCGCCAGGCCAAGGTCCTCGGCGACAACGTCATCTCCGGCATGCGGGGCTTCCCGCAGCACCCGTACTCGCACTCCAACAAGGGTGCGGTGGCAGGCCTCGGCCTCCACAAGGGCGTCGCGATGATCGTCATGGGCAAGATGAAGATCAAGCTCAAGGGCCGGCTCGCCTGGTACATGCACCGTGGCTACCACGGCATGGCCATGCCGACCTGGAACCGCAAGATCCGCGTCTTCGCCGACTGGACCCTCGGCATGTTCCTCAAGCGCGAGGTCGTCTCGCTGGGTGCTCTGGAGACCCCGCGCGAGGAGTTCTACGAGGCCGCCAAGCCGGCCCCGGCTCCGGCCGCCGCCGCGGCACCGGCCCAGAAGGCCAAGGCCTCCTGACCCGGCGCGAGCCGACAGGACCCTGAGCAGTACGAGCACGTCCCCGAAGGGGCCGCCCGCCATCCGTGGTGCGGGCGGCCCCTTCGGCATGCCGCGGGCCGGGAGTGGGTAGGTCGTTCCGTCGGAACTTATCGGAGGTGCCTACGATGACCGACGCCGCGCCGCGGCTGGCCGCACTCGCCGAGACCCTGCTGGGCGCCCCCCTGCCCGTCCGCATACGGGCCTGGGACGGCACCGAGGCGGGCCCGCCCACCGGCCCCACGCTGGTGCTGAAACACCGGCGCGCGCTGCGCCGCGTCCTGTGGAGGCCGGGCGAGCTCGGCCTGGCCCGCGCCTGGGTCGCCGGCGACCTGACCGTCGAGGGCGACCTGTTCGAGCTGCTGGACCGGGTCGCGGGACTCTTCTGGGAGCGGCCCGCCCCGGCCGCGGCGGCCGACTCCCCGCTCCCGCCGGCCAAGATCCTCGCGACGGGCCTGGCCCGGCTGCGCCCCCGCCTGCCCGACCGGTCCGCCGGCGACACCGGGACCGTCGCCCTGCTGCGCGATCCGCGGGGACGGGCCGCCGTACGCGAGCTGATCGCGCTGGCCAGGCCGTGGCCCGCGCCCGCGCCGCCGCCCGAGGAGGCGGCCCGCCGCGGCGGACCCCAGCACAGCAAGAACCGCGACCGGCAGGCCGTCAGCCACCACTACGACGTCGGCAACGAGTTCTACGAGCACGTCCTCGGCCCCTCCATGGTGTACTCCTGCGCCTACTGGAGCCCCGGCACCACCCTGGAGCAGGCCCAGCGGGACAAGCTCGACCTGGTGTGCCGCAAGCTCGCCCTCACGCCCGGCACCCGGCTCCTCGACGTCGGCTGCGGCTGGGGCTCCATGGCCCTGCACGCGGCCCGCGAGTACGGGGTCCAGGTCACCGGCATCACGCTCTCGCGCGAGCAGGCCGCCTACGCCCGCAAGCGCGTCGCGGAGGAGGGCCTGGCCGACCGGATCGAGATCCGGGTCCAGGACTACCGGGACGTCAAGGACGGGCCGTACGGGGCGATTTCCTCGATCGGCATGGCCGAACACGTCGGCGCCGAGCGCTACCGCGAATACGCCCGCACCCTCCACGCGCTGCTGAGCCCCGGCGGCCGGCTGCTCAACCACCAGATCGCCCGGCCCCCGGAGCCCGACGAAGAGGCGTACCGGATCGACGAGTTCATCGACGCCTACGTCTTCCCCGACGGGGAGCTCTCCCCGCTCGGCACCACCGTCGGCGAGCTGGAGCGGGCCGGCTTCGAGGTCCGCGACGTGGAGGCGCTGCGCGAGCACTACGCCCTGACCCTGCGGGCCTGGGTGGCACGCCTGGAGGCCCACTGGGAGGAGGCCGTACGCCTCACCTCGCCCGGGCGGGCGCGCGTCTGGCTGCTCTACATGGCCGCCTCCGCGCTCGGCTTCGAGCACGGCCGCCTCGGCGTCAACCAGGTGCTGGCGGTCCGGCCGGCCGACGGCGGGGCCTCGGGGCTGCCGCTGCGGACGCGCACCTGGGGCACGTGACCCCGTACGGCAGCGGGAAGGGCCCCGGGGCGTGCGCCCCGGGGCCCTTCCGTGTCCGTGAACCGCGCCGCCGCTACTCGGTCTTGATGGCGGTCAGCATGTTCAGCCGGGCGGCGCTGCGGGCGGGCCACATGGCGGCCAGCACGCCCACCACGCCCGCGAGCAGCAGGAAGATGCCGATCCGGTCCCACGGCAGGACCAGCGCGTAGTTCGGGACCGCCTTGGCGAGGGTGGTGCCGATCGCCCAGGCGAGGAAGACGCCGATGGCGACACCGAGGACCGCGCCGAACAGCGAGATCACCACGGCCTCCAGGCGGATCATGTTCTTGACCCGGCTCCGGTCGAGGCCGATCGCCCGCAGCATGCCGATCTCCTGGGTCCGCTCGAAGACGGACATCGCCAGGGTGTTGACCACGCCGAGCACCGAGATGATCAGCGCCATGCCGAGCAGGCCGTACATGATGTTCAGCATCAGGTTGATCATGCCGCCCATCTCGTTGCGCATGTCCTGCTGCGTGGCGACCTTCATCGCCGGGTTCTTGCCGAGGGCGTCGACGACGGCCTGCTGGTTCGCCTTGGAGGCGCCGCCGGCGGTGTTGACGTAGACCTCGCGGATGTACTGGTCGTCGCTGTGCGCGGCGAGGATCCTGTTGTCGAGGACGTAGGGGGACAGCAGGCCCTCGAGGTCCTTGAAGACACCGCCCACCTTGAGCGTGGCCTTCTGGCCGTCGTCGTACTGGACCTGGAGCGCGGAGCCGACGGTGAGGTTCTTCTCCTTGGCGGTCTTCTCGGCGACGAGGACCTCGCCCTTGCCGAGGGAGTCCACCGAGCCGCTGACCGTCTCGATGTTCAGCAGCTTGCCGATGCCGGCCGGGTTGACGCCCGAGGCGGAGCGGAAGCTGTCGCCGATCTTCAGGAAGCCGGCGGCCTGCTCGGAGACCGCCTTGACGGCGGGGTCCTTGGCGAGGGTCTCGGCGACCGACTTGTCCAGGGGCATGCCGTCGGCGGCCATGGAGACCTTGTAGTCGGCCTTGAGCTTGTCGGTGCTCATCCGGTCGACGGCCTTGCCCATCGTGATGCCGAGCACCGACAGGGAGGTGACCAGGGTCAGGCCGATCGCCAGGGAGGCGGCGGTGACGGCGGTGCGGCGCGGGTTGCGCACCGCGTTCTGGGCGGCCAGCTTGCCGGGGACGCCGAAGACCTTCTGCAGGGCGGGGCGGACCGCGGCGATGACCGGCTTGGACAGCATCGGCAGGATCACGATCAGGCCGATGAGCATGAAGAACGCGCCGGCGCCGATGACCATGCGGCCGTCGCCGCCCATGGAGACGCCGAGCATGACCACGCCGATGCCGATGAGGCTGATGACCGAACCGAGGATGTTGCGGACCACCAGGGACTTGGCAGTGGCCGGCAGGTGCGCGCTGCCCATGGCGGCGACCGGGGAGATCCGGCCGGTGCGCCAGGCCGGCAGCAGGGCGGCGAGGGTGGTGACGAGGATGCCGATGACCAGGGCCGCGATGACGGTGCCCGGGGCGATCACGAGGTCGCCGGCCGGCAGCTTGGCGCCGAAGGCCTCGATCGCGGAGCGCATGCCGATCGCGAGGCCCACGCCGCTGAGCAGGCCGACCGCCGCGGAGACGACGCCGACGAGGAGGGCTTCGGCGAGCACCGAGCGCATGACCTGGCCGCGGTTGGCGCCGACGGCGCGCAGCAGGGCCAGTTCCCTGGTGCGCTGGGTGACCAGCATGGTGAAGGTGTTGTAGATCAGGAAGATGCCGACGAAGAGCGCGATGCCCGCGAAGGCGAGGAGCATCTGGTTCATGCTGCTCATCCCCTTCTCCACGTCCTTGGCCTGTTCCCGGGCGAGCTCGGCACCGGTCTGAGCCTTGGTGTTCCTGGAGTCGAGCAGCGGCTTGATCTCGGCGAGCAGCCGGTCGGCGGAGGTGCCGGCCTTGGCGGCGACGGAGAGCTCCTCGTAGTAGCCGGGCTTGAGGTACAGCTCCTGGGCGACGGCGGTGTCGAAGAGGACCAGGCTGCCGCCCGCGCTGACCGCGCCGTCCTCGGTGGTGAAGACGCCGGAGAGGGTGTACTCCTTCACCGGGCCGTTGGTGGCGACGCGGACCTTGTCGCCGACCTTGTACCTGCCGGTGACGGCGGTCGCCTTGTCGAGCGCGATCTGGTCGGCCTTGGCCGGGCCGCTGCCCTCGGTGAAGGTGTAGCGCGGGTCCTTGCCGTCCTTGACGGGGGCGTAGTTGGCGCCCTTGTTGGACCAGCCGGAGCCGATCAGCTCGCCCTTGTCGTCACCGACGCCCGCGAAGCCGGAGACGCGGCCGGAGACGGAGTCCACGCCGGCCAGCGCCTTGACCTTGTCGAGGGTCTGCCGGCTGATGCCCGGCTCGCCCTCCTTCTGGCCGTCGTCGTTGCGGCCCTGGCCGTACGAGGTCACGGAGACGGCGACGCCCTCGTAGCTCTTGGCGGACTGGCTGGACAGGGCCTTGCTGAGGGTGTCGGTGAAGACGAGGGTGCCGGAGACGAACGCGACGCCGAGGACGACGGCGAGCACCGTCATCAGCAGCCTGGCCTTGTGCGCGAGGACGTTGCGCAGGGCGGTACGGAACATGGGGGTATCTGTCCTGGGGCTGGCTGGAAGTCTGGAGGAGGGTGCGGGGCGGGCCCCGGATCAGCTGGTGCGGCCCTTGGCGTCGAACGCCTTCATGCGGTCCAGCACGCCGTCCGCGGTCGGGCTGAGCATCTCGTCGACGATCGCGCCGTCGGCGAGGAAGATGACGCGGTCCGCGTAGGAGGCGGCGGCCGGGTCGTGGGTGACCATCACGACGGTCTGGCCCAGCTCGCGCACCGAGTTGCGCAGGAAGCCGAGGACCTCGGCGCCGGAGCGGGAGTCGAGGTTTCCGGTGGGCTCGTCGCCGAAGATGATCTCCGGGCGGGAGGCCAGGGCGCGGGCCACGGCCACGCGCTGCTGCTGGCCGCCGGAGAGCTGGGTGGGGCGGTGGGAGAGGCGCTCGGAGAGGCCGACCATGCCGATCACCGTGTCCAGCCACTGCTTGTCGGGCTTGCGGCCGGCGATGTCCATCGGGAGGGTGATGTTTTCCAGGGCCGTCAGGGTCGGCAGCAGGTTGAAGGCCTGGAAGATGAAGCCGATCTTGTCCCGGCGCAGCTGGGTGAGCTGCTTGTCCTTCAGGGAGCCCAGCTCGGTGTCGCCGATGCGGACCGAGCCGGCGGAGAAGGTGTCCAGGCCGGCCACGCAGTGCATCAGGGTCGACTTGCCGGAGCCCGAGGGGCCCATGATCGCGGTGAACTGGCCCTGGGCGAAGTCCACGGAGACGTTGTCGAGGGCGACCACCTGGGTCTCGCCCTGGCCGTACACCTTGGAGAGGCCGGTGGCGCGGGCGGCCACGGCCTGGGCGGTGTGCGGGGCGTAGTTCATGGTGGTCACGGGAGGGGCTCCTGTCACGGCTGGGGACTGCGGTGTGATGAACGGCAAGACCTGTCCATCCTCGCGGCGCCCACCCCCGCTCCGAATCAGCCGACGTGCCCGTTCTCCGGCCCACTGAAGGCTGACCACCGGCGCACGCGTGTCCTCCTCTGGTATGACGGGAACCCCGACCGGGACGGAGGCGCGCGGCGCGGCGCGGCGGGCGGGCCGGGGGTGGCGTGGGGTGGCGCGCCGGGTGGCGCGGGCCATCGAAATCCCGTCATTCCCGTAACGGACGTGATCGTCCCCGGGAGCGGGCCGACCGTGTGTTCTGCGCCTGACTGCCCCTCAAGCGCCAATAAAATCAGACAACATCGGGAAATCGGCCCGGTGGCGGCGAGGGTATTCCGGATAGGCTCGGCGCAGCGTTCTTGCTTTTCTACGGGGGTCCGCCACGCCCTGCCCGGATGGTGGAATGTAGACACGGCGAGCTTAAACCTCGCTGGCCTTCGGGCCGTGCCGGTTCAAGTCCGGCTCCGGGCACTCCGTAGGTCCCGCGAGACCCCCGTCCTCATCCGAGGCGTCTTCACCTTCTCCTTCGTCGGCGCCCCGCCATGCCTTCCTAAGATCCTCCTCCAGCAGTAGGGTGCTTTCTTTGCGAGCGCATTACTCTTGTTGCAAGGCCGCGCTCGGTGGCCACGGAGGAGTGAGATGAGGAGCAGTAACCCGGTCTTCTCGCGACGGGGGTTCAGCCGCGACAACGGTGGCTACGCGGGCTTTGGCGCGCAGCAGCACCAGCAGGCCGGGACCAACCCGTACGCGACGAACCCGTACGCCGTCGACGCGGCCACGGGCATGCCGCAGGCGCCGGCGCGCACCAACGCGATGACCATGGACGATGTCGTGAGCCGTACGGCCATGACGCTCGGCACGCTCATCGTCACGGCGACCCTCTCCTGGGTCCTGCTGCCGGTCGACCCGGCCAACCTGAACAAGTCGTACGGCATCGGCATCGGCGCGGCCCTGGTCGCGTTCGTCCTGGCGATGATCCAGTCCTTCAAGCGCAAGCCGGTCCCGGCCCTGATCCTGGGCTACGCCGCGCTCGAGGGTGTCTTCCTCGGAGTCATCAGCGCCGCGACCAGCACCTACCTGGGTGCCGGTGTCGTCATCCAGGCCGTGATGGGCACGATGTGCGTCTTCGCCGCCGTGCTCCTCGCCTACAAGATGGGCTGGATCCGCGTCAACCGGCGCTTCACCGGCTTCGTCATGGCGGCCGCCATGGGCTTCATCCTGCTCATGGTCGCGAACTCGCTGTTCGCCCTCTTCGGCGGCGGTGACGGCCTCGGCTTCCGCAGCGGCGGCCTCGGCCTGCTGTTCGGTGCCATCGGCGTCATCCTCGGCGCCTGCTTCCTCGCCATGGACTTCAAGCAGGTCGAGGACGGCATCGCCTACGGCGCCCCCCGCGAGGAGTCCTGGCTGGCGGCCTTCGGCCTCACCCTGACCCTGGTGTGGATCTACCTGGAGATGCTGCGCATCTTCCAGATCCTCTCGGGCGACGACTAGCAGGACCGGCAGCCGCCCCGCGGCTGTCCACGGCATGGGGAAGGCCCCGCGAGCACACCGCTCGCGGGGCCTTCCCGCGTCCAGGGGGATGAAGTCGTCGGGGGAGGGTTCAGCCGAACCGGCGGGCGGCTCTGCGCAGGTCGTACTCGTGGATGATCGCCTTGGCCTGGCCGTACGACAGCTCGTGCGCGCCGCGCAGCCAGCTGACCTTCTCCTCGAACCGGACGAGGGAGGGGCCGTCGTCGACGGCGCGCAGCCAGTCGGAGACCTCACGACCGGTGGTTTCGGGGATTCTGTCGATCATGTTGCGGTGCGTCTGCTCGGAGAACTCTACGGACATGGGCGCCTCCGGAGGTATCGCCGTGCTGTTCTCTTCACGCGAGCGTGCCGGAGAGTTCGCCCGTTGGCAATGGTGCCCGGGCGGCGCGTAAGGTCGGCCGGGTGCTGGATACTTCGCCCCTGACCGCCGTTGTGGAACGTTTCGCCGACCGGCTACGGGCCGCGCCGCAGAGCCGCCTCCAGCAGGGGGCCGCCGCAGCGGCGCTGGAGCTCGCCCGCGAGCTCTCCGCCCGGGCCCAGCGCCTGGAGGGCGTCGCCGTACGGGAGATGGCGGACGCGGGGCTCTTCGTGGTCGGCGACCAGGTCGCCGTGGCGGGCCTGGACCTCGCCGAGGCGCTGCGCGCCGTACGGGCCGAGGACACGGCGACGGCCCCGTCCGAGATGCTGGACGAGGCCGTGCGACTGGTCGAGCAGGCGGAAGTCAGAGCGATGCGATGACGCGGTCCGCGAGGATGTAGACGTTGCTGTCGGGGTCCTCGGCGTCACCGCAGGAGAAGGTCAGCGCGTAGGCGCCGGAGATGCCGGAGCCGCCCAGCAGGACCGGCGCGGTGCCCGAGCGCAGGGCCTCGGCGAGGCGCTCCGCGGTCTCCCGGTGGCCGGGGGTCATGCACAGCGTGGTGCCGTCGGTGAAGACGTACACGTCGAGCGTGCCGAGCGGGCCGGGGCGGACGTCCGCGAGGGCCGTACGGGCCTCCGCGAGCTCCTCCAGGCGGCTGACGGTGCGCTCGTGGTCGGCGCCGGGGGCCGAGGCCTGGACCGGCACGAAGTCGGGGTGCGAGGGGTGGCGCCGGCGGGCCGCGGCCAGCTCGGCCGAATCCTCCGGGTACTCGTCGGCCGCCTCGTCGCCCAGGACGGGCTCCAGACCCACCATGTCGGCCTGCCGGGGCAGGAAGACGGGGCTGTCCTCGCCGAGGCCGGGCAGGCCGCCCAGCAGCGAGGGGGCGTCCGCGGCGTCACGGGCCTCCTGCGCGGCCCAGAAGGCGCGCGCCTCGGCCAGCTCGCGCTCGCGCTCCTCGGCGAGCGCCTCGGCCACGGCGGCTCGTATCTCCGCGGCGGGGGACTCCACGGCACTGCGGGCGTGCGGAACGGTCGTACCGCGGGGGTGGACCGGCACCGCGAGCTCGCTGCGCAGGGCCGTGACCTGCTTGCGCAGGCCGTGGACGGCGTGCAGCGCAGCAGCGCCCACGGCCGTGGCGGCGGCTGTGGTCAGCAGCAGGGCAAGAGACATGGCGCTCACTGACTAACTCCTGAGGTGATTCGATCCCCCGACTTCCTACATCAGAGTGTCCCGACCTGGGAATGGCGTGCAGTGCATTACGTCATGAAATGGACAGGGCTTTCGTCCCGGACGACCGGTCCGCATACCCGCTGACCTGCATATATGCCGGACCCCCAGGAGATAGGTCACATCCTGGGGGAGATTCGGTCACAGGTCGGCCGCGACGCGGTTAGATTCGGCGTCAGTACGCCGCCCGGGATCCGGCCGGATCGGGACCGGATCCCTTGCGGCGTCTGGGAGGGTGCCTAGCTCAGCCGCGCTTCTCTCGTGGTCGCGCTGAGCCTCGCCACCGCTGCGGGCAGGTGCCGACCCTCGTTCCTCGGGACGACCCCTACCCTCCGCTACGGCTCAGCTCAGCCGCTCGATGACCATGGCCATGCCCTGGCCGCCGCCCACGCACATGGTCTCCAGACCGAACTGCTTGTCGTGGAACTGCAGGCTGTTGATCAGAGTGCCGGTGATGCGCGCACCGGTCATCCCGAACGGGTGACCGACGGCGATGGCCCCGCCGTTGACGTTCAGCTTGTCGAGGGGGATCTCCAGGTCCCGGTACGACGGGATGACCTGGGCGGCGAAGGCCTCGTTGATCTCGAAGAGGTCTATGTCGCCGACGGTCAGGCCGGCCCGCTTCAGGGCCTGCTTGGAGGCCTCGACGGGGCCCAGGCCCATGATCTCGGGGGAGAGGCCGGTGACGCCGGTGGAGACGATCCGGGCCAGCGGGGTCAGCCCCAGCTCCCGGGCCTTGGTGTCGCTCATGATGACCAGCGCGGCGGCGCCGTCGTTGAGCGGGCAGCAGTTGCCGGCCGTGATCAGGCCGTCGGGGCGGAAGACGGGCTTCAGGCCCTGGACGCCCTCCAGGGTGACCCCGGCGCGCGGGCCGTCGTCGGCGGAGACGACCGTGCCGTCGGGGGTGGTGATCGGGGTGATCTCCCGCTCCCAGAAGCCGTTCTTGATCGCGGCCTCGGCGAGGTTCTGCGAGCGGACGCCGAACTCGTCCATGTCCTGGCGGGTCACGCCCTTGAGGCGGGCCAGGTTCTCGGCGGTCTGGCCCATCGCGATGTACGCGTCGGGGATCAGGCCGTCCTCGCGCGGGTCGTGCCAGTCCGTCCCCTCCTGGGTGGCGCGGGCGGCGGTACGGGCCTCCGCGTCCGAGAAGAGCGGGTTGTGGGTGTCCGGCAGACCGTCGGAGGAGCCCTTGACGGAACGGGACACCGTCTCGACGCCCGCGGAGATGAAGACGTCGCCCTCGCCGGCCTTGATGGCGTGCAGGGCCATGCGGGAGGTCTGGAGCGAGGAGGAACAGTAACGGGTGATCGTGCAGCCCGGCAGGTGGTCCATGCCCATCTGCACGGCGACGATACGGCCGAGGTTGTGCCCCTGCTCGCCGCCGGGGAGGCCGCAGCCGAGCATCAGGTCGTCGATCTCGCGAGGGTCCAGCTCGGGGATCTTGGCGAGGGCGGCCTGGATGACCGTGGCGGTCAGGTCGTCGGGGCGGACGTCCTTGAGGGACCCCTTGAAGGCACGCCCGATGGGCGAGCGGGCGGTGGAAACGATGACGGCTTCGGGCATCGGGGCTCCAAGGGGGTGCGTCGTTGCGGGACCGCATGCGAAGTTACCGCCCCGTACGGTCGAGGTCACCGGGCGGGGGGTGTGATGCCGGTCGCTCCCGCGGGGTGTGCGGGGGTGCGGAACCGCTGCTGGGGCCCTGCCCCACCCCCCGCGCCTCAAACGCCGGCGCGGCTCGACGCGCCCCTGCGGCGCCGCTGCGGGGGCTCCGCCCCCGTACCCCCGCGCCTCAAACGCCGGCGGGGCTGGATTTGGCGCGGCTGGATTGCCCGCAGGGTAATTTCAGCCCCTCCGGCGTTTGAGGAGCGGGGTCCGGGGCGGAGCCCCGGGGAACGGTGGAAGGGCGGGTAGGGGACCGCTCCGCGCAGCGGCAGGGGCACCCAGCGGCTCCGCGCAGCGGTTAGGCCGGGCCGGAGACGCCGGCCGGCGGGGCGTCCGTGCCCGGGGCGGGGTCGGCCGGGGAAGCCACGTCCTCGGCCGGGAGGCGCCGGCGGCGGCGGTGCTTCAGGAGGACCCAGGGGCCCCGCACCGCGGTGACCTCCGTGCCCGCCTGCCCGGCGGCAGCCGACGCGGCCTTGGCCACCGGCAGCATGTCCTCGTCCCGCGACACGTCCAGCCGGTCCGACTCCGGCCACAGCCCCAGCGCCGCGCACAGGGTCGGCAGGACCGCCATCGCCGCCGTCGCGTACCCCTCCGCCGAGGGGTGGTAGGAGTCCGGCCCGAACATCTCGCGCGGGTTCGCCGCGAACTCGGGGCCCAGCAGGTCCCCCATCGAGACCGTACGGGCCCCCAGCGCGACCACCCCTATGGTCTGCGCGGCGGCCAGCTGCCGCGAGACCCGCCGGGCCAGCCATCGCAGCGGCTGGTACACCGGCTCGATCGTGCCCAGGTCCGGGCAGGTCCCGACCACCACCTCGGAGCCCGCCAGCCGCAGCCTCCGTACGGCCGCGGTCAGCAGCCGCACCGACTGCGTCGGCGGCATCCGCCGGGTCACGTCGTTCGCGCCGATCATGATCACGCACACGTCCGGGACCCGCGCGCCCTCCCCGGCGGCCCCGTCGAGCAGCAGCCCCACCTGCCGGTCCAGGTCGTCGGACATCGCCCCCGACAGGGCCACGTTCCGCAGTTCCACCGGCCGCTCGGCCACCGCCGCCAGCCCCGAGGCCAGCAGGGCCGCCGGCGTCTGCCGGGCCCGCCGTACGCCCAGCCCGGCGGCCGTGGAGTCGCCCAGCATGCCCAGCCGCAGCGGCCCCGGGCTCAGCTCCGGCCCGTTGAACTCGCTCCCGTACAGCCCGTCCGCCCGCGGCGGATCCGGCAGCCCGCTCCCCACCGTCCGCTTCGCGAACTGCACCTCCGCCAGCACCAGCCCCACCGCGGCGACCCCGGCCAGTCCGAGCCCGCCCCCGCCGTACGCTGCCCCCGCCGCGATCCGGCGGGCCGTTCTCGCCCTGGACACCCTGCAGGCCACCTCCTCGGTCCCCGGTCCTCGGTCCTTGTTGACCTACCTGCCCCGTACGGCCGGTCGGCCAATCCCTTTCCGCTTACTCTGGCCGTGCTCCCGGAGAACCCGTGGAGACCCCTCCTTGGAGAACATGGTGCAATTCCACGACTCGATGATCAGCCTCGTCGGCAATACCCCGCTGGTGAAGCTCAACCGTGTGACCGAAGGCCTGCAGGCCACCGTCCTTGCGAAGGTCGAGTACTTCAACCCCGGCGGATCCGTGAAGGACCGGATCGCTCTCCGGATGATCGAGGCCGCCGAGCAGAGCGGTGCCCTCAAGCCCGGTGGCACCATCGTGGAGCCGACCAGCGGCAACACGGGTGTAGGACTCGCCATCGTGGCCCAGCAGAAGGGCTACAAGTGCATCTTCGTCTGCCCTGACAAGGTGTCGATGGACAAGATCAACGTGATGCGCGCGTACGGCGCGGAGGTCGTGGTCTGCCCGACCGCCGTCGACCCCGAGCACCCGGACTCGTACTACAACGTGTCCGACCGCCTCGCGCGCGAGCCCGGCGCCTGGAAGCCCGACCAGTACAGCAACCCGAACAACCCCCGTTCGCACTACGAGACCACCGGCCCCGAGCTGTGGGAGCAGACGGACGGGAAGATCACCCACTTCGTCGCCGGCGTCGGCACGGGCGGCACGATCTCCGGCACCGGCAACTACCTCAAGGAGGTCAGCGGCGGGAAGGTCAAGGTCATCGGCGCCGACCCCGAGGGCTCGGTGTACTCCGGCGGCACGGGCCGCCCGTACCTCGTCGAGGGCGTCGGCGAGGACTTCTGGCCGACCGCCTACGACCCGAACGTGACCGACGAGATCATCGCGGTGTCCGACAAGGACTCCTTCCAGATGACCCGCCGCCTCGCCAAGGAGGAGGGCCTCCTCGTCGGCGGCTCCTGCGGCATGGCGGTCGTCGCCGCGCTGAAGGCGGCCGAGGGCCTGGGCCCGGACGACGTGGTCGTCGTCCTGCTCCCGGACAGCGGCCGCGGCTACCTCAGCAAGATCTTCAGCGACGAGTGGATGGCCGGACACGGCTTCCTCGAGGAGGCCGGGCCCTCCGCGCGCATCGGCGACGTGATGAACGACAAGGACGGCGGCATGCCGTCCCTCGTCCACATGCACCCCGAGGAGACGGTGGGCGAGGCCATCGAGGTCCTGCGCGAGTACGGCGTCTCGCAGATGCCGATCGTCAAGCCGGGCGCCGGCCACCCGGACGTGATGGCCGCCGAGGTCATCGGCTCCGTGGTGGAGAAGGAGCTGCTGTCGGCGCTGTTCGCGAAGCAGGCGTCGCTGAGCGACCCGCTGGAGAAGCACATGAGCGCGCCGCTCCCGCAGGTCGGCTCCGGTGAGCCGGTGTCCGAGCTGATGTCGGTGCTCGGCGAGGCCGACGCGGCGATCGTCCTGGTCGAGGGCAAGCCGACGGGTGTGGTGAGCCGTCAGGACCTGCTGGCGTTCCTGGCGAAGTCGGCCAAGTAGTTCCCCGAGCTACCGCTGGGAGGTGCCCCCAGCGGCTCGCCGGGCGGGGTTCCGGGGGCGCGGCCCCCGGCCCCGGCCGCCCCGACGACGGCCCGCTCGTCGCGCAAACGGTACGGGCCCGACACGTGACGGCAGCACCGGCTTAACACGGCTCCGGCACAGTGGTGGTTGTCGGCAGGGAAACCCGCCGACGCCACGGAACGGCGACCACGCACCTCCGGAGCGGCTCCCGGACAGCGTGAACGCCTCGGACGCGGACGGCCCTGACCCGGCCCGTGTCCTCCGCGGGGACCGCCGTCGTCCCGCCCCCGGGCAACCGGGGTGCGGCGGTCCCCGCCCGACTCCCTTTCAGGGCCGGGCACATCCAGCCCCGCCGGCGTTTGAGGCTCGGGGGCAGAGCCCCCGCAACGGCGCGGCACCCGCCCCTACTCGGTTGGCAGCCGCCGCAACCGCTTGGCGCCATGGATGAAGTTCACGCCCACGATCCCGCCCCAGGCGACCAGCAGACCCGCCAGATGCGCCTGCGCAGCAGCAATCGCCGAGAGCGGGATGGCCAGCACCAGCGTGATGATGGCGAAGCCGAACCGTTCGCCGAAGTTCCCCTCAACGCCATCGGGGCGGCCGCCCCCACGCGCGTGCAGGAGCCGTTCCTCCGCCAGCCGCCGCCGGACCTGCGTGTCGACCTTCTCGACGAACGAGTCCACCAGCGCGGCCTCGTACTCCGGACCCAGCTCCCGCCGGGCGTCCAGCGTGGCGTCGAGTTCCTTCTTCAGCTCTCGGCTGTGGGCGTCCATCCCCCCACCGTAGGAACCGCCGGAGGCCCCGGCACTGGGGCTAGCCCCCGTATCCGCGGCCGGCCGGTCCTTAAAGGATCTTCAGGACGTATGGATCTACTGCCCGCGCGGCCACTCGATAAGGATTCCCTAAGTGCATGGCGCCGGTGGCGTTCGCGCACGTCATTCGAAAAGGAAAGGGATTTCTTTCATGGAGAAGGTTGCGCACTCGGCGCAGAACCGCGCTGAGCGGAACCGCAAGAAGAAGCTCGTCGTGGCGGGCGCCGCCCTCGTCGGCTTCAGCCTGGCCGCCATCGGCGGCTACGCGACTCTGACCTCGGACGCCTGGGTCACCTCCGGCCCGTTCTCGTCCGCCAAGACGGAGAAGGTCAATCTTCTGGCCAACGGCCAGAAGCGCATCGCGCTCAAGGGTCTGTCCTACAAGGACATGAAGCCCGGCGACCAGACCGGGGCGGAGAAGGTCGAACTCTCCAACGACGGCAACGTCGACATCGCCAGGATGGACCTGAAGGCCTCGTTCCCGACCGGGAGCTACGACAAGGCCCTCGCCGAGGTGATCGATCTCGAGTTCACCAACGAGAAGGACGGGAAGACCGTCACGAAGTCGATGGCCGACCTCGTCTCCGAGGGACTCAACCTGCACATGATCGGCCTGGACACGCTGAAGGCCGACAAGAAGAGCACGGGCAACATCACCGTCAAGGCCGTCATGTCCAAGCGGGCCTCGGAGAAGCAGGCCGGCATGCAGGTGTCGGGGCTCAGCCTCCGGTTCATCGGCCAGTCCATGCCGACGCCTCCGAGTGAAACCCCGGACATCCCGGAGGACTAGTGTTTCACCGCGGCCGACCGCTCCCGTGAACGGGGTGGTCGGCCGCGGCTTTTTCGTGCGAGGGACGACGAGGAGCCTGAATTGGAGAATTCGGTCGGGGAATCCATGCCGAACGGGAAAAGAAACCGGATCCGGCGGAGCATATCGGGACTGCTGTGGTGGGTTGCCTGTGTCGCCATGGTGCTGTCCGTCGGCGGAAGTGCGTGGGCCTATTACGTCGAGCAATACCGGTACGTTCCGATCCTGACGTCGTCCATGGAGCCGGAGATCCGGAAGGGGGCGCTCATCATCACCGAGCCGGTGCTCGCGCGGGACATGAACCCCGGCGACGTCATCGCGTTCTCACCCCCCGAGCCGTGGACGCGGCCCGGGGGACTCCCGGTCGTCCACCGCATCGACGACCTCCAGCGCATGCCCGGCGGCGAGGCCTCGATGACCACTCGGGGCGATGCGAACGACAGCCCGGACCCCTGGACGATCGACCTGAGCGGAGGCGAGTTCGCCAAGGTGGTGCACGAGGTCCCGCACCTGGGCGGCTGGATCGTGCTGCTGAGGTCGATCGGCCTGCTGCCTCTGCTGGCCCTCGCGGTGGGCGTGGTGCTGCTCTGGTACGCCGTCCGCCGGGTCGTGGCGGCACGTAGGCGGCGCGCTTAGCGGTATCCGCATCCCGGGCGCGGCTTGCCGAGCTGCATAACCGCATGCAGAGTGCTCCGTGACTGAATATCTCACCGGGACGGAGGGGACGGCATGAGCGACAGCCCGGCCGCGCGGCTGCAGAAGCTGTTCGAGGGGCACCGGCTGACGCCCACCCAGCGGCGGATCGCGCACTGCATGGTGCGCGGAGCGGCGGACGTGCCGTTCCTGTCGAGCGTGGAGCTCGCGGAGCTGGCGGGGGTGAGCCAGCCGTCGGTGACGCGGTTCGCGGTGGCGCTGGGGTTCGACGGGTACCCGGCGCTGCGCCGGCACCTGCGCGAGGTGGCCCCCGCCGAGCGGGCCGAGGCCGCGCACGAGGACTCGTACAACGAATACCAGCAGGCCGTGCAGGGGGAGATCGAGAACCTGCGGCAGCTCGCCGCCATGCTCGCCGACCCCTCGCCGGTCCAGGAGGCGGGCCGGCTGCTCGCCGCCTCGACCCCGCTGCCCGTGCTCGGGCTGCGGGCGGCGTCCTCGCAGGCGCGCGGGTTCGCGTACTTCGCCGCCAAGGTGCACCCGGACGTACGGCTCCTCGACGAGGGCGGCTCGATGATGGAGGACCGCATCGACGCGGCCCTCTACGAGGGGGCAACTGCCCTGCTCTGCTTTGCTCTGCCCCGGCACCCCCGGGAGGTCGTGGACACCCTGGAACGCGCCCGGCGGGCCGGCCTGACCGTGGTCACGGTCGCCGACTCGGCCTTCGCCCCGGTGGCCCGCCACTCGGACCTGCTGATCCCGGCGCCCGTCGGCACCGGCCTGGCCTTCGACACGGCGTGCGCGCCGATGCTGCTGGGCCGGGTCCTGCTGGAGGCCATGGCGGACGCCCTGCCGGACGCCCAGGCCCGCCTGGAGGCCTTCGACACGCGGGCGGCGGCGCGCGGACTGTTCGTGGAGTGAGGGGCCCCACCGGCCTCACCGGCCTCACCGGTAGGTGAGCTCCGCCAGCTCGGTGGCGAGGCGGTCACGCAGCGCCGGAACGCGGGCGACGAGGGGGAGCAGGGTGTTGCGTACGGAGCGCAGCGCCCGGTTCCGGCTGGTCGCGATCCGGGTCATCCGGTGGGTGAGGGCCACCACGCGCAGGGCGACGGGGCGGCGGCGGGCCTGGTAGCCGTCGAGCGCGGCGGGGTCGCCGGCGGCCAGGGCGCGGCCGAGGGCGTAGCCGTCCTGGATCCCGGTGTTCATGCCCTGACCGCCGGCCGGGCTGTGCACGTGCGCGGCGTCCCCGGCGAGCAGCAGCCGTCCGGCGCGGTAGCGGTCGGCGACGCGGTGGTGGATCCGGAAGCGTGAGGACCAGGCGAGCGCGGTGACCTCGGCCTGGCCGGGAACGCGCGCGTCCAGCAGGTCCCGGACGAAGGCGAGGTCCGGCTCCGCGGGGGCCTCGTCGACGGTGGCCACGATCCGGTAGTGCCCACCGGGGAGCGGGGCGACCACGGTGAGGCCGGCCCGGCCGAAGGCGAGCGAGACCTCGGCGGCGCCCGGGGCCCAGTCCATGACGACGTCGGCGAGCACGAAGGACTCCGCGTACGCGCTTCCGCTGAAGCCGATGCCGGCGGCCTCGCGGACGGAGCTGTGCATGCCGTCGGCGCCGACGGCGTGGGCGGCGCGCAGGGTTTCGCCGGTGGCGGTGGTGAGGGTGACCCCGTCCGCGTCCTGGGTGACGGCGGTGACCTCGTGGGGGCGGTGGACGTCGTGGCCCAGGGAGCGCAGGCGGGCGAGGAGGACGGCCTCGGTCTCGTACTGGGGGACCATCAGCGCGTACGGGTGGGCGGTGCGCAGGCCGTCGAAGGGGACGGTGGCGAGGGGCCGGGCGCCGTCGCGGATCCGGAACCGGGAGACGGGGATGCCGCGGCCGACGAGCTCGGCGGAGAGCCCGCCGGAGGGGTCGAGCTCGTCGAGGACCTCCAGGGTGCGGGCGTGGACGACGGCGGCGCGGGAGGTGTTGGCGCCTTCGGCCTGCCGGTCGAGGAGCACGAAGTCGACGCCGGCCTGCGCCAGGGTGACGGCGAGGGCCAGCCCGGTGGGGCCGGCGCCGACGATCGCGACGTCGGTGCGGGCGGGGAGCGGGAGTGCGGCGGTGCTGTGCATGCGGGCCTCCTCCGGGTAGCCAACGCTTGTTGGCCAACGGCTGTTGACATAACGATGCGCCCGGCGCGCTGGTATGTCAACGGTTGTTGGCCTACGTTTGTTGGCATGACGGTGCGACGCTCTTCCGACCAGACCAAGGCGACGATCCTGCGGGTGGCGCGGGAGCGCTTCGCCGCGCAGGGCTACGAGCGCACGACGATCCGCGCCGTGGCGGCGGAGGCGGAGATCGACCCGTCGATGGTCATGCGGTACTTCGGCAGCAAGGAGCAGCTCTTCGACGCGGCCCTGGCGGTCGACCTGCGACTGCCGGACCTGGCCGCGGTCCCGGCGCAGGACCTGCCGGCGGCGCTCGTACGGCACTTCGTGGAGCGGTGGGAGGGGGACCCGGCGGATGACGCGCTGCTGGTGCTGCTCCGGTCGGCGGTGACGAACGAACGGGCGGCGGCGCGCATGCGAGAGGTCTTCGCGACCCAGGTCGCCCCGGCCCTGGCGGCGGCCCTCGGACCCGAGCGCGCCGCGCGGGTGGCGGGCCCGGTCGCGTCCCAGCTGCTGGGTGTGGCCCTGACCCGCTACCTGCTCCGCCTGCCCGGGGTGATCTCGCTGACCCCGGACGAACTCGTCGCGGGCCTGGCCCCGGCCCTGGCGGCCACCGTGTCGGCCCGCTGAGGGACGCTAGAGCAGCGCGTCGGGCAGTGCGCCGCCCGCCTCCGCGACGATCGCCGGCAGCGGCTGCGCCGGGCGGGCCAGGGCGAAGCGGACTCCGCCGGCCCGCGACACCGTGAAGCCGTGGACCGCCGGGCGGGGGAGGCTGTTGTAGCCGTAGTGGGCCGTGAAGAAGTACGCGCCCGTGTCCGGGACGGCGATCACGTCGCCGGGGGCGAGGAGGGGGAGGGGCCGTGCCGTGGCCAGGAGGTCGCCCGCGAAGCAGGCCGGGCCCGCGATGTCCTGGGGGACCGGGGGGCCCGTGCGCGGGTTGCCCTTCGCGTCGTACGGGAGGATCCGCACCGGCCAGGCCGCCGGGGCGTAGACGGTCCGGGTGGCCAGCTGGACCCCCGCGTGGGTGACGGCGATGGGGCGGCCCCCGGTGGACTTGGTGTACTCGACCCGGGCGAGGACCAGCCCGTGCTTGGCCAGCAGGGACCGGCCGAACTCGGTGACCAGGCCGTACGAGCCGTCGAAGAGGGCGGGCACCGCCTCGCGCAGGGCGCGGACGTACTCCGCGTACGTCGGGGTCTGCTCGTCCGAAGTGAAGTTCACGGGCAGGCCGCCGCCGATGTCGAGGGTGTCGACCTGGCGGCGCCCGGCCGCCGCGTTGATCTCCTCGGCCAGCGCGTGCAGTTCCCGTACGCCCTCCGCGATCAGCGGCAGCGGCACGCCCTGCGAGCCCGAGTGGGTGTGCAGCCGGGTCAGCCACGGCCGGTCCAGGTAGGCCCGTACGAGCCACTCGCGCGCACCCGGATCCCGTAGCGGCACGCCGAACTTCGACGTGGCCGTGGCGGTGGACAGGGCGCCGATGGTGCCCGCGCCGGTCTGCGGGTTGATCCGCACCCCGAGCGGCGACGCGGTGGGGGCGGAGGCGACGAGGGCGTCGAGGCGCTCCAGCTCCTGCCCGTTGTCGGCGTTGACGGCGATGCCCAGGGCCAGGGCCTCGCGCAGCTCGGCGGCCGTCTTGGCGGGGGAGTCCAGGACCGTCCGCCCGGCGGGCAGGCCGGCCGCCCGGGCCAGCGCCAGCTCGCCGGGGCTGGCCACCTCGCAGCCGAGCCCCGCGTCGGCGAGCAGCCGCAGGACCGGGACGAGCGGGGCGGCCTTGACGGCGAAGGCGTGCAGGACGGGGGTGCCGGGCGGCAGGGCGGCCGCGAACGCGCTGGTCAGGGCGGCGGCGGAGGCCCGGATGCCGGCCGTGTCCAGCAGGCAGACGACGGGCTCGGTGTCCAGCAGGCCCTGCTCGACCGCGGCCCGTACGGCCAGGTCGCGGCGCTCGGCGGCGCCTTCCGTGTGCGTCTGGGCAGCCATGGCCCTCAGCCAATCATCCGGCGGGTCCGCCCGCAGCTGTTGACTGAATCTATTCAGACGGCCAGGATGTGAATGGATTAGCCAACATCGGAGGAGGCACCGCCATGTCAGGACCCCGCCCCGTACGTGCCGCGCGAGGCACCGAGCTCAGCGCCCTGGGATGGCAGCAGGAGGCCGCGCTGCGGATGCTCCAGAACAACCTCGACCCCGAGGTCGCCGAGCACCCCGACAAGCTCGTCGTCTACGGCGGCACCGGCAAGGCCGCCCGCGACTGGCGCTCGTACGACGCGATGGTCCGCACCCTGCAGACCCTCAAGCAGGACGAGACGATGCTCGTCCAGTCCGGCCGCCCGGTCGGCGTGATGCAGACCCACGAGTGGGCGCCGCGCGTCCTGCTCGCCAACTCCAACCTGGTGGGCGACTGGGCCAACTGGGAGGAGTTCCGTCGTCTGGAGCAGCTCGGCCTGACCATGTACGGGCAGATGACGGCCGGTTCGTGGATCTACATCGGCACGCAGGGCATCCTCCAGGGCACCTACGAGACCTTCGCGGCCGTCGCCGCGAAGAAGTTCAACGGCACCCTCGCGGGCACGATCACCCTCACCGCCGGCCTCGGCGGCATGGGCGGCGCCCAGCCGCTCGCGGTGACGATGAACGACGGCGTCGCGATCTGCATCGACGTCGACCCGCGCGCCATCGAGCGCCGCATCGAGCACCGCTACCTCGACGTCAAGGCCGACAACCTGCGGCACGCCCTCCAGCTGGCCGTCGAGGCCCGCGACGCCCGCAGGCCCCTCTCCATCGGCCTGCTCGGCAACGCCGCCGAGCTGCTCCCGCAGATGCTGGCCGAGGGCGCGCCGATCGACATCGTGACCGACCAGACCTCGGCCCACGACCCGCTCGCCTACCTCCCCGTCGGCGTCGACTTCGACGACATGGCCTCCTACGCCGCCAAGGACCCGGCCGGGTTCACCACCCGCGCCCGCGAGTCGATGGCCAAGCACGTCGAGGCGATGGTCGGCTTCATGGACGCCGGCGCCGAGGTCTTCGACTACGGCAACTCCATCCGCGGCGAGGCCCAGCTGGCCGGCTACGACCGCGCCTTCGCCTTCCCCGGCTTCGTCCCCGCCTACATCCGGCCGCTGTTCTGCGAGGGCAAGGGCCCCTTCCGCTGGGCCGCCCTGTCCGGCGAGGCCTCGGACATCCACAAGACCGACAAGGCGATCCTCGACCTCTTCCCGGAGAACGAGTCCCTGCACCGCTGGATCAAGATGGCCGGCGAGCGCGTCCACTTCCAGGGCCTGCCCGCGCGCATCTGCTGGCTCGGCTACGGCGAGCGCGACAAGGCCGGCGAGCGCTTCAACGAGATGGTCGCCGACGGCACCCTCGCCGCCCCGCTCGTCATCGGCCGCGACCACCTGGACTGTGGCTCGGTGGCCTCCCCGTACCGCGAGACCGAGGCCATGCTCGACGGCTCCGACGCCATCGCCGACTGGCCGCTGCTCAACGCCATGGTCAACGTGGCCTCCGGCGCCTCCTGGGTCTCCCTGCACCACGGCGGCGGCGTCGGCATGGGCCGCTCCATCCACGCGGGCCAGGTCACGGTGGCCGACGGCACCGCGCTGGCGGGCGAGAAGATCCGCCGCGTCCTCACCAACGACCCGGGCATGGGCGTCATCCGCCACGTCGACGCGGGCTACGACATCGCGGAGTCCGTCGCCGACGAGCGGGGCGTGCGCGTGCCGATGCGCGAGGGTGACTCCGCGTGAGCGAGGCCGACACGTCGGGTGCGGCGCCGTTGCCGGGGGCTCTGCCCCCGGACCCCCGCGCCTCAAACGCAGGCGAGGCTGAAATGGCCGGCAGCTCGTTCCACGCGATGTGGGCGGACCTCGCCCCCATCGGCCGCCACGCCGACTCCGGCGGGTACCGCCGCTACGCCTGGACCGGCGCCGACGCCGACTGCCGCACCTGGTTCCAGGCCCAGGCGGAAGCCCGCGGGCTGACCTACGAGACCGACCGCAACGGCAACCAGTGGGCCTGGCTCGGCGACCCCCTCGCGGGGGACGCCGTGGTCACCGGCTCGCACCTGGACTCCGTCCCCGACGGCGGGGCCTTCGACGGCCCCCTCGGGGTGGTGTCCTCCTTCGCGGCCCTGGACGAACTCCGCAGGAGGGGCGCGGAGTTCGCCAGGCCACTCGCCATCACCAACTTCGGTGACGAGGAGGGGGCCCGCTTCGGCCTCGCCTGCGTCGGCTCCCGGCTCGCAGCCGGGCAGCTGACCAAGGAGAAGGCGTACGAGCTCCGCGACGCGGACGGCATCAGCCTGCCCCGGGCGATGGAGGCCGCCGGCTACGACCCCGAGGCCATCGGGGCGGACCCCGAACGCCTCGGCCGCATCGGCGCGTTCGTCGAGCTGCACGTGGAGCAGGGCCGCGCCCTGGACCTGTCCGGGGACCGCGTCGGCATCGCCTCCGCGATCTGGCCCCACGGCCGCTGGCGGTTCGACTTCCACGGCGAGGCCAACCACGCCGGCACCACCCGCCTCGTGGACCGCCGCGACCCCATGCTCACGTACGCCCAGACCGTGCTCGCGGCACGCACCGAGGCGGCCCTCTCCGGGGCCGTCGCCACCTTCGGGAAGATCGCGGTCGAGCCCAACGGGGTCAACGCCATCCCCTCCCTCGTGCGCGGCTGGCTCGACTCGCGCGCCGCCGACCAGGCCACCCTCGACACGGTCGTCACCGCCATCGAGAAGGCGGCCCGCGAGCACGCCGACCGGGACGGGATCGACCTGGACATCGTCCGGGAGTCCTTCACCCCGGTCGTCGAGTTCGAGCACGCCCTGCGCGACGAGCTGAACCGGATCCTGGGCGGGGCCGTCCCCGTCCTCGGCACCGGCGCGGGACACGACGCGGGAATCCTCTCCGCGGCCGTGCCGACCGCGATGCTGTTCGTACGGAACCCGACCGGCGTCTCCCACTCCCCGCGGGAGTTCGCCGCCGAGGACGACTGCGTGGCCGGCGTCCTCGCCCTCGCCGACGTACTGGAAGGACTCGCGTGCCGGTGACGACGACGTACTGGCTGGAACACGCCTGGCTCGACACGCACGTCGAGCCGGGCGTGGCCCTTGAGGTGTCCGCCGACGGGCGGATCGCCGCCGTCCGGACCGGGGTCGAGGCCCCGCCTCCGGGCGCGGAGGTCCTGCGCGGGCTCACGCTGCCCGGGCTGGCCAACGCGCACTCCCACGCCTTCCACCGGGCCCTGCGCGGCACGGTCCAGGTGGGCTCCGGCACCTTCTGGACCTGGCGCGAGATCATGTACTCCGTCGCCCAGAACCTCACCCCCGACTCGTACTTCGCGCTCGCGCGGGCCGTGTACGCGGAGATGGCGCTGGCCGGCATCACCGCCGTCGGAGAGTTCCACTACCTCCACCACGCGCCCGGCGGCGCCGCGTACGCGGACCCCAACGCGATTGGGGAGGCCCTGATCGCGGCCGCCGCCGAGGCGGGCATCCGCATCACGCTCCTCGACACGGCGTACCTCTCGGCCGGCTTCGGCGAAGCGCCCAACCGCCACCAGCTGCGCTTCTCCGACGGCACCGCCGAGGCGTGGGCGGAGCGGGTCAGCGCCCTGAAGCCCCGCGGGCACGCCCTGATCGGCGCCGCGATCCATTCCGTACGGGCCGTCCCGGCGGGGCAGCTGGCCGCGGTCGCCGCGTGGGCGCAGGACCGCCGGGCGCCCCTGCACGTGCACCTGTCGGAGCAGACGGCGGAGAACGACGCCTGCCGGGCCGCCCACGGGTGCACCCCTACGCAGCTCCTCGCCGACCACGGCGTGCTGGGCCCGCGCACCACGGGCGTGCACAACACGCACCTCACCGATGCGGACATCGCCCTCCTCGGCGGCACCACCACCGGTACCTGCATGTGCCCCACCACCGAACGCGACCTCGCGGACGGCATCGGCCCGGCCGTGCGCCTCCAGCGGGCCGGCAGCCCGCTGTCCCTCGGGAGCGACAGCCACGCGGTGATCGACCTGCTCGAAGAGGCCCGGGCGATGGAACTCAACGAGCGGCTGGCGAGCCGTACGCGTGGCCACTGGACGGCGGCGGCGCTGCTGCGGGCCGCGACGGCCGACGGCCACGCGGCGCTGGGCTGGGCGGACGCGGGCACCTTGGCGGTGGGCGCGCTCGCCGACTTCACGACCATCGCCCTGGACTCCGTACGCACGGCCGGCCCGCTGCCGAGGCTCGGCGCGGAGACGGCCGTCTTCGCCGCCACGTCCGCGGACGTCCGCCACACGGTGGTCGGCGGCCGCCACGTGGTCCGCGACGGCGCCCACACCCTGGTCCCGGACGTCCCGTCCGCCCTGTCCGAGACCATCGCCGCCCTCCGCTCCTGACCGCCGCCGCTGCGCGGGCCTTTCCCCCACCCCGCCCCTTCCCGAGACTGGGGCTCCGCCCCAGACC
>NZ_JBHUSC010000047.1:0-57234 GCF_042673805.1 Streptomyces sp. NPDC057010 | reverse complement strand
AACATCGAACCCCGTCCCCGACGACCCCCCACCCCGCCCCCGTCCCCGGCACCCCGCCCCCGGCCCGTGCCACCCCGGCCCACCCCCAACCCGGTCCCCGCCGCCGGCCCCGGCACCCCGCCGCCGGCACCCCGCGGCCGCCCCCGGCACCCCGCGGCTGGTCCGTGCCGCCCCGGTCCACCCCCGCCCCCGACCCCGTCCCCAGCGTCGACCCTGCCCGGGCTCGGCCCGCGCCCCCCGACCCCGGCGCCGGCCCGTGCGCCCCGGCCGCGCTCGCCCAGCCCCGGGCCCCGGCTCGGCCAGTCCCGGCCGGAGCTGCCCTCCCGCCCCGTCCGCCTGCCCGGAGTACGCCATGCCCAGCACCCTCGCCCCCGCCCACCACACGCGCGGCCCCCGCACACGCCCCGCCCGGCACCGCATCGTGATCACCGCCGCCCTGGCCGCCACCCTCACCGGCACCCTCGCAGCCTGCGGCGGCGCCGCCGCCAACGGCGCCAAGCTGCCCCCCGACCCCAAGGTCGGCAGCACCGCCGCACCCGCCCCCGATACCGCGCCCCCGGCACCCCCGTTGCCCCCCTCCAAGCCAACCGGCATGAAGATCGACGCAGCGGGCGTGGACGCGAAGAAGATGGTCGACCTCAAGGTGGACGCGGCCACCGGCGAGCTCGGCGTGCCCAACGCCGACACCGACGCGAACAACCCCGGCTGGTGGACCGAGGGCGTCACCCCGGGCGAGATGGGCCCCTCCGTACTCGTCGCGCACTTCGACACCAAGCACGGACCGGCGCTGATGAAGAACGTCAAGAACATCAAGCTCGGCGACCTCATCGAGGTCCCGCGCGAGGACGGCAAGACGGCCACGTTCAAGATCCGCGAGATCGAGGACGTGAACAAGAAGGACTTCCCGACCGACAAGGTCTACGGGGACACCGCCCGCCCCGAGCTGCGCCTGCTCACCTGCGGCGGCGAGATCAAGGACGGCCACCGCACCAACAACGTCATCCTCTACGCCGACTTGGTGGCGTGAGCCACCCGTCCCGCAGGGCCGCACTCTGCCTGGCGGCGGCGACGGCGGCGACGGCAGCCCTCCCCCTGGCCGGCTGCGCAGCGAACGGCGCCCTGCACGCCGCCGACGACGGCCGCCCCGCCGCCCGCGCCCAGGGCCCGTACCGGCCGTGGCCCGAGCGGCCCCCCGCCCCGCCCCCGGAAGTGGACGTACTGCACGCCGAGGGCCGCGTCCCGATCGCCGGCATCGAGGTGCCGGCGGGCGCGTCGCTGAGGGACGTACCGCCCATGGACGTCCTGACGGCGGACCTGCGCCCGCGCCCGGCCGGCCAGGACGAGACGAAGGCGGCACTGGCCCGGTGCACGGGGCAGGAGCAGGGGGCCGGGGACTGCCCCGTCCGGACCGCCCATTACCGTGATCTGACCGGCAACGGCCGCGACGAGCTGATCCTCGGCATCGAGCTGCCGGGCCACCGCCTCAACCTCCGCGTCTACACGGCCGACAGCGGCCGGGTGGTGCAGATCATGGACACGGCCGCTCGCGTCACCGACGTGCAGCTGACGGAACGGGACCTCATCATCCACTCCGCCACGAGCCCCGCGGGGACCGAGATCCGCGACGTGTGGACCTGGTTCCCCGAGCAGCAGGCCATGCGGCCCCGCGTGACGGAGACCGTCCGCAGACCGGCGGAGAAACCCTGATGCGCCGGCTGCGACCGCCGGCCTGGACGGCGACGCTGACGTGGAAGGCGGCCGTCTTCATCACCCTCATGTGCTGCGGCCTCGCGGCGCTGCTCGGCGGCCTCGTGCACCGGGCCATGACCCACCAGACCGTCAGCGCCGCCCGCGAAAAGGCCCTGGCCAAGCTGGAGCGGACCGTCACCTCGTACGAGACCGGCGGGGCCATGGGGCGCGGCGAGGGCATCGACCCCGTCGGCCTGCCCCCGGAACTGCGCGCCCTGGCGGCCGGCGGCAAGCGCGGCACGGCCATCGGCGAAAGCCGCGGCCGCGCCGCCATGTGGGCGGCCGGCCCCGCCGACCACGACACCGCGATAGCCGTCTCCGTCGACTTCAGCGGCAGCGAGCGCACCATCCGGGACCTGGACCAGGCGATCCTCGGCTCCTCCGTGGCCGCCATCGGAGGCACCCTCCTCATCGGCGCCGTCGGCGTCACCCGGATCACCCGGCGCCTCCACGTCACCGCCCAGGTCGCCCGCCGGATCAGCGCGGGTGACCTGGACGCACGGGTCGAGGACAGCCCGCGGAACAAGGACGAGGTGGCGACGGTCTCCCGGGCCCTGGACACGATGGCGTCCTCCCTCCAGCGCAAGCTCGAAGCCGAGCAGCGCTTCACGGCGGACGTCGCCCACGAGCTGCGCACCCCCCTGACCGGCCTGAACGCGGCCGCCGAACTCCTGCCGCCGGGCCGCCCGGCCGAACTCGTACGGGACCGCGTGCGGGCGATGCGCGCACTGACGGAGGACCTGCTGGAGATCTCCCGGCTGGACACGCGCAGCGAGCGCGTCGAGCTGGACTCCTACGACCTGGCCGACCTGGCGGCGCGCACGATCCGCGCCTCGGGCACCTCCACCACCCTGGTGGTGGCCTCCTCCACGCTCCTGGAAACGGACCGGCGCCGCCTGGAGCGCATCATCGGCAACCTGATCGCGAACGCCCACAGACACGGCGCCGCCCCGGTCACGGTCACGGTGGACGGCCCGACCCTCACGGTCGCGGACGAGGGCCCCGGCTACCCGGACTACCTCCTGACGGCCGGCCCCCAGCGCTTCCGTACGGAGGGCATGAGCAAGGGCCACGGCCTGGGCCTCACCATCGCCACGGGCCAGGCCCGCACCCTCGGCGCCACCCTGACCTTCCACAACCGCACCCCCACGGGCGCCGAAGCCCGCCTGACCTTCCCGGCAACTCCCCGACCCAACCCCCGAGATGCCCCCTAAACCCGACCAAACACCGAGGACCCCCAGCCACACGGCTGGGGGTCCTCGTCCATCGTGCCCTCGGCAGGATTCGAACCTGCGACACCGGCTTTAGGAGAGCCGTGCTCTATCCCCTGAGCTACGAAGGCGGGCCGCAGCCCAGCCTACGAGGCCGGACCACCGCGGTCAGTGTAGCGGGTGACGCTTGATCCGCATCTGAGATCCATGCCGTCCCGCGCTCCCAGCAGGCTTGGCGCGGGGCCGGAGGGCCGCCGGGGTGTGGCGGGGCCGGCCTTTTCGTTCAGCGGCGCAGGGCCTCCGCGGGCTGGATGCGGGCGGCCCGCCAGGCCGGGTAGAGGCCGGCGAGGACTCCCGTGAGGAGGCCGATGGCGGGGGCGGCGGCAACCGTTCCGGTGTGGATGACGGGGGTCCAGTCCCGGATCACTGCGACCGTGACGACCGTGACGGTGCCGAGACTGGTGCCGACCAGGCCGCCGAGGGCGCCGAGGGCACCCGATTCGGCGAGGAACTGGAGGGTGATGTGGCGGCCCCGTGCGCCCAGCGCACGGCGCAAGCCGATCTCGCCGGTCCGCTCGAGGACGGCGACGAGGGTGGTGTTGGCGATGCCCACCGCGCCGATGACCAGACAGATCGCGGCGAGCAGGAGGAAGAGCTGATTGAGGTCGGAGGTGACGTTGCCACGCAGCGTCTTGGGGTCCGGGGGCGGGACGGCCTTGAAGTATTCGGGGTGGTCGGGGCGTAGCGCGGTGGGGGCCTCGTACGCGATCTGGCCGGCCGCGCCGACCTTCGTCGAGATCAGCATCTTGGTGCCGGACTCCGTGGGCGGCCCCCAGAGCCTCTCGGCGGTGGTGCGCGGAACGATGACGGACAGCAGCAAGTCGGGCTTGCGTTCGACGTCCTGGAGTATGCCCGCGACGATGAAGGGCTGCTCGCCGATGAAGATCGCGGGGCGGGTCTCCAGGGTGGTGATGCCCAGCCGGGCGGCCAGGTTGGCGCCGATGACGGTGACGGGCTGGGCGCCCTCCGAGTGGTAGTCGTCGAAGACGCGCCCCTGGGCCATGGTGGGGACCGCTGCCCGCAGCAGACCGGGGGATGCCGCGACGATCTCGACCTGCTCCCCGCCGCCCCCCTCCACCGTCGGAATGGACCGCACCGTGGTCCCGGCGGCGAGGCGTACGTTCCAGTAGACGCCTGCGTTCGCCACGCCGTTGAGTTTCTCGATGCGGGCATCGGCATCGGTGGGGAACGCCATTCCCGCGAACTGGTTCTGCTCGCCGGCGATGTCCTCGACCGTCACCTCGGTCGCGGTGAGCCGATTGAAGCGGGAGTCGATCTGCGAGGACGTGGTGGCGGTCAGGCCCAGGATCGCCACGAAGGTGCCCACCCCCAGGACCGTGCCCAACCCGGTCAGCGCCGAGCGGGCGGGCCGTTGCAGCGTCCCGGCCAGCGACTCCGACAGCAGGTCGCGCAGTGCGAACGTCGAGGACTCACGCCCACGTTGGCGGAGGAACCGGTACCGGATCCGGAAGGGCTTCATGCACTGACCTCGCGTAGTACACCGTCACGAATCGTGACTCTGCGGGCGGCTCTTGCGGCCACCGCCGGATCATGGGTGATGACGACGACGGTCATACCCTCCGCATGCAGTTCGTCCAGCAGCGCGAGAACCGTCTCGGCGTTCTTCGTATCCAGGTTTCCCGTGGGCTCGTCGCAGAGCAGCAGGGAGGGGCGGGCGACCAGCGCGCGGGCGATCGCCACCCGCTGCCTTTCGCCGCCCGACAATCGGGTGGGCAGCGCGTCGATCCGGTGGCCGAGACCGACCCGGACCAGGGCTTCACGTGCCCGACGGGCGCGCTCGTCGCGCGGTACCCCGTTGTAGACCATGGCCAGCAGCACGTTCTCCAACGCGCTGCGGTGCGGCAGGAGATGGAAGGACTGGAAGACGAAGCCGATCCGGCGACCGCGCAACGCGGTGCGGTCGGCGTCCTTCAGCGCTCCGGTGTCGATCCCGTCCAGCAGATACGTGCCGTGGGTGGGGGCATCCAGCAGACCGGCGATGTTCAAGAAGGTCGACTTGCCGGAACCGGAGGGGCCGACCACCGTCACGAAGTCCCCGCGCCCGACCGTCAGATCGCACGGCCTGAACGCGGGTACCGGCGGCGGCCCGGGATAGGTGAGCCCCACCTGCCGGAACTCCATCACCGGCTGGTCTTCCCGTATGACCCGCTCCGCCGCCGACTCCCCGGTCAGCAGGCCGCCCTGTCGGCGTCGGAGCCTCACCGGGTGCTCCCCGGCGCCCTGTGGTCCGCGGTGTCCCCGCCACTCGGCCGTACGCCGGTGACGACTTCCTCGCCCTCCGCCAGCCGCATCCCGGATACCGGGATCACCTCCACGTAACCGTCGCCCTGGGTGCCCGTCCGCACGTGCACGCGGCGCTGCGCGCCCGTCTCCTCGAGGACGGTGACCGCGGTCTTGCCGTCCGCCCCGGAAGTGATCGCCGTGACGGGCACCACCAGTGCCGTGCCGTTGGTGGAAGCGGCTTCGATGGTGAGCCGTACGTCCTGCCCGACCATCTGTGCGTCCAGATGCCCGCTCGCTTCCACGACGAGGAGATAGCCCTCCTTGCCGGTCGCGGCGGCATGGGCGTCCTTGTCGCCGTCGGCCGCCGGTGACCGTCCGGTCTCCTTCGTGTCCGCGACGGACCGCACGGTCGCCTTCACGGTGGTTCCCAGCGATTCCGAGAGGATCTCGACCTGCTGGCCGGTGCGCACCAGACCCTTCTGGTGTTCCTGGAGATAGGCGTGTACGACCACCTCGCCGGCCGAAACCGTCAGCGCCTTGCCCGAGACCTGTGCGCCGACCCTGGTCGTCACGGAGTCGACCCTGGCCGGAAAGCCCTGCAGGAAGACCACTTCGCCGGACGGCAGCATCGGCCCCGAGGCGGCCTGCACCGCGCCGAGCGTCCTGCGCGCCTCGGCGAGATCCTCTTCGGCTCTCTGCACGGCCTTCTGCAGGCCGGCTGTCGAGGCGTGCTCCTTGTCGGCGGGCGGCTGCGATTCCTCCGGCTTCGTGGTGTTGCCCGTCGGCCCGGGACTCGGCTCGCCGGTCGCGGTACCGCCGCGGCTCTGAGCCATCGCCATCGCCCATCCCTGGCGGGCATCCTCCAGGGCGCGTTCCGCGCCGGTCACCGCATCCTGGGCGGCCTTCACCGCCCCCGGGTCGCCCTGAGCGGGCAAAGGCTCATAGCCGATCGAGCCGTAGAACGACGACAGCGCGGCCTTCGTTCCGGCTCCGAACGTTCCCGAGGCATCCGCGCCCGTGCGATGCCCCAGGTTCTGCAGGGCCTTCTGCAACTGGGCGACGTCTTCGCCCTTCGCACCCGGCTTGAGGTCCCGGTACGCGGGCAGCGCTCCCTTGAGCGCGAACACCGGCCGTCCGGAAACCTCCAGGAGCACCTGGCCCTCGGTCACCGCGCCGCCGGCCTTCGCGCGCAGCTTGGTGACCACCGGCGAGCCGGCCCCCTCGCCGACCACCGCCGTGGGTGTCACTTCCACGGACTGGCCTGCCGATACGAGCCCCCGCAGCACGACCGTCTCTTTGAGTACTCGGCGTTCCACCGGAGCCGTCAGCACATCCGCCTGCGGCGCCTTCGCGTCCGCGGCTGCCTGAGCGGGCGACTTGATCACCATCGAAGCCCCCACTCCGAGGCCTGCCAAGAGCACGGCATTCACCGCAACCAGTACCACCCATTTCTTTCGCTGGGCCACGTGGTGTTCGGCGGTCGACTTTTCTGAGTGCTCGGTCACGATGTGCTCATCGCCCTCGGACACTGCTCCTCGCTCCTCATTCCTAGGCGATATCACGTCGTGTCACAACCCGAAGTCCGATCAAGGTGAAAACGCAGGCATACCCCGCCATGACCAGCGCACCGGTCCAGATGATCGGCTCGCCCGGGTTCACATAGCCGGACGACATCTGATCGGCGGCGATCGACGGGAAGAACACAATGGCCTCACGGATCCAGCCCGCGCTCGACGAATCGCCGGCCATCGTGAACACCGCATCCCGCAACGGCCTGCCCGTCAGGTACAGCAGAAGGAATACCGCCACTGCAATCCTCTGCCGACGGAGCAAGGCCCCCAGGCCGACTCCGAAGACTCCCCACGCCAGGTATCCGACGAGGTTGGACAGGATCGCGGACAGGGCTATCCCGGACGTAAGGTAGTACGCCTTGCCCTGTGAATTCATCGTCCACATGCCGGCCATCAAGGCCACGCCGGTAGCAGCCAAGAACATGGCGAGTCCGATGAGGAGAGAAGCGGCAACCTTCGAGAAGACGACCGAGTTGCGCCGAGGCGTGATCAAGTAGGTGATCGACGACGTCCCGCGCGAGACTTCGCCACCTATCAGTCCGATGCCTATCAGGCCCGCGATCAACCACCCCACGGACTGTCCGGACGTGTAGAGTCGGGCAGCCTGGTCCGCCAGTCCGGCCTCGATCTGTCCTTCGGCCAGCTCATCCAGCTGATCGAGGGAGAGGTTACCCGCTCCAGCCGGCGACATATCACTCAACATGGCCAAATAGTTTTGGACATGCATCGAGTTTCCGATTGATATCACAATCATTGCCAGCAGGAACACCGCAAAGGTCAGGCGCGTTCCTTTCGATACTCGAAGTCGAAATATCTCGGCTCCGAGCAGTCGGTTCAGCCGGCTTCCCGCTGATTCCTCAGACATCACGACTCCGATCCGAGGATTGCGTGAAATGCGTCTTCCAGGTCAGGAGTCACGGTCACCAATTCTTCCAGGCCGATGCCGGCCTCCAAGGCCACCTTCCCGACGAGAGCAGGGTCTGCGCTGAAGATCCTCAGCGCGCCGTCCGCACCGAGGGTTCCGCGTGCCTCGGGAAGCAAAGAGAGCAACTCGTCGAGGCGTGGACCGCGAACGCGCACATGCGGTTCTCTTGCCGCGCCCAGGATCTGCGGCACGGGGCCTGAAGCAATGACCGAACCCCGGTCGAGAATGACGAGATCGTCCGCCATTCTTTCCACTTCCGAAAGCTGGTGGCTTGACACCAGGACCACGTTCCCCTGATCGGCGAAATCACGGACCAGATTCCTCATCCAGAGGATCCCGGAAGGATCAAGGCCGTTCCCGGGCTCATCCAGTACCAGATACCTCGGCCCGCCCAGCAGGGCCACGGCGATACCGAGCCGCTGGCGCATGCCAAGCGAGTAGCCGGATATGTGGCGCCGGGCATCCTCTGCGAGTCCGACGTACTCCAACAGTTCAAAGCCGCGCGATTCAGGCACCCCGAGAGCGTGTGAAACCATCCGAACGTGATCCCTGCCCGTTCCGGGTGGACAGCCTGGCCCGGCCGCGAAGACAGCTCCGATGCGCCTGGCAGGATCGGGCAGGTCCTGGTATGCGACCCCACCGAAGGTCGACCGCCCTGAACTCGGTCTCACCAGGCCCAGCAGCATGCGCAGCACGGTGGTCTTCCCTGCGCCGTTGAGCCCCAGCAGCCCGGTGACCCGGCCCGGTTCAGCGCTGAACGTGACGTCGTTTACCGCAACGACTCCGCCGTAGCGCTTGCCCAATCCATGGGCGGCAATTCTCGTGTCGCTGTCCAAGACCGCGTCTCTCTTTCAGTGCGCTCCGACAGAAGAGGTCGCGTTCTTCACCTGCGTGACCTGCGCTTCGCGAATCTGGGTGAGCTGAGGCGCGTTCCCTTCGATTGCCCTCTTCTGGTAGGCGCTGTCGACCGCGGACCATACGGCAATCAGGTGCGTCTTGTTCTTGCAGCTGATATCCGCGGCAGCAGTGTCCATCTCGACCTGCGTCGGCTCCTCGGAGGCGAAGGCCCGATCGTTGTTCGCATCCATGGGGGACCTGTAGTTGTATCCGCTTTCCTTCATGCAGTTGCTCCACTGCCCAAAGGCCTCGCGCACCCGGCTGTGCTGGAGCGACCGGTCATAGCTTTGGGCCGCAAGCTCGTCCACCAGGCTTGCCTTCGGGATGTTCTTGATGCCCGTCAGGAGATGCCGTGCAACCTCGCCCTGACAGCCGCCGACCGGGATCTCTTTACCGTTGAGTTCACTCTGCCCCTTGCCGGAGGCCACAGCCTGTGCCTCAACGCTCAGCTTGTTCTGATTCTGACTCGCTTCAAGCGCGCGCTGCTTGTCGAGCAGATCCTTCGGCGGATGGTAACCGCGCTCACGCGCTGCTTCCGCGTCGTAGATCCCATAGCGCCGGCTGTTCCCGATCTCATCCATGGCCGGGGTCGGTGTAGCCGGGTAGGTGAAGCCGTACCGTGCCATGCAGTGCGTCATCTCCAGGCTGAACGCCTGGTTCAGAATCTTCTGGTCTTCGCGAGACTGCCTGTAGTGGTCGAGAGGCAGGACGATCTGCGCAGGATCAACTTGCGATGGATTCTCCGAGATGGAGGGTTCGCCCCCCGCCTCTGCCGACCCGGTTCCACCTCCTGCCCCACACGCGGACAACGTAACTGCCCCCAGAAATGCGACTATTCCGATCCATCTGCGTTCCATCACAAATCCCCAGGTGTCGGGCCTTAAACGACTCTTGCGGCCGGAGGATGTCCGGCCGCAAGAATTATTCAAACTGCTACTGCCAGATCAGCTTCCGTACTTGAAGGAAGAGAACCTGTTGTTGAACGTGCTGCTGAGCGTGTTGTGAGTCGACCACGCCGTGACCTCCAGGCGGCTGCCACCCCACCAGCTGTCTACGTACCAAAACGTCGAGCCGCTGTAGTAGCTGTCCACCGAAGAAATCGCGTCGTTCTCGCCGACGCCGTTGACGAAGACGTCGCCCTGGAAGTTGGAGTCCGCGATGTTCCAGTAGTCGCCGCCACCCGACATGTACGTTCCGTCGTACACGCAGGTGTATCCGGCGCATCCGGCAAAAGCAGGAGTAGCGGAAATACCCATAACGGAGGTCAGTGCCAACGCGGCAACCGTGACTGATCTACGGATACGCATGTTTCATTCCCTTCACGGAAGATGATGGTGAAGGGGAGAGGGCCCCACGCAAGGCAGGCAAGGCCTTTCACGAGTTTTATGTACCCCACCCCTCCTAAAGCGATCTTGCGCTGCGTGAGGACACTACAGTTCCCTCCCGGACCGAACAAGGCATGTTTTCTAACGCTTCAGCACAGGGGCAATCTCGCGAAAATCGCTCCGTTACCAGACATAAAGGCGCCCAGCTCGCGACTGATTACCACTCAGTAATTCCCCGCGAATATGATCATGTGCGGGGTTGTTTTGGCCGCGCCGAGCAGAAGGGAGTGCGCAATTGCCCTTCGGGGCAACGGAGTTGTTTGACCGGGGCGACCTGGCGCGTGCCGACAGGCCATCGCGTGGAAGTACCGCACCAACTCGCCTTGGCGGGACCTGCCCGAAGAGCTCGGCCGTATCTGGACCCGACGCTGACCAAAGAGGCAGAACCTAGGCGTACGGGATGCAGATGACGCGCGCGGCGAGCTCGGCGGGGCCGGTGCCCGTGTTGGTGGCGCGGACCGTCCACGTGCGGTTGTCGTCCAGGTAGGAGTCGTTGACGCGGACGCGGTCGCTGGTCACCGAGAAGCCGCCGCCGGAGGGGAGTTCACCAACGGGGCACTGGGCGTGGGCGAACTCCCACCCGCCCGGCGGCAGGGCCACAGGCCCGCCGAAGACAGCTGTGTGCGGCGGGGCGCCGCAGCGCGCGTGGGCGCGCAGCTCGGCGGGGGCCGGGCCGGTGTTGACGGCGGTCACGGACCATCGGGTGGGGTTGCCGGAGACGGGCGTGCTATCGGTGAGCAGGGCCCCGGGCCCCTACGTGTCCTCGGCGTACGACTCCACGAGGACGGGGTCGCTGTAGAGGCCCTCCATGCCGCCACCCGTGGGGAACCAGGTGTCGGGGTAGTTGCCGCAGTTCAGGGCGTAGGACAGCGTCTGCCCCGGTTCCAGGGTCAGCCTCCGGCTGCTGTAGAACGTCTGCGCACCCCGCGCGGCGCCGTGCTGGACCGCCGCGGGCGCCGCCGCGGTGGTCCCGGCCAGCAGTCCGGCCGCGAGCACCGCACACCAGACGCTTCGCCTGTGCCTCATCTCTCCGCCTCCCGTTCTGCGGACGGCCCGGCGCCGCTCGCGGCCCGGGCTTTCCCCCCTCGGAGCAGGCCAACCCACACCCCACCCGCCCGGCCCAAGCAGGAACGTTGCTGCGCCTGGCCGCACTCCATCTCGCCGGCATCCTCATCTGGACCCGACGCTGACCAAAGAGACAGAACCGGGGATCGGACTCCTGGAGGCGGGGAGGGGCGGGGTCAGTTCGCGGCCCGCCCGATGAGGTCGCCGATCCGGGCCTCGTCGGCGGGGGTCAGGTTCGTCAGGGCGTACGAGGTCGGCCACATGGTGCCTTCGTCGAGGTGCGCCTGGTCGCTGAAGCCGAGGGTGGCGTAGCGGGACTTGAACTTCTGGGCGCTCTGGAAGAAGCAGACGACCTTGCCGTCCCTGGCGTACGCGGGCATGCCGTACCAGAGCTTCGGGGCGAGGTCCGGTGCGAAGGCCTTGACGAGGGCGTGCAGCCGTTCGGCGAGGACGCGGTCCGCTTCCGGCATCTCGGCGATCTTCGCGAGCACCTCGCCCTCCGGGTCGGCCTTGGCCGCGCGCGAACCGCGCCGTGCGGCCGCCTTCAGCTCCTGGGCGCGCTCCTTCATCGCGCCGCGTTCCTCGTCCGTGAAACCGTCGTACTTCGCGTCGGGCGTCTTCATGGGAGGGTTCCTCTCCTGTCAGTGCGTGGCGGTCAGGGACGTGGCCTCCCAGGCGAAGCCGTCCGGGTCGGTGAAGGACCCGGCCGAGCTGCCCAGCATGAGGCGGTGCGAGCCGGTGCCGTCGGCGGGGACGCCGACCTCCTTGGCGAGGGCGCGGCGCCCGTACAGCGCCAGCTGGACCGGCGCCGACGGGGTGTCGAACTGGACGTACTTGCTGCCGAAGCTCTTCGCCACGGCGAGGCCGCGGTCCACGTAGAACTTCTTGCTCGCGATCACGTCCTCGACCCCCAGCAGGAGCACCATCTCGTCGATCCTGCGGGTCGCCGGGCCGGTGTCCTTCTTCTCCGACGTGGCGATCTTCCAGATCGTCCCGTCCGGGGCCTGGACGGTGGCGCCGTAGCCCCAGAACGACTTCTTGGCGGGCTTCAGAGGTGTGGCGCCGGCGGCGAGGGCCGCGTCGACGAAGACGTTGACGTCGGCCGGCCGGGAGACGGTGAGCGCGAGCGCGAAACCGCGGAAGCCGGTGGTGGGGGCCTCGGAGGGCCGGAGGCGGACCTGCGCGGCCAGTCCGAAGGCGGCGTAGAAGCGGTCGGCGGCCGTGGTGTCGGCCACCTCGAGGGTGACGGATGCGATGGAGTTCATGCCCCTCACGCTAGGCGCGGCCCGGCCGCCACGGCTTCTCGATTCCTGACCGGTCCGCATGCCGCGCCCTTGCGGGCCGCCGCGCCCTTGCGGGCCGCCGGGGCGGTTGAGGGTGCCGGTGCCGAGCGGCGGTGTCTGGGCCGGTCCGCGGGGCCCCTCCGGGGTGTCTCCTCGGCTCGCGCACCAAGGCCCTCTTCGTGACGTAAGGGTGGTTGCGCGCTCGTCCTGCGGGGACCCCCCTGCGCGGCCCCGCTCCCCTCCCGGACCCCGGCCCGGGCGAAGGCTGCTCCCCCGGGGCGGGGGTTGCACTGTCGAAGCCGCCCGTGGGGCGGGGACGCGCAGGAGGGTCCCCGCAGGACGAGCGCGCAACTCCCCAGAACAGTCGAAGCCATGGCTTGGTGCGCGAGCCGAGGAGACACTCCGGAGCGGCGCTGGCCCACCACCCGGCCCCGGTGAACCGCGACCCCGCCGGGCGGCATCGGCGCGAGCCGAGGAGACGCTCCGGAGCGGCGCCGGCCCACCACCCGGCCCCGGTGAACCGCAACCCCGCCGGGCGGCATCGGCGGAGCGTCACGGGCGGATGATGCGGACCTGGTAGCTCCCGTTGCGCAGTTCGCCCACCACCGAGATGCTGACCCCCGCCTTCTCGTCGGTGAACGTCTCGCCCGGCCGGAACGGCGCGTCCGACAGCTCCGCGTGCACATTCGGCCGCCTCGTACAGCCGCCGCTCGCGCCCGCGCTGTCCGACACCGTCACCGGCCCCCGCCCGGTGTCCACGTCCGAGTCCACCTTGTAGATGAGGACACCCGGCTTGCAGACGGCCTCGTCGTTCCCGGCCCGCGTCCGCACCTCCACCGCGTACCCCGCGCTCTCCGACAGCGGTACGAACGCCAGCTTCGTACCGCCCGCCACCGCCAGTGGCGACAGCGTGTGGTCGCTGGCGCCCGACTTCGACGCACAGCTGATCTGCGCCCCGTCCAGCCAGCCCAGCTTCCACTTGTGCCAGCCCAGCAGGTCGTTGTTGGCGCCCCAGTCCTCGCTCATGATGTCCCAGTGCCCGACCGTGCCCCCGCCGTCGGAGGTGTACAGGTCCGGCAGCCCGAAGACGTGCCCGTTCTCGTGGGGGAGCACCCGGTAGCCGGTCTCCCGGTAGGTGCCCGAGCCGTCGTCCTGGCGGCTGTAGACGAAGGACGTGTTGGCGAGCGGCACCCCGTCGGCCACCGGCGCCTCGCCGTTGCCCGAGAAGGTCACGGACAGGACCGTGTCCAGGGCGGACGGCCCGGCGTTCGGGGTCACCAGGATGTTGATCAGGTCGTACCGGCTGAAGTCCACCTCGGAATCGGCGGCCTTCGCGATGTGCTCGACGAGCTGCCGGTAGCCCGGCTCGTACGCGGACCCGCGCTCGATCCCGTACGCCGCGAACGGCATCGGCATGCGCAGCCAGGCCTTTATCGGCGCCTCGGCCCGATAGGTGAGCCGGCCGTAGGAACTGGTGCGGAACCACTCGGCGGTCTTGGGGAAGAACTCCGCCAGCCGGTCGACCGCCGTGCCCTCGCCCTTCGCGTCGGGGAAGTCGATCATCAGGTTCAGCGCGCGGACCTCGCCGGTCGAGCGGGAGTACCCGGGCGGCGTCGGCAGGCCCTCCGACATCTGCACGCCCATCGTGCCGGCGATCCGGCACGGCGCCAGAACCGATTCCGCGGTCGTGGCCACGGGCCCCGCCGCCGAACGGGTGCTGCCGGATATCCCCGTGCTCGCGGTCGCCGTGACGCCGAGGGCCAGCGCGGTGAGGCCGATGTACGCGCTGGTGCGGCGTGATGTGCGTATCCGGTGGCGGGTCTGCGGCATGGAGATCGCCTTCGGGTCCGCGGCAGCCGGCCCTGTCCGGTCTGCGCTCCGTGCGATCACCCTCCGACGGGCGCGGCGCGCCCGCGCGCCGGGAGAGGCCGAACGTGGATCCAGCTGTGACTCAGGTCACACGGGCGAGTGAAATAACCGGGGAGCCGATCCCCGTTTGTACGTGAGTCCCACGAAGTGGGGAGCGGCTCCCCGTTTGGACGGGGCCGCACGCATCGACCACAGCGTCACCGACACCGTCACCGCGCCAGGGAGGCCCCGGAATGAAGCGCCCCACCACCGCCGCACCGACGGCCCTGCCCGTCCCGGGCGCGGCCGTGGCCCTGGCGCAGCCCGCGAGCGCGGCATCGCCCGCCGCCGGGCCCCGGTGCGGGGCCCCGGCGGTCGCCGGGAAGCCGGTTCCCCGCCTCCGCGCCGACGCCGTCCGCAACCGCGAGCGGATCCTGACGGCCGCCCGCGAGATGCTCGTCGAGTTCGGCTCCGGGGCCCCCTTCGACGAGATCGCCCGCCGGGCGGGCATCGGCAACGCCACCCTCTACCGGCACTTCCCGGACCGCCCCACCCTCATCCGCGAGGTCGTCCTCTTCGTCATGCGACGGGTCACCGCCCTGGCCGAGGCCTCCCTCGCCGAGGAGCCGGACGCCTTCGCCGCGCTGTGCCGCTTCACGCACACCGCCGCCGACGAGCGCATCGGCGCCCTGTGCCCCATGCTCGCCGACGACTTCGACCGCGACCACCCCGAAGTCCTCGCGGCGCGCGCCGCGTTGGAGGCGGCGGTCGAGACCCTCCTGGCCGCCGGCCAGGACGCCGGGCTGGTCCGTACGGACATCGGCGCCGGCGATCTGACCATCGCGCTGTCCCAGCTCAGCCGCCCCCTCCCCGGCACCGCCTGCCTGGACGCGGACCGCTTCGCCCACCGCCACCTCCAGCTGTTCCTCGACGGGCTGCGGGCCCCGGCGCCCTCCGAGCTGCCCGGTTCGCCCGCCACGCTGGACGACCTGAGGCAGAAAACCATGTGACGCCCCGAAGCTTCTCAAAATAGTCTCAAAACAGCCTTTTTCAGTCATTCCGCACAGTGAAGTGGGTACCCCCATGCCGAAAACAGCCGCGACACCCCCGCCGGCTGCCGCCGACCCCAGCCGCTGGAAGGCACTCGTCTTCATAGCCCTGGCGCAGCTGATGGTCGTCCTCGACGCGACCATCGTGAACATCGCCCTCCCCTCCGCCCAGACCGACCTCGGCATCTCCGACGGCAACCGCCAGTGGGTCATCACCGCGTACGCGCTGGCCTTCGGCGGACTGCTCCTCTTCGGCGGCCGCATCGCCGACAAGTGGGGCCGCAAGAACGCCTTCATCACCGGCCTGACCGGCTTCGCCCTGGCCTCCGCGCTCGGCGGCGCCGCCAACGGCGAGGCCATGATGCTGGGCGCCCGCGCCCTCCAGGGCGCCTTCGGCGCGCTGCTCGCGCCGGCGGCCCTCTCCCTGCTCGCCGTCATGTTCACCGACGCCAAGGAGCGCGCCAAGGCCTTCGGCATCTACGGTGCGATCGCGGGCGGCGGCGGCGCCGTCGGCCTGATCCTCGGCGGCTTCCTCACCGAGTACCTCAACTGGCGCTGGACCTTCTTCGTCAACATCCCCTTCGCGATCATCGCGGCCGCGGGCGCCTGGCTCGTCATCCGCGAGCCCGCCGGCTCCCGCAACCGCGCGCCGCTCGACATCCCCGGCGTGGTCCTGTCCACGCTCGGTCTCGTCTCGCTCGTGTACGGGTTCACGCGCGCCGAGTCGGCCGGCTGGTCGGACGGCGTGACCGTTTCGATGTTCGTCGCCGCAGGCGTCCTGCTGCTGGGCTTCGTGCTCACCGAGTCCCGGGTCCGTTCCCCGCTGCTGCCGCTGCGCGTCCTGCTGGAGCGCAACCGCGGCGGTGTCTACCTCTCGCTCGGTCTGGCCGTCATCGCCATGTTCGGCCTGTTCCTCTTCCTCACCTACTACCTGCAGGTCGTGAAGGGCTTCTCGCCCGTCAAGACCGGCTTCGCCTTCCTCCCGATGATCGCGGGCATGATCACGGGCTCCACCCAGATCGGCGCCCGCCTGATGACCCGGGTGCCGCCGCGCCTGCTGATGGGCCCGGGCTTCCTGGTCGCCGCCACCGGCATGCTGCTGCTGACCCAGATCGAGGTCGGGTCCTCGTACCCGGCGCTGATCCTGCCGGCGCAGCTGCTGCTCGGCCTCGGCATGGGTTCGGCGTTCATGCCGGCCATGTCCCTGGCCACGCACGGGGTGAACCCGGCCGACGCCGGTGTGGCCTCCGCCATGGTCAACACCTCGCAGCAGGTCGGCGGCGCCATCGGCACCGCGCTGCTGAACACGATCGCCGCCTCGGCGACCACCGCGTACCTCACCGACCACGCGGCCGAGGCCGCGGGCGGCGGCGCGGCGGCCAAGCTGGTGCAGGCGCAGGCCATGGTCGAGGGCTACTCCACCGCCATCTGGTGGGCGGTGGGCATCCTGCTCACGAGCGCGACCATAGCGCTGACCCTGATCAACACCGGCCGGCCGGGTGCGGGCGGCCCGGTGGCCTCCGGCTCGGGCACCGGCACCGGCAAGGACGCCGAGGTCCAGGTCCCGGTGATCGCCCACTGACGGGCTCGCCGCCCGTGCGGGAATGACTGAAGACCCCGCTTGGTTCAAATTTGAACCAAGCGGGGTTAGTCTTTTCCTGCGGCCCCGCACCGACGACGGAGGAGCGCCCCCATGACGACCCCAGTACCCCCGCAGACGACCCCGCAGGGGCCGGGCACCCGGATGCCGGCGCTCTACCTCAGCCACGGCGCCCCGCCCCTCGCGGACGACCCGGTCTGGCCGGGCGAGCTCGCCTCCTGGTCCGCGAACCTCCCGCGCCCGACCGCGATCCTGATGGTCTCCGCCCACTGGGAGGAGGCCCCGCTCGCCCTCGGCGCCACCGAACGGGTCCCGCTCGTCTACGACTTCTGGGGCTTCCCCGAGCACTACTACCAGGTCCGCTACGAGGCCCCGGGCGCCCCGCGGCTGGCCGCCTCGGTCCGCGCGCTGCTCCAGGCCCCCGGCACCCCGGTGCAGGACATACCGGACCGCGGTCTCGACCACGGCGCGTACGTCCCCCTCGTCGAGATGTTCCCGGAGGCCGACATACCGGTCCTCCAGATCTCCATGCCGACGCTGGACCCGCGCCGCCTGATGGACATCGGCCGCAAGCTGGCGCCCCTGCGCGACGAAGGGGTCCTGATCGTCGGCAGCGGCTTCTTCACGCACAACCTGGCCGCCCTACGGCACGCGGGCGTGCCCGCCTGGTCCGCGGAGTTCGACGCCTGGGGCCACGAGGCCCTGGCCGCCGGCGACCTCGACTCCCTGCTCGACTTCGAGGCCAAATCCCCCTCCGGCCGCCTGGCCCACCCCCGTACGGAACACTTCGCCCCGCTCTTCGTCACCCTCGGCGCGGCGGAAGCCACGGGCGACCTCACCGCCCGCCGCGACACGGTGGACGGCTTCTGGATGGGCCTCTCGAAGCGCTCCCTCCAGTTCGGCTAGGCCACGCGTGCGGGCCCGGTGACGTCCTCGCCGATGGTGAACCCCTTGGCGGGCCCTTCGGGGATGGTGGCCGTGGTGCCGTAGGCCACCCGGTCCTCGTCGTCGTAGACGGCCTTGTCCGGGTCCGGAGCGGTCAGCACGGTCACGGTTCCGCGTTCGTCGTAGTCGTCGATCAGGACGTAGACGGGGATGCCGGCCCGGGCGTAGGCCCGGCGCTTCCGGGTCCGGTCGCGCGTGATGTTGTCGCTGCCGGGGGAGACCACTTCGACGATCAGCTGGACGGCCGAGGCGTTGATGCCGATCCCGTCTTCGGTGACGTGCTCCTCCGCGTCAGCCGGTGCGATGAGCAGGTCCGGGATCCAGACCTTCCGCTCGTGGATGACGTTGATGTCCTGACAGGCGGTGAACTCGCTCCCCGCGAGGAAGACGACCAGCTTGTCTCGCAGGCGATTGGCGATCCGGCCATGTGAGTAGCGACCCGTGGGTGACACCTCGATGAACCCCTCGACGATCTCGGCGTGGTAGCCCTCGGGGAGTTCCATGGCTTTCCATGCCTGCCACAGGACGTCGTCAAGGTCCGACGGGGGAGTCGCGACCTTCGGCATTACGGCCTCCAGCGTCTCGTGGGCGAGAGCGGTCATGTGCAGCACCTCCTCTAAGTGTGGGCGTCGCCGACCGGGCGGCACAAGCGACCCCCTGACGCTAGGCAGGCGGGTTCACATGCCGCAGGAATATGCCAAGCCCTCACCCGGACGGGTGGCCGCCCAGTCGCTTCTCGTACCAGCGGACGTCCCAGTAGCGGTCGAACTTCCAGCCCGCCTCCGTGAACTCCCCGACCCGGCGGAAGCCGAACCGTTCGTGCAGGCGGACCGAGGCCTCGTTCGGCAGGGCGATCCCGGCGAAGGCGCGATGGACCGGCTCCTCGGCCAGGGCCGCGAAGAGGGCGCCGTAGAGCGCGGTCCCGACGCCCCGGCCCACCGCGTGCGGGGCGAGGTAGACGGTCGTCTCCACCGACGAGGCGTAGGCCGGTTTCGGGCGGAATCGGCTGCTTGTCGCGTATCCAGCGATTCTCTGGCCGGTCCAGGCAACCAGAAGGCGGTGGGGGCCGTCTTCCGAGTAGGAGTGCAGCCACGGACGGCGTTGTTCCGGAGTGAACGCGGCCGTGTCGAACGTGACGGCGGTCTCACGGACGTAGTGGTTGTACACGTCGGTGAGGGCCGGCAGATCGGCCTCCGTGCCGGGCCTGACCTGCACCTCTTCGGGCTCTGCTGACATCGTGCCCCCTCTCGTGGCGGGGCAGGATACTGCAAGATCTCGAAAAAGAGGGGGCAACGTGGGAATTCTGTCCCGTTTCCAGTCGTTGTTTCCTTCGGATGCGGGCACTCGGGAGAGTGTCCGGGGACGCCCCACCGCACCATCGGTGGCGTCCGGCAGCCGCACCGCGACCGAACTCATCGCAAGGGAGCACGCATGGCAACCCGCGCCGTCGCCCGTCGTCAGTCCACGAGCAGCGCTCGCGCTGTGGGCGGGGAGATCGCAGACCGCGACCTGGTCGGCATGTACCTGGACGAGATCGCGCGCACCCCGCTGCTCGACGCCGCAAAGGAAGTGGAGCTCTCCCAGATCATCGAGGCGGGCGTCTACGCCCAGCAGATCCTCGACGGCGTGACGGAGCGGTCCGCGAAGACCCCCTCCCGCGAGGAGCTGGAGGCGCTGGCCGCCGAAGGCGAGCGCGCCAAGGAAGTCTTCATCCGCTCCAACCTCCGCCTCGTGGTGGCCGTCGCCCGCCGCTACCCGCGCAGCGGCCTGCCCCTCCTCGACCTGATCCAGGAGGGCAACGCCGGCCTGGTCCGCGCGGTCGAGAAGTTCGACTACACCAAGGGCTTCAAGTTCTCCACGTACGCGACGTGGTGGATCCGCCAGGCGATCACCCGCTCCATCGCGGACCAGTCCCGCACCATCCGCCTCCCCGTCCACCTGGTCGAGGAGCTCGGCCGGATCCGCCGCGTCCAGCGCGAGTTCAACCGCGAGAACGGCCGTGACCCGGAGCACGCCGAGATCGCCGCCGAGCTGGACACCACGGAGAAGCGGGTGGGTGACGTACTGGACTGGGCGCGCGACCCGGTCAGCCTCAACATGTCGGTCGACGACGACGGCGACACGCAGTTCGGCGACCTCCTGGAGGACACGTCGGCGATCTCGCCGGAGCAGTCGGTGCTGTCGCTGCTGCGCAGCGAGGAGTTGGAGGACCTGCTCGGGAAGCTCGACCAGCGGACCGCGTCGATCATCAAGATGCGGTACGGGATCGACGACGGCCGCGAGCGGACGCTGACGGAGGTCGGCAAGCAGCACGGGCTGACGCGGGAGCGGATCCGCCAGATCGAGAAGCACGCCCTCCTCGAACTGAAGCGGATGGCCCGCGACACGGGCTTCGACGCGGTGGCCTAGCGCGGCCGGCAGCCACCCCGGGGCCCCGGCCCCACCCCCCAGACGAGCCCCGGTGCCTATCCCCCCCAGGCGCCGGGGCTCCCCTTTGCCGGATCCGGCGGGCCCCGTCCTGGGGCTCCGCCCCAGACCCCGCGCCTCAATCGCCGGCGAGGCTGAGATTGCCCTGCGGGCAATCCAGCCGCGCCTGGCGGAGGGCAGCAGCCGAATCCAGCCCCTCCGGCGTTTGAGGAGCGGGGTCTGGGGCGGAGCCCCAGGACCGGGCCCGCGGGTCAGGCGGCCGTCAGGCGGGCGCCCAGTTCGCGGGCCGCCGCCGAGAGGGCGGGCGGGGCGTGGACCGTGAAGGGGAGGCCCGACAGGGCGAGGCGGGCCGCCAGCCACTCGGGAGCATCCCCGCTCTCGAAGCGGACCAGCGTGCCCCCGCCCGGCGCGGGGACCGGCTCCGCCGTATCCCGCAGCCACGCCGGCAGATCCCCCGGCTCCGCCGAAAAGGTCACCTCCACCGCGTAGCTCTCCGCCCCCCGCAACCCCCTCCGTACGAACGCCACCGGATCCATCGGCAGCTCCCGCGGAGCGAACCGCGCGCCCGTCGCGAACGCCTCGGCCACCCGGTCCACCCGGAAGGTCCGCCAGTCCTCCCGCTCCAGGTCGTAGGCCACCAGGTACCACCGGCTCCCCGTGCTCACCAGCCGGTACGGCTCGACCAGCCGCCGCGACCGCACCCCGTCCCGCGCCCGGTACGCGAACCGCAGCCGCTCCGGCCCCGCCACCGCCGACGCCATCGTCGTCAGCGTCCGCGGATCCACGCTGGCCCCGTCCCCCCGCGTCAGCGCGCTCGTGGCCGACTGCAGCGCGCTCACCCGGTGCCGCAGCCGCGACGGAAGCACCTGCTCCAGCTTGGCCAGGGCCCGTACGGAGGCCTCCTCGACGCCTTCGATCGCGTGCCCGGCGCCCGCCCGCAGCCCCACCGCGATCGCCACCGCCTCCTCGTCGTCCAGCAGCAGCGGTGGCATCGCCGCGCCCGCCACCAGCCGGTATCCGCCCTCAGCGCCCAGCGTGGACTCCACCGGGTACCCGAGGTCCCGCAGCCGTTCGATGTCCCGCCGGATGGTTCTGGAGCTCACCCGCAGCCGCTCCGCCAGCTCGCTCCCGGGCCATTCGCGCGGGGTCTGGAGGAGGGACAGCAGGGAGAGGAGCCGTGCCGGTGTGTCGGTCATGACATCAGGTTGCCAGCGAAATAGGACACATGCTGACCTACATCCCGTCTAGGTTTCTCTCCATGAGCACCGAGACGTCCAAGACATCGCCCGAAAGAGCGAACGGGCCCGTACGAGAAGAGCGGACAGACGCAGACGCGCCCACCCCGCAGGAGTCGGCAGCGCCGACAGAGCCGGCCGACCGCCGCCGCTGGCTGGCGCTCGCCATCGTGATGACCGCGGCCTTCATGGACCTGGTCGACGTCACGATCGTCAACATCGCGATACCCAGCATGCGGGAGAACTTCGGGGCGTCCACCAGCGCCATCCAGTGGATCACCGCCGGCTACGCCCTCGCCTTCGCCGCCGGCCTGATCACCGGCGGCCGTCTCGGTGACATCTACGGCCGCAAGCGCCTGTTCCTCGTCGGCGTCGCCGGCTTCACCGCCGCCTCGCTGCTCTGCGGCATCGCCGCCAACCCCTCCGTGCTCGTGGCCTCCCGCATCCTGCAGGGCGGTATGGCGGCCATGATGGTCCCGCAGGTCCTGGCGATCATCCACGTCACCTTCCCGCCGCACGAGAAGGGCAAGGTCTTCGGCATGTTCGGCGCGATCGTGGGCCTCGGCGCCGTCTCCGGCCCGATGCTCGGCGCCCTGCTCACCGAGTGGAACCTCTTCGGTCTCGAATGGCGCCCGATCTTCCTGATCAACCTGCCCGTCGGCATCGCGGGCGTGATCCTGGGCCGCAAGTTCATCACCGAGTCCAAGGCCCCGCAGGCCCTGCGCCTCGACCTGGTCGGTGTCGTCCTCGCCACCCTGGGCCTGGTCATGCTGATCTTCCCGCTCACCCACGGCCGGGAGAACGACTGGCCGCTGTGGGGCTTCGTGTCCATGGGCGCCGTGCCGTTCGTCTTCGCCGCCTTCATCGCGTACGAGAAGCACAAGATCAAGAAGGACGGCTCGCCGCTCGTCGAGCTCTCGCTCTTCAAGATCAAGAGCTTCGCCGGCGGTGTCACCGTGCAGCTCACCTTCGGCATCGCGACCGGCATCTTCTTCCTGGTCTGGACGCTGTACATGCAGATGGGCCTCGGCTGGAGCGCCCTGCACGCCGGCCTCACGGGCATCCCCTTCTCCCTCGCCGTCTCGGCCGCCGCGGGCATGTCCGTCCAGAAGCTCGTCCCGCGCTTCGGCCGCAAGGTGCTCCAGGCGGGCGCCCTGGTCATGGCCGCCGGCCTGCTCCTCTACATCTGGGAGTCCGACCGCTACGGCATGGAGATCGTTTCCTGGCAGATGGCGGCCCCGCTGATCCTCATGGGCATCGGCATGGGCCTGATCGTGGCCCCGCTCAACGACACCACGCTGTCCGAGGTGCCGCGCCGGGACGCCGGATCCGCCTCCGGCCTGATCAACACCACCGGGCAGATGGGCAACGCGCTCGGCCTCGCCCTGACCTCCGTCGTCTTCTTCGGGCTGATCGACGACGACATGGTCCTCGGGCCGCCGTACGTCGAGGCCTTCCGGGGTGCGCTGTGGTGGGTCGTGGCCGTCCTGGTCGTGATCTTCGCGGTGATGTTCATGCTGCCGCGCAAGTCCATCCCCATGGAGCAGCGCGAGGGCGGGTCCGAGCACGCGGGCCCCGCGGGTCCTGCCGACCCCGCCGCCGAGAAGGTCCCGGTGGCCTGAGGCCCCTTCGGCCCCGCTTCACGGACATGCCCGCTCCTGTTGGCGGGCGTGTCCGTTTCTCTTTGTTTTGTCCGCGTTGAGGGCGTAGGGTGAGAAAAAGCAACAAAATCGGGCATCGAACGGATGTAAACCCACATGTACGCACCGGAGCGCCACCAGGAGATCCTCCGCCTCGCCCGTGAGGCCGGCCGGGTCGACGTGCTCTCCCTCGCCGACCGGTTCCAGGTCACGGCCGAGACCGTACGCCGCGACCTCAAGGCCCTCGACCGCGCCGGCCTGGTCCGCCGGGTGCACGGCGGGGCCATACCGGCCGGCCGCCTCGACTTCGAGCCGGACCTCACCGAGCGCGAGGCCACCGCCGCCGGCGAGAAGGACCGCATCGCCGCCGCCGCGCTGGCCGAACTCCCCGACGGCGGCAGCGTCGTCCTCGACGCCGGCAGTACGGTCGCCCGCCTCGCGGGCGCGATCCCCGTCGACACCGCGCTCACCGTCGTCACCCACGCGCTGCCCGTCGCCGCCCGCCTCGCCGACCACACGGGCATCGACCTCCACCTCGTCGGCGGCCGCGTCCGTCACCGCACCCGCGCCGCCGTCGACGCGTGGGCCCTGCGCGCCTACGCCGAGGTCCGCGCCGACGTCCTCTTCCTCGCCGCCAACGGCTTCACGGCCGAGGGCGGTCTCACCACCCCCGACCTCGCCGAAGCGGCCGTCAAACGCGCCGCGATGGGCGCGGCCCGCCGCGTCGTCCTCCTCGCCGACTCCGCCAAGGCCGGACAGGAGCACTTCGCCCGCTTCGGTTCCTTCGCGGAGGTCGACCTCCTCATCACGGACACGGGGCTCGCCCCCGCCCACCAGGCGGCGATCGAGGCCGCCGGTACGGAAGTTGCGCTCGTATGATCCTGACCGTCACCCCCAACCCCTCCCTCGACCGGACCTACGAGGTCCCCTCGCTGGACCGCGGAGAGGTACTGCGCGCCACCGGCGAGCGCGTCGACCCCGGGGGCAAGGGCGTCAACGTCTCCCGCGCGGTGGCCGCCGCGGGAGTCCGCACCACGGCGGTCGTCCCGCTCGGCGGCGCCCCCGGCATCCTGCTCGCCGAACTCCTCGGAGCGCAGGGCGTGGACGTCACGGCCGTCTCGATCGCCGGCCAGACCCGCTCGAACGTCTCGATCGCCGAACCGGACGGCACCCTCACCAAGATCAACACGCCAGGTCCGGAGCTCACGCGGGAGGAATCCGCCCTCCTCCTGGACACGGTCCGCACCTGCTCGGGCGGCGCCGCCTGGATCGCCTGCTGCGGCAGCCTCGCGCGCGGCCTCGGCCCCGCCTGGTACGCCGACCTCGTGGCCCGCGCCCACGCGGCCGGCGCCCGTATCGCCCTGGACACCTCGGGCCCCGCTCTCCGGGCGGCACTGCCGGCCCGCCCGGACGTCATCAAGCCCAACGCCCGGGAACTCGCCGAAGCGGTGGGCCGGCCGCTGTCCACCCTCGGGGACGTGGTCAAGGCCGCCGAGGAGCTGCGCTCCCTGGGCGCGGGCGCCGTACTGGCCTCCCTCGGCGCGGACGGCCAGCTGCTGGTCTCCGCGGCGGGCACCCACTACGGCACGGCGCCGGTCCCCCCGGCCCGGGTTCGCAGCAACGTCGGCGCGGGCGACGCCACCCTGGCCGGCTTCCTCATCGCAGGCGGCACCGGCCCGGCGGCCCTCGCCTCGGCCCTGGCCCACGGCGCGGCCGCGGTCCAGCTCCCCGGCAGCGCCATGCCCACCCCCTCGGACCTCCGCCCCGACGAGGCCCGCATCACCGACACCCCGCCCCTGGACCTCCCGCTGACCGACCCCGCCACGGCCTGACGCGCGCGAACGGGTCTTTGCGCAGGCCGGGTCAGGACTTGGGCAGCGTGTTGACGTAGTTGGTGCCGCCCGCGTAGAAGCCGTCCACGGCCTTCTGTACGTCCGCCGGGGAAACGGCCTTGTCGGCCTGGAAGTAGGCCCAGTTGACCCGCATGTCCCAGGTGCGCGCACCCTTCAGGGGAAGGTCGATGAACCAGTTGCTGAACTGGATGCCCATGGGCTCGCGCGGGAAGTACTTGCTGTCACTGGTGAAGATCACGCGCCCGTCCAGGTTGTAGGTGACCTTCCCGTTCATGGCGGTGATCACCACGGTGTGCCAGCCCTGGACGCTCTGCTTGTGCGCCTGGGTGACCCGGTCGCCCTTCTTGGCGTCACGCCAGCTCGTGGTGTCGAGCCGGGGGCCCGGTGCGCCCCACCCTCCGTTCGGCGTGTACTCGAAGTCGAGTTCGCTGTACTGCGGCGAGGATTCCGCGGGCGAGATCGCGAAGAAGGTCTGGACGACGTGGTCGCCGTTGGGACCGCTCGTGGGCTTGTCGGTGAGGTAGACCCGGGCGGCAAGGGTTCCCGTGAAGTACTGGGGTGCGGCGCTCTGCAACTCGGCCTGCCTGGTGCCCTCCTTGGTGCCGTCGGTGACGGCCTGGAGCAGCATCGACTGGCCGCCCTTGGCGGTCGCCTCGGCGGGGAAGCTGACGTTCGCGGGCGACCAGGTGTCGGCGATGCCCGGGCCGCCCTCGCCGGAGCGGACCTTCCAGCCGTTGTTGACGAGTGCGGGGTCCTCGGGACCGCTGTAGCGGAATGCGTCGAACATGACCCCCGCCGGCAGCGCGGCCGTGGCCGGAGCGGGCGGTTCCTGCCCCGCCGCGGGGGCGCCGCCGATCGGCTCCTCACCCCAGACGAGCGTGCCGCCGGTGTAGGCGGTCACCTGCTTCGACAGCGCGAACTTGCTCGTCTTGGCCTTGAACGAGCGGTCGTTCGCCTGGTTCAACTCCTTGTGGTCCAGGCGGTACAGCTGCAGCGCGATCCCCTTGCTGCTCTTGCCGGGAGCCAGGCTGCCGGCCTCCGTCGTGAAGCCGATCTGGAGGTAATGGCTGGTGTCGGAGCTCGGAGTGGCCACGGCATTGAGCTTCGTGGTGATATTCGTGCAGCCGACCGTGCTTTCGACACAGTTGGAGCCGTAAGCGGAATCTTCGTCGGAACTGAAGTAGTACCGAAGGGTCACGCCGCTCAGGGCGACGGTCTCCTTGGAATAGTTGACGACTTCCAGGGACGGTTTGGCCACGGCACCCCTGGCCGGACCGTCGGTCCGGTAGCGGACCGCGAGGCCGGTGGGATCGGGTTCCGCGGGACGCAACTTCGGATAGAGCACAAAGGCGCCGGCGATAAGCGCGCCCAGGAGCAGCACCAGGGTGAGCACGGTCCCGCCGCGACGACGAGGGTTGCGGCGGGCACGGCTCACGGAAGCTCCTTGGGGCGATGCGTGCGCGGTAATGCGCGCAGGCGCTGCGTATCGGATCTAAGACTGGTCATATTCGGCGCCATCGTAACCACGGTTCGTCCCGTGCGGTGAGCCCCGGATAGGGGCCACAGACCGCCCAACTGCCCTGCTTCATAAAGCGGAGGATTCCATTCAGTGCATTCGGCGGAGGGACGCGGCAAAGCCCGGCCGAAGAAGTGGCCTAGATCACTAATCGACCTATCCAGCCGGTCCCGAGTACCTGACTTGTCATGTTTTGCCAGGTGGAGTACATGAAATGTTCACGTGGACGCCTATCGGTGGCCGATTCCAGACCGGTGATCCCGGAGGGGCGTGGGGTAACTTCTCCGTGTGCACTCACAAGACGTAGGTGGGGACCTACGCAGGGTCTTGTGAGTTCGACACTTTCAACCCGGGGGGGAAGGCCTTGTCAGGCACCATCGAGCGCCGTGGGCGCCGTGGGCGCCGGGCGCGCCGTGCGCGCACCGAAGCGCCGCGCGCCACGCGCAGTCGGCACCGCAGAGGCCGGATTTCCCCCGACGCGGCGGGTGACGGCGCGCTGTACGACACCGTCATCCTCGTCCCGGCGCGGAACGAGGAAGCCGGAGTACTCACGTCGCTGGAGTCGTTGGCCGGCCAGACCCGGCGTCCCGACCTCATCATCGTCGTGGTCAACAACTCGACCGACCGTACACAGGACTTCGCGCTCCAGTTCGCGGAAGACCCGCACACACCGCCGACGGTGGTCCTCAACCTCGACGACAACCCGCACAAGAAGGCGGGCGCGCTCAACCACGGCCTGGCCTGGCTCAGGGAGGCCGTCGGCGGACGGCTGACCAACAAGATCCGCCACGTGCTCGTGATGGACGCCGACACCGAGCTGCACCCGAAGTTCGTCGAACGGGCCCGCAACGTCATCGCCTCCGACCCGGAGCTCGGCGGCGTCAGCGCCGCCTGCCTCGGCCGCACCGGCCTGTGGCGCAACCCGTGGCAGCGCTACCTCCTCGGCATGCAGATCATCGAATACGGCCGGGCCGCCAACTCCCGCTACCGCAAAGACGTCCACACCATGTCCGGGGCCGGCTCCTTCTACCGGGCCGAGGCCCTGCAGAGCCTGCTCGACTGGCGGGGCGAGGTCTTCTGGGAGGACCACGCCAACCTCGTCGAGGACTACGAGACCACGCTGGCGCTCAAGGAGTCGGGCTGGAAAGTCACCGCCAACCAGCTTTGCATCGCCTATACCGACCTCATGCCCACCCTGCGCGAACTGATTCAGCAGCGCGAGCGGTGGAGCCGCGGCACGGTGGACACCCTGCGCGGCCGCGGCTGGACGAAGTTCACCTGGCACTCCATCACCACCATGGTTCTCGCCCTGCTCGGATCGGCCTACGTCCTGGGGTGGGGCTCGACGCAACTCTGGCTGGCGGCGAAGCACGGCTTCTCCACCCAGCCGATCTTCCTGGCGCTCGTCGGCTTCTGGGTCTTCTATCCCGCGCTCCGCGTACGGAACCTGGGCTGGAAGGCGATGCTCGTCGAGGCCGTACTCATCCCCGAGCTGGTGTACACCGTCGTGCGGACCTACTGGCTCGTGTCGTCGCTCATCAAGTCCTACGTGACGCGCGTATCCGCGTGGAAATGAACCGAGGAGAGAAATGAATCCCCTGAAAGGCTTGGGGGTCTGCGTGGTGCTCGCGGGCATCGCCTACGCGCTGACCCAGATCGAGGACATGTCCAAACTGCTTTTCGGCCTCAGTCTCGCGATCATCGGTGTGTCGCTGTTCACCTACGCGGCATCCGTCAGGCGGCGCCGGAACGACTACCGCGTCGCGGGCGAGTAGCACCCGCCGAATCCTCGTGACGGCCCCGCCGGCAGCCCTGCCGTAGGGCCGTCACGCGTTCACCTCACCCGTGCGCGCAGTTCCATCGCCTCGCGCGCGGTCTCCTCGGTCTCGTACACCTCGCACATGTGCCGCCCGTCCGGCGTCGCCGTGTGTTCGACCTCCCACAGGCTGACCTCGCTCCCGTCCAGCAGGACGAAGGCGTGCTCGTACAGACTGAATCCGGCGTCCCGCCCGTCCGACAGGCACTGCCTGGGCCCGAACGCCTGCGTGATCTGGTGGGCGTACGCCGACCGCAGCAGCGCCGCCACCGGCTCGCCGGGCCGGTCCGCGTTCTCCGCGCGGCGCAGCACCCGGCGGGCGTGGTCCGCGGACTGCTCCACCACGTACTCCCGGTGGCGCTGCGCCGGAGCGGAGGCCGCGAACAGCGCGCTCAGCACCGCCACGTCGTGCTCACGGTCCTCCTCGCCGAGCGGGAGCGCCGGGTCCAGGGCGGCCTCGGCCGGGCCCTCCCCGAACAGCCGCGAGACCGCCAGGCAGGTCTCCGCCTTGCTCGCGAAGACCTCGTGGCGGACCGTCCGGTCGCCCTCCTGGAGGTACGCCAGCTCCCACAGCGACACCGAACCGCCGTCGGCCAGCAGGTAGGTGTGCTGGTGGGTCTCCCGCCAGGCCCCCGTCTCCGGGCTCTGGTGGGTGGTGTAGAGCGAAGAGCTGTGGGCGAGCGCCGTGCCGAGGCGCTCGACGAGCCCGTCCGGCAGGTCGAAGGAGTTCAGGGCGCGGCCGAGGAGTCGGTCGAGGTGCGCCTCGGTTGTCTCGTACGGATCGCTCAAGGTGGGTCTCCAGGCCGTCGCAGCTTGTCACTTCGCGGAAGCTCAACGTAGCCCCTGGCTCTGACATCACGTCCGGGGTTCGGTAAAACGTCCGGGAAGCATCAGGGGTTCCCGCCACCCCTTCAGGTCAACTTGCGTACGGATGGGCATGGTTAGGCCCGCTCTGTGGGGGAGCGCGGGACTATGGGCCGCATGGCAACGAATACAGTGGGCGTTCCCCGCCAGCAGGGGCGGCCCGGCAGTCGACACGAGGGCGAACGGGAAGCCGCACCAAGGGGGTTGGCGTGGCTGCTGGTGCTCACCGGGACGGCCGGCCTGCTGGCCTCCTGGGTGATCACCCTGGACAAGTTCCTCCTGCTGGAGGACCCGGACTTCAAGCCCGCCTGCAGTCTCAACCCGGTCGTCTCCTGCGGCAGCGTGATGCAGAGCGAGCAGGCGGCGGCCTTCGGCTTCCCCAACCCCATGCTGGGCCTGGTCGGGTACGGCGTCGTGGTGTGCGTCGGCGCGGGCCTGCTGGCGGGCGCCCGCTACCGCGGCTGGTTCTGGCTGGGACTGAACGCCGGAACGCTCTTCGGCACCGGCTTCTGCGGCTGGCTGATGGTCCAGTCCCTCTACGAGATCAACGCGCTCTGCCTGTGGTGCTGCCTGGCCTGGGTGGCGACCCTGCTGATGTTCTGGGCGGTCACCGCGCACAACGTCCGTACGGGCGTCCTCCCCTCCCCCGGCCCGGTGCGGGGGTTCTTCGCAGAGTTCGGCTGGGCGCCGCCCGCCCTGCACATCGGCGTGATCGGCATGCTGATCCTGACCCGCTGGTGGGACTTCTGGACCGGCTGACGGAACGGGGGAGCGGGCGGCGGCGCATGCGAGGGCCCCGGCAGCTGGACGCTGCCGGGGCCCTCGGAAGGTCAGCTGCCGGCCGAGAAGTTGCCCGAGAGGACCGGGATGTTGCTCAGGATGTGCGAGAGCGGCTCGTCGCCCTTGGCCTGGGTCGAGTTCTCGGTGCACTGCTGGTTCTGCGGGTTCGACAGGATCGGGATGTCCTGGACGCCGATGTTGATCGCGCCGATCACCGACTGCACGTTGCCCTTGAGGGGCAGGCCGATGCAGGGCTTGTTGAGGGTGCCCTGGACCAGGCTGAGCTGCGGGCTCATGTCACCGTGGGTCTTCTGGTTGCCGTAGATCTGCTGGGAACCGTTGCCGTTGACGGTGGTGACGCCGTTGTCGTTCCCGATGGCCATGGCCGGGGCCGCGGCAGCAGCGCCCACACCGACGGCAACGGCGGAGACCGCGGCGGCGGTCATGAACTTCTTGAACATCTTGATCCTTTTGTCGCACGAGTGCCCGCCAATGGAGCGTCCTGTTCAACTGCCCGGTCGGGGGTTGGTTCCGCTGCTTCACTCAAACGGCCTGTGGGGTGCGAGGTTTTCCCCGGCCCGGGTGAGGGGCCCCCGGACGCCTGCGCGAAGCCCGTACGCAGCCCGCAGCCGCTCAGGTTCCGGTTGCGCTCCGTGTGAGGTGTTCGCACGGTGAGCAATGAGCGGACCGCTCGGGTCCGCTCGTGTGTCCCCACGCGAAGGAACCCCCATGCACCGCACGAAGCCGTCCCGCGCCCGAGTCCTCGTCCCCTCGGTCCTCGCCGCCGTCATACTGACCGCCGCGACGGCCCCCGCGTGCGCCGCCGAAGAAGGGTCGCGTGCGGTGCCCTCGAAGGCGGCCGCGGCCGCCGGCCCCATCGACGACCTCATCAAGGGCATCCTCGACCAGATCAAGGCGCTGCTGCCGCCGGGCATCAGCCTGCCGGACATCAAGATCCCGGAGATCAAGTTCCCGGAGATCAAGCTGCCGGAGATCCCGGGCGTGGAACTCCCGAAGATCCCGGGCGTGGAGATCCCGCCGATCCCGGGGCTGCAGCCGCCCGTGCTGCCCGATCCGGCGGCGCCGGTGGAACTGGTGCCGGAGATCCCCGAGATCCCCGAGATCCCGGACGTCGAGATCCCCGGCTTCCAGGACGCCGAGCGCGGCCGTTCGTAACGGCGGTGGGTGGCAACGCGGTTACGGTGATTGAGCTGAACAGGTTCGATCGCGGTTCAACCCGTGTCGCCGGGGAAGCTGGACCGTTTCGCTCGATGTGAGCCCCGGATCGGGGCAGAACATCGAACAGAAGGTGCACTTCCCATGAACTCTGCCAAGAAGGCCGCCCTGGTCCTGGCCACCGCCGGTCTCGCTGCGGCCGGTGCCGCCGGCTCCGCCGTCGCCGACTCGACGGCTGAGGGCGCGGCCGTGGGTTCCCCCGGTGTCCTCTCCGGCAACCTGGTCCAGGTCCCGGTCCACATCCCGATCAACGTCTGCGGCAACACCGTGAACATCATCGCGGCGCTGAACCCGGCGTTCGGCAACGTCTGCCTCAACGACTGACGTCGGCCGCAGACCCGACTGTGGGCGCCCCGGCCTCGCCGGTGGCGCCCACAGTCGTCTGCGCGTCCCTGCGCGAAGGGCCGGCTCAGTGGTTGGCACCGCCGTTGAGGTGCACGCCGCCGAGCGCCGGGGACGCCTGGGTGGCGCCGTTCGCGAGGCCGAGGACCGTGCCGGGTACGTCGTTGCGGACCTTGTTGACCTTCTGGACCGTGCCCACGACCTTGTTGACGTTGTCGCCCTGCTCGGCCAGCCCGTTGCCCACGGTCTGCGGGAGGGACTCGGTGACGGGGGCGACGGCGTTCAGCGTCTCCGTCACCCCGCTCGTCAGGCTCATGGGGGGCATCGCCGGGGCGGCCTGTGCCGAGAAGGCGGAAGCCGAGGCGCCGAGGGCGGCGACGGATCCGGCAACGACAGCGGCGACCTTCGAGAGCTTCATTATCGAAATCCTCTTCTTTTCGTGGACAGAGGCGTCAGCGGCGACCGTCGCGCCGCTTTCGCCCTGGCTAACGATTCCCCGCCACTACGGAAACGCGATCACGCGTGCGGTACGGAACGGGTTCATGACAGCGGCCGGAGAATCCGACAAGGGATTCTCCGGCCGATATTTCTTCTGATTACCGGTAATGCCGGTCAGGCGATGCGCGACCGCCGGTACAGAATCGCGCCGCCCAGGATCAGGGCCGAGGCGAGGGCCGCCGCGGCCGCGGGCTGGCCCGCACCGGTCTGGGCCAGCATGGGCCCGGTCACGTGCGCCGGCGCGGGGGCCTGCGGCTGCTGCGCCGGGACGGGCGCGGGAGCCGGTGCCGGTCCCGGCGCGGGGGCGGGCGCCGGGGGCAGGTGGACGGGCAGGTCACCGGCGGGGGCGGCCGGGGGCTGGTCGGCGGGTGCCGGAGCCGGGTGTTCCACGAGCTGGCTCCCGTGCGGCGGCCGGGGCGCGGGAGCCTCCGGTCCCGGGGCGGGCGCCGGAGCGGGGAGCGTTACGGGTGCCTCCTCGACCGGTGCCGGGGCGGGGAGCGTTACGGGCGCCTCCTCCACGGGCGCGGGGAGCGGCTGCGGAGCCTCCTCGACCGGGGCGGGGGCGGGCGCCTCCTCGACGGGCGCCGGGGCGGGCAGCGGGGCCGGGTGCTCCGCCACGGGCTCCGGCTTCGGGTGGGGCCGTTCCGGCGCGGGCGGCGCGTGGTGGGCCGGCGGGGGCGGCACGGCCCCGGGGTGGTCGTCGCACTCCTCCCCGCCCTGCTCCTCGCCGCCTTCGTGCCGCGGCTGCTCCGGGCCCTGGTCCCCGCCGTAGCCGCCGTGGTCCACGGGGCCCTCGTGGTCCGCGGGACCTCCGTGGTCCGCGGGGGCCCCGTGCCGGGGCTCCTCCCGCGGCTCCTCCCGCGGCTGCTCCTCGTGCCGCTCCTCATCGGAAGCGCCGTAGCCGCCCTGGTGGCGCGGTTCCTCCCGGCGCTGCGAAGGCACCGTGCGGGGCCCCTCGCGTTCCTCGAGGTAGCGCTCGAAGGCTTCGGCGTTCTCGGGGCTGAGGTAGCGCCCGTAGTCGTAGCCGTCGTGGGTGTGCGAACCGGTCGACGTGGCGCACGTGTTCCCCATGGCGGGGTTGAGCGCCGCACCGCCGTCCACGCTGTTGCCGCACACGTTCGGGGCGAGGGTGACCGGTACCGAGACGCTGTTGCCGGCCAGCACGCCCGGCGAATGCGAGGCCTCGGCCGTGGCGCCGGGGTGTGCGTAGGCCGCGCCGGTCGCGATCGACAGCAGACTCGACGCGGCCGCCGCCGTGAGCATGCCCTTGCCCAGTACCTGTCGGCTCAGTACCTGTCGCATGGGTCCTTCCCTGTCTACCGGCACGGACGCCGGTGCTGAATCGAAGGTGGCCTCGGAGTGCACCGCCGTGCACTCCGAGGCCACCCCGAGGAGGCTCGCCCTTGCGGGCTCAAGCGCTTCGTCAGTAGTTGATGCAGGTGTTGCCGAACGCCGGGTTCAGCAGCGCGATGATGTTCACGGTGTTGCCGCAGACGTTGATCGGGATGTGGATCGGGACCTGAACCACGTTGCCCGACAGGACGCCGGGGGAACCGACGGCGTGGCCCACGGCGTCGGCGTCGGCCATGGCGGGGGAAGCGGCACCGGCGGCCATCAGAATGCCGGCGGCCAGCACCACTGCCTTCTTGTACGTCATTTGATTTCAATCCTTCCCGCAGAGGCGTATCCACTGCAGAAATAACAACGAGCGGACCGGGGAAAAGAAACCGCACATTTTCGGCGGCCGACGTGCAATTCACCCCAATGCCCTGTCGGTGAATTCAGGCGGCCGGTGGATTGGTGTCGGATATTCGAAGGCCGCGCGGTCGGGGCCGTGCGGCGGATCCCTACATGCGGCGAGGCCGCCGCGACCGTGAGGTGCGGCGGCCTCGCTGGCGCGGGGATCAGCTGCCGTTGGAGATGTTGCCCGACAGGATCGGGATGTTGTCCAGGATGTGCGAGAGGGCCTCGTCGCCCTTGGCCTGGGTGGAGTTCTCGGTGCACTGCTGGTTCTGCGGGCTGGACAGGATCGGGATGTCCTGGACGCCGATGTTGAGCAGGCCGATCACGGACTGCACGTTGGCCTTGGCCGGCAGGGCGATGCAGGGCTTGTTGAACGAGCCCTGGATCAGGGCCATCTGCGGGCTCATGTTGCCGTAGGTGGCCTGGTTGCCGTAGATCTGCGCGGCGCCGTTGCCGTTCACGGTGGTGACGCCGTTGTCGTTCCCGATGGCCATCGCCTGCGGGGCCATGGCAGCGCCCATGCCTGCGACCGAGGTCGCAACCGCTGCCGTGGCCATCATCTTCTTGATCATTGTCGTCCCTTTTTTGCAGGATTGCCCGGTACTGGAGCACCCGGATCAACGCCCCGCCGCCCGCCTGGGTTGCGTGACTTCACTCGGATGCCGCCGTTTCGCACGGCGTGGTTGACGCTCAGGCGTTCACGCAGGTGTTGCCGAACGCCGGGTTCAGCAGCGCGATGATGTTCACGGTGTTGCCGCACACGTTCACCGGGATGTCGATGGGGACCTGGACCACGTTGCCGCTCGCGACACCGGGGGACTCGGCCGCGACGCCGTCCGCCGTCGCGCCGCCGTGCGCGGAGGCGAGGCCCGCGCCGCCCATCACCATGGCAGCGCCCGCGACGGCAAGGGTGGTGCCGCGCACCAGCCGCTTCTTCATCTCCGTTTTCCTTTCGGTTCGAACAATGGTGCACGTCTTAACGACCCGCCCGCTTCGAGGGTGCGTGCTATCGCCCAAAAGGCCGTACGAGCGAGTCCGACGTGATTTCCAGCCCGATTTCTGACAAAGTTCACTCCTGTTTTGTCCCCTTGATCGAAAATGGAGTCAGGGTCATGGGTTCCTCCCGCAGAATCCTCGGCACGCTCGGTCTGCTGTCCTGCCTCGCACTTTCCGGGAACGTACCGGCGGCGTCGGCCGCGGCCCCGGCTCCCAAAGAATTGCCCCGCGTTCCGTTCACCCAGCGTTACCAGGCCGTGCAGCACGGCGGGCTCGTACGGGCCTCCAACTCGGGCATCAGCTGCCGCCGCGAGGAGTCCCCGCAGGTGGAGCTGTGCAGCGACGTCAGGCGGGGCGCGCCCGGGGTCAACAGCGACTACGAGATGTTCTACAGCGAGGTCGACAAGGACCCGGACACCTACAACTCCACGCGGGCCGAGCTCAAGGTCCCGCAGGGCGCGAAGGTCTCGTACGCCCGGCTCTACTGGGGCGGGAACCTGCGGGTCGGCGAGCAGAAGCCGCCCGAGGACAACGGCCGCGTGCTGGTCGCCGAGCCGGGCGGCGCGTACAAGGAGGTCGTCGCCGACACGGTGATGGGCCACCGCTCGGACGCCGGCAGCGATGCCTACCAGGCCTCCGCCGACGTGACCCCGCTGGTGCGCAAGGGCGGCGCCGGGATGTGGACGGTGGCCCAGCTGAACATCGCCATGGGCCACTCCGATGTCGGGGCCTGGGGCGGCTGGACGCTGGTCGTCGCCTACGAGCACCCGCAGGAGCCGGTGCGCCGGATCTCGCTGTGGGACGGCTTCGAGGGGCTCGCGGGCCGCCCGGGCACCGGCGACGGGCTGGTCGAGGTCGACGGCCTGGACGCGCCGGCCGGGTCTCCGGGGCGGGTCGGGGTGGTCGCGTACGACGGGGACCGGGGCGTCCTCGGGGACTCGCTCACCGTGACGGCCGACAGCGGGCGCCGGGTGAGCCTCAGCGATGCCGAAAATCCTTTTAATGATGTTATGAATTCCACGATCACGGAATTCGGACATCAAACGTCCGTGCGGCAACCCGATTATGTGAACAATCTCGGATACGACGCGGACGAGTTCGACCTGAGTCCTGCCCTGTCCGGTGGCGCCCGCAGTCTGAGCTTCAGGTTCACGGGTGAAGGCCAGGGTCATTTCCTCGGTGTGCTCTTCGTTCAGACAGACGCGCGCCGCTGAACGCAGGAGAGCACTGCTCGTGCCCACACAGCATGGGGCCGCACAGCCCACGACCGTCCTCCATCTCACCCAGCCCGTCGAGGGCGGCGTCGCCCGCGTCGTCGTCGACCTCGTCCGCGCCCAGTCCGCGGCCGGCCTGCGCGCCGTCGTCGGCTGCCCCGGCGGCGGCATGCTCGCCGACGCCGCCCGCGAGGCCGGCGCCGAGGTGCTCACCTGGCGCGCCGGCCGGGCTCCCGGCCCCGCACTGCCCGCCGAGGTGATCGGCGCCCGGCGCCTGCTGCGCCGCGTCCGCCCCGACCTCCTGCACGCGCACAGCGCCAAGGCCGGGCTGGCCGGCCGGCTCGCCGCGCGCGGCAGCGTCCCCACCGTCTTCCAGCCCCACGCCTGGTCCTTCGACGCCGTCGGCGGAGCCACCGCCGCACTCGCGTTGCGCTGGGAGAGGTACGGGGCCCGCTGGGCCGACCGGGTGCTCTGCGTCAGCGAGGCCGAACGCCGCGCGGGCGAGTCCGAGGGGATCACCGCCCGCTGGTCGGTGGTCCGCAACGGAGTGGACCTCGACCACTTCCGGCCCGGCGGCCCCGACCCGGGACGGGACAAGGCCCGGGCGCGCGCCGGGCTGCCGCTGCCCGAGGCCTTCCGGGGCAGCCTGGCGGACGGGGGACCGCTCGCCGTCTGCGTGGGCCGCCTCTGCCACCAGAAGGGGCAGGACATCCTGCTGCGGGCCTGGCCGGAGGCCCTGGGTACCGTCCCCGGCGCCCGACTGGCCCTCGTCGGCGACGGCCCCGACACCGAACGGCTGCGCCGCCTCGCCCCGCCCGGGGTGCACTTCGCGGGCGCCGCCTCCGACATCCGACCGTGGCTTCGGGCCGCCGATCTCGTTGTACTGCCGTCGCGGTGGGAAGGCATGGCGCTCGCCCCGCTCGAAGCCATGGCCTGCGGCCGCCCGGTCCTGGTCTCCGACGTCAGCGGTGCGCGGGAGAGCCTGCCGCCCGGCCAGGGACGGCTGTGCCTGGTCCCGCCGGAGGACCCGACGGCGCTGGCCAAGGCCCTGGGACGGCTCCTCGCCGAACCGCGGCTGCTCGCCGAACTCGGAGAGCAGGCCCGGCAGCACGCCCGGACCGACTTCGACGTACGGCGGACCACGGACGCGGTCACCGGCCTGTACCACGAACTGCTGGGCAGGCCCCGGCCCTTGAACCAGGAGCGCATCAGCCGATGACGATGGACAGCGCAGCCGCCCGGCACACCGGGCAGGGCGGCAACGGGCCCGCCGGCGGCAGCGCCTTCGCGCCCGCGCCACTGGGCGGAGCCCGCCGTTCCGCGACCGCCATCCACCCCCCGCGCGGACCCAGGGCCGACCGGGCCCGGGCCGCCGTACGCCCGCAGCGGGTCCGCCGCCTGGACGGGCTGCTCCCGCTGCTCACCGCCGACGCGCTGGCCGCCGTACTCACCGCGACGGCCCTGCCCGCCGGGGCCCTGCCGGCCGCCGCGGCCGCGCCCGTCGCCGTCCTGCTCGCCGCGCTGCACGCGCAGGCCGGGCTCTACCGGCCGCGCCTGGCCCCCTCGGCCCTGCTCGAACTGCCCGCGCTGGCCGGGCGGGCCGCCGTCCTGTGGTGCGGGACCGGCGCCGTCGTGGCCGCCGTGGATCCGGGCCGGGCCCTGGGCTGGAGCGTCCTGCTCACCGTGGTGTGCCTCCAGGTCGTACTGGCGTGCGCGGGACGCGGGTTCGTCAACCGGCTCCACCGCCGCACCGCCGTCCGCAGGCCCTGCTCCGCCCTCGTCGTCGGTCCCGGCGCCGGAGCCGCCGCGGTGGCCGCCGCCCTGCACGGCCGCCCCGAGTACGGGCTGTGCCCCGTCGGGCTCGCCGACACGGCCGCCGCCGACGGCGCGGACCCCGGCGCCCTGCCGGTTCTCGCCACCCACGAGGACGTCCGGCGGGCGGTCATCCAGAACTCCGTGCGCCACGCGGTGTTCACCCGCCCGCCCGAGGCCGACGAGCGCACCGCCGCCCTGGTCCGGCTCTTCCACGACCACGGTTGCCGGCTCTGGCTCGCCGACCCGGCCGGCACCGCCAAGGTCACCGGCATGCGGGTGGCGCACCCCGCCGACCAGCTGTGGGGGTACGCCGTCCAGCCGCTGCTGCCCCGGCCGGCACGGCCCGTCGAACGCTGGGCCAAGCGCGGCCTCGACGCCGTGCTCGCGCTCGTCGCACTGGTCGCCGCCGCGCCCGTGATGGCCGCGTGCGCGCTGGCCGTACGGATCTGCGACGGGCCGGGGGTGATCTTCCGTCAGGAAAGGGTCGGCCTGTACGGGCGCCCCTTCACCCTGCTGAAGTTCCGTACGCTGCGCGCCGACGAGCACGAGTCCGCCACCCGCTGGACGGTCGCCGGGGACCGCGGGATGAGCCGGGTCGGCTCCTTCCTGCGCAAGTCCTCGCTGGACGAGCTGCCGCAGCTGTGGAACGTCGTACGGGGTGACATGAGCCTGGTCGGCCCGCGCCCCGAACGGCCCTTCTTCGTCGCGAAGTTCACCACCGTCCACCCCGGATACGAGGCCCGGCACCGGATGCCCGTCGGCATCACCGGCCTGGCCCAGATCAACGGCCTGCGCGGGGACACCTCCATCGAGGACCGGGCCCGCTTCGACAACCACTACATCGACACCTGGTCGCTGTGGCAGGACCTGTGGATCCTGGCCCGCACCGCGGCCTCCTTCTTCCGCTTCCGGCTGGGGGGCAGCTGAATGAGCCTTGCCGTATCCGTGAACCGGGCCCGGCGGCCCGATCTGCCGGCTCTGCTGCGCACGCACTGGCCGCTGCTGCCGCTCGCCGCGACCGTGCTCTTCCTCCTCGCCCCGCTCCCGGCGGGCGACGCCACCGCCTCCGGGAAGGTCGGCCCCGCCGACGCGGCCTCGCTGCTGCTGGTGTTCGTCTGCGCGGTGCAGGCGCTGCGCGGCCGGGTGCGGGAGCTGACCCCGCTCGGCGTGCTCGTGCTCGGCCTGCCCGCCGTCGGACTCGCGGTCGCGACGGTGACCGCGGGGGATCCGTACGCCGCCCTGCCCGGCTTCGTGCGCTACCTCCAGGTGTTCGTGCTGGTCCCGGCCGCGGTGGTACTGCTGGTGCGCGACGCCGGGGAGTTCCGGATCGCCGCCGGGTGCTTCGTGGTGCTCGCGCTGGTGCAGGGAGCGGTGGGGGTCGTGCAGTACGCGACCCACACCGGGGCCTCGTACCAGGGCCAGGACATCCGGGCCGTGGGCACCTTCGGCCCCGGTGACGTCATGGGCATGGCCACGGTGGTGGCGTACGGGCTGGTCGTGGCGACCGCCCTGGCGCTGGCGCCCGGGCAGGCGCGCAGGGTCCGGCGCATCGCCGGGGGCACGGCGCTGGTGCTGGTGCTGCCGCTGGTGCTGTCGTTCAGCCGGGGCGTGTGGATCGCCACCGTCGGCGCGGCGGTGCTGGTGATGGGCATGGCCGGGATCCGGCGGGCCCTGAAGGTGCTCGTCGCGCTGGCCGCGGCCGGGGTCGTCCTGGTGGGCGGGCTCGGGGTCGGCTCCGACATGGTCGCCGAGCGGCTGACCTCCATCACGCAGGTCTCCAGCGCCCCCGACCAGTCGGTGACCGACCGCTACACGATGTGGGCCGCCGCCGGGTCGATGTGGCGCGAGCGGCCGGCGGCTGGGGTCGGCCTGAAGGGCTTCCCGGCACACCGTGACGGGCACTCCTCGCTGGGGCTCTCCTCCGGCAGCGACACCGCGGGCGCGGGGCAGGCGTACGTCCGCCAGCCGCTGCTCTCCCCGCACAACATGTACCTGCTGATCCTGAGCGAGCAGGGGCTGATCGGACTGACCGCGCTGGCGGGCGGCTGGGCGGCGCTGCTGGTGGCGGGTCTGCGCCGGTACGCCTCCGGCGGTCGCGCCGTCAGGGACTGCGGGCTGGTCGCGACCGGGCTGTTCGTGTGGCAGCTGACCGACTTTCTCTACGCGGACATCGGCGGCCCGTCGACCGTCCTGACCGGGGTGATCATCGGCCTGGCGGCCTGGTGGGCCCTGCCGGTGCCCTCCCGGGGGGATGCGGTCCGGGGCGGCCCCGGTGCGCCGGGGCTCGCCGCCGTCGGCGTCGTCGGCGCGGGTGCGTCCGGCGGGACCCCCGCGGGTTCGAGCGGCCGGTGACGGACACGACGCCCTGGCGGCCCGCCTCCGGCCCTGCGGCCGGGGCGGGCCCCGCCCGCGTCCCGGGCGGGCCCGCCGACCCCGGCACCGGGCCGGACGCGGTTCCGGTGACGCCCCGGGACCCGGTCCTGCCGGGCCGCCCGCCGGTGCCCCCGGATCCCGGGTTCGTCGCCGCGATCGCGCCCGAGTGGAGCTCCGCCGCGCCGGCGCCCGTTCCGGGCGGTGACCCGGCCGCGCCGCGGCCGGGCCGGAAGGGAGCCCCGCCGGAGCCCCGTCCGGGCCCGCTCTCCCGCGGCCCGGTGTCCCGGGGTCCGGTCCTGCCCGGTCTCCCTCCGGGTTCGGGGGATGTCGGGTTCGTGGGCGGCGCCGTGCCGGGGCGGAACTCCGCGTCGGGTGAGCCGCGTTCGGGGTCGGTGTCGCGGGGGCCGGTTCTGCCGGGGCTCGCTCCGGGGTCGGCGGATCCCGGGTTCGTCGTGGGCGGGGTGCCGGGGCGGAGTTCGGCCGTCCGGCCGGCCGACGTGTCGGCGCTGCCCGGATCGGCCGGATACCCCGGCGCGGCCGGGCTGCCGGGCCTGCGCGTGGCCGCTCCGAACGGGCCGGTGGCCGCAGCCGCGCGGGCCCGGGCCCGCGCCGGAGCGGCCACCGGCCCCACCGAGGCCCCGGCGGGGCCGGAGGGGTACCCCCGGTCCGCACCCGAGGCCCCCGGCGGGAACCCCCGGCTCGGGCGGTTCCTGGCCAAGGCCGCCGCCGTCACCGCCGGGCTGACCGCCGCCGGGGCGGTGTTCGGGCTGGTCCGCGACCAGACCATCGCGCACCTCTTCGGCGCCGGGCACGACAGCGACGCCTTCCTGATCGCCTGGACCGTGCCCGAGATGGCCTCGACGCTGCTCATCGAGGACGCCATGGCGCTGCTGATGGTGCCCGCCTTCAGCCAGGCCCTGGCCCGGCGGGCCGCCAGCCGGGCCGGCCTCACCCGCAAGGAGGCCCGGGCACAGGACCCCGTACGGCTGCTCGTCGGGGCGACCCTGCCGCGGCTCGCCGTGTTCCTGGCCGCCGTGGCGTCCGTACTGATCGTGGCCGCCCCGGCCGTCGTCGCCGTCCTCGCCCCCGGCCTGCCCGACCCCGCACTGGCCGTGCAGTGCACCCGCATGACGGCACTGACCGTGCTGTCCTTCGGGCTCGCCGGATACTTCAGCGCCGCGCTGCGCGCGCACCGCTCCTTCGTGCCGCCCGCCGCGATCTACGTCTCGTACAACATCGGCATCATCGGGACGATGGTGGCCCTCCACACCCTGTGGGGCGTACGGGCCGCCGCGGCCGGGGTCGCCGTCGGCGGCCTGCTGATGGTCCTCGTCCAACTGCCCGCCTTCATCCGGAACGTGGGCTTCGGCCCGCCCCGGGCCGCGCATGTTGCGGGTCCCCCGCGCAGCCAGCGCGACCGCGACCGGCCCACCCTGATCGCCTTCGGGGTCATCGCCCCCGTCATCTTCTTCGCCGTCTTCCGGCAGTCGCAGGTCCTGGTGGAGCGCTTCCTCGCCGCCTCGCTCCCTCCCGGGGCGATCTCCCACCTGAACTACGCGCAGAAGGTCGCGCAGATGCCGATGGTGCTGTCGCTGATGATCTGCACCGTCACCTTCCCCGTCGTGGCCCAGGCCATGGCCGGCGGGGAGCGCGAGAAGGCCCGGCGGCGCGTCGAGCAGGACCTCGCGCTCGCCTCCCTCGCCGTCCTCATGGGCAGCGCCCTCGTCATCGGCTACGCGCCGCAGATCATCCAGGTCCTGTTCGAACGCGGCGCGTTCACCCACGCCGACACCCTCGCCACCGCCTCCGTCATGCGCGTCTACGGGCTCGGACTCCTCGGCCACTGCCTCGTCGGGGCGCTGTCCCGGCCCTTCTTCTCGACCGCCCGGCCCACCTGGTTCCCGGCGCTCGCGATGGGAGGCGGGCTCCTCGTCAACATCGTGGCCGGAGCCGTCGCCGTCCGCTGGTGGGGCACCTACGGACTCGCCGCCGCCAACGCGGCCGGGATCTCCACCACCGCCGCGCTCCTGCTCACCGGCCTCGGCTCGCGGATCATCGCCATCCAGGTCCGCCGGGTCGCCGTCAGCATCGGCCGGCTCGCCGTCTCCGCGGCCGCCGCCTGCGCCACCGGCTGGATCGCCGGGCCGATGGTCCCCGACCCGATGCTCAGCGCCGCCCTCGGCTGCCTGCTGGTTCCCGCCATGTTCGGCGCCACCGGCATGGCCATACGCGCCCTCGAAGTCACCGCCCTGCCCGGTCAGATCTCCCAGTTCACGCAGAGGTTCCGCAATGTCCGCTGACACCGACTCGGCGCCCGCCGCCGTGGTGGTCCCCGCCCGCAGGACCGCATCGCCGTGGGTCCTGATGTACCACTCGGTCGCCGAGTTCACCGATCCCGCCGAGGACCCGTACGGGATCACCGTCACCCCCCGCACCCTGGAGGCGCAGCTGCTGTGGCTGCGCTCGCGCGGGCTGCGCGGGGTGTCGGTCGGCGAACTGCTCCGGGCCCGCGCGGCCGGACGCGGGGCCGGGCTGGTCGGGCTGACCTTCGACGACGGCTACACCGACTTCCTCACGCACGCGCTGCCGCTGCTGGAACGCCACGACTGCACCGCCACCCTGTTCGTCCTGCCCGGTCGACTCGGAGTGGACAACGTGTGGGACCCGCTGGGCCCCCGCAAGTCCCTGCTCACCGCCGAGGGCATCCGCGAAGTCGCCGCGGCCGGACAGGAGATCGGCTCGCACGGGCTGCTCCACCAGGACCTCACGGCCGCCGCCGACGACGTGCTCCAGCAGGAGCTGCGGGGCAGCCGCGACCTGCTGCGCGAGCTGACCGGCACGCTGCCCGAGGGCTTCTGCTACCCGTACGGGCACCTCGACGAGCGGGTCGTCGCCGCCACCCGGGACGCCGGCTACGGGTACGCCTGCGCCATCGACCCCGGGCGGCTCGCCGGCCCGCACGCCCTGCCGCGTACGCACGTCAGCCAGGCCGACGGGGGCGCGCGGCTGCGCGTCAAGCAGCTGCGGCACCAGGTGCGGGGGCTGCGGCGGGGGGTGCGCACGTGAAGGCCCTGCACGTCATCACCGGCCTCGGTGTCGGCGGCGCCGAGCAGCAACTGCGGCTGCTGCTGCGGCACATGCCGATGCGGTGCGACGTGCTGACGCTGACCAACCCCGGGCCGGTGGCCGAGGGGCTGCGCGCCGACGGGGTGCGGGTCGTGCACCTGGGCATGCGGGGCAACCGGGACCTGGGGGTGCTGCCGAGGCTGGTGCGGTTCATCCGGCGCGGCCGCTACGACCTCGTGCACACGCACCTGTACCGGGCCTGCGTGTACGGGCGCCTCGCGGCCCGGCTCGCGGGGGCGGGGGCGGCCGTGGCCACCGAACACTCCCTCGGGGAGGCCGAGATCGAGGGGCGGCCGCTGTCGGGCGGGGTCCGGGCGCTGTACCTGGCGAGCGAGCGGCTGGGAGCGGCGACCGTGGCCGTGTCGGACACGGTGGCGGCCCGCCTGGAGGGGTGGGGGGTGCCGCCGGCGCGGGTGCACGTCGTCCCGAACGGGATCGAAGCCGCCCGCTTCCGCTTCGACGAGGGCGTACGGAGGGCCACGCGGGCCAGGACCGGGCTGCCGGAGCGGGCCTTCGTGGTCGGCGGTGTCGGGCGGCTGGTCCCCGGCAAGCGGTTCGACGTGCTGGTGCGGGCGGTGGCGGCGCTGCCGGGGGCGCACCTGCTGCTGGCGGGGGACGGGCCCGAGCGGGCCTTCCTGCGCTCCCTGGCGGCGGAACTCGGCGCACAGAGCCGGATCCACCTGCTGGGGGAGCGGGATCCGCTGGGCGACAGCGCGGACGGGCGTACGCCGGGGATCCCGGCGCTGCTGGCGGCCATGGACGTCTTCGTGTCCCCGTCGCGGGAGGAGGCGTTCGGGCTGGCGGTCGTGGAGGCCCTGGCGGCGGGGCTGCCGGTGCTCCACGTGACGTGCCCCGCGATCGACGACCTCCCCGCCGCCCAGGCCCCGGGTGCGCGGCGGATCGGCAGCGGCACGGAGGAACTGGTCGCGGCCCTCCGGGGGCACATGGAGGCGGGCGCCCGTCGCCTCCCCCCGCCGCCGGTGGTCCGCCGCTACGACATCGCCCGCAGCGCCCGCCGGCTCCTGGACGTCTACGACCTGGCCCTGTCCACCCCACCGCCCCGCACCCCCCGCGCACGGGCGGCCGCGCCCCGCACGCCGGCGGGGCTGCCCGACGACCCCCTGACCACTCCCCTCCACCCAGGAAGCGAGCACGCACATGGCTGACACCGTCGATCAGACGAAGACCGACAAGAAGACCGACAAGAAGGCCGAGAAGCAGAGCGAGAAGCAGGGCGAGAAGCAGGTCGCGCGGAAGGGCGTGAGGAGGGGGTTGCGGCGGGCCCGGCGCCGGGTGGTGCCGCCCGCGTGGTGGCCGCTGCCGGCCTGCGCGCTGCTCGGGCTCGCCGTGGGCGGGGCGTACGGGGTGCTCAAGACCCCCGAGTACGCCGCCACCAGCTACGTCGTGGCCGTCCCCGACGACACCACTGAACCCGCCACGGCCCTCGGCTTCGCCCAGGCGTACGCCCGGATCGCCACCAGCAGCTCCACCCTCGCCTACGCCCAGCCCCGCGCGGGCATCGGCGCCCAGAAGCTGCGGACCCAGGTGCGGGCCGAGACGTCCCCCGAGTCCCCGATGATCGCCATCACCGGCACCTCCACCAGCCCCGCCGAGGCCGCCGACATCGCCAACGCCGTCGCCGACGCCCTGTCGCTGAGCAGCAATCAGGCCGCCAAGAACACGGGCGTGCAGCTGCTCCTCTTCAACCAGGCCGTCGCGCCGAGCGACCCCGCCTCCCCGTCGGCCCCCATCAGCGGAGCCGTCGGCATGTGTGCCGGCGGCCTGCTCGGCGGGCTCTGGCTGCTCGCCCGGCCCGCCGCCGGCCGCCGCCGGCCGCAGCAGGAGCAGGCGCCGGAGCAGCGGGACGAGGCGACGGCGACCGTCACGACGCCGCCCGTCGTCGAGGAGTACGCCTCGCTCCCCGCCCAGGGTGAGCACACCGAGACCAAGGAGAAGGAGTCCGTGCGATGACGTCGGGCTCCGCCGGGGCCCTGTCGGTGGCGCTGTGCCGCGACCCCCGGCAGTTCGCCGCGCTGGAGGAGCCGTGGAACCGGCTCGTCCGCGGCTGTCCCAGCGCCACCCCCTTCCAGAGCCACGCCTGGCTGCACTCCTGGTGGCTGTCGTACGGGAAGGAGGGCCGGCTCCGGATCGTCCTCGTGCGGCGCGGCGGGGAACTGGTCGGCGCGGCCGCGCTGATGCTCGTACACCGGCCGCTCCCGCTGCTCGTGCCGCTCGGCGGCAACATCACCGACTACTTCGACGTGCTCGTGGCGGCGGAGCACGCCGACCAGGTCGTCCCGGCGCTGGCCCGCGGGCTGCACCGGGCCGCCCGGGGCGCGGTGGTCGACCTGCGGGAGGTCCGGCCCGGGGCCGCCGTCGAGCAGCTCCACAAGCACTGGCCCGGGGTCGGCGCCCGGCTCGCCGACTCCACCTGCATGGAGCTGCCCGCGCTGCCCTTCGACGAGCTGGTCAAGCGGATGCCGGCCTCCGGCGCCCAGCGGGTCCGGGCCAAACTGCGCAAGACCGACGCGGCCGGGATCGAGGAGCACGAGGTCACCGAGCAGGAAGTGCCGCGTGCCGTACGGACCCTGCTGCGGCTCCACGAGAAGCAGTGGCGCGGCCGCGGGGTGACCCCCGAGCACCTCAGGCCCCGCTTCGCCGAGCACCTGACCCGGGCCGCCCGGCGGATGGTGCGGGCCGGGGAGGGCCGGCTGACGGAGTTCCGGCTGGACGGCAAGGTGGTGGCGGTCAACCTCACGCTGCTGTCGGCAGCGCTGAGCGGCGGCTACCTGTACGGGGCCGACCCGGACCTGCGCACGCGCAAGGTGGACGTGGCGACGCTGCTGCTGCGCTACGAGGCCGGGCGGGCGCTCGCGGAGGGCCGGCCGGTGGTGAGCTTCCTGCGCGGCAACGAGCCGTACAAGAACCACTGGCGGCCCGAAACGGTGGTCAACCAGCGGTTCCTGCTGGCCACGTCGGCGCTCGCGCCCCTGCTGCGGCTGCACGAGTCGCAGGTGACGGGGCGCGAGCGGGCGGTGGACGCGCTGCGGGAGGCGCTGCCGGCCGCCAGGGACTGGCGGGCGCGGCTCAACGAACTGCGGGTGCGATGACCCGTCTAGAAGGGCCAGAAGCCGGAGTCCTTGCCCCAGTCGAGCTGGATGCAGACCGACTGCTTGCCGACCAGCTTGGACAGCCACTCGCCGAAGTTGAGCGGGATGCACCACTGCCTGATGTTGACCGGCGGGTCGACCGGATCGGGCTGCGTCGGCTTCGGCGTGGGCGTGGACTCGGGCTTCGGTACCGGGGCGCTCGGCGCCACGGGCGAGGGCGCGGGCGTGACCGGGTCCTCGGGTGCGGGGACCTCCGGGCTGGGGACGAGGGGACTCGGGGTGACCGGGCCCGGCGCCTCGGGGCTCGGCGTGACCGGGTCTTCGGGTGTGGGGACGACCGGGCTCGGGGTCACGGGCAGCGGTGCCTGGGGCGACGGGACGACCGGGCCCGGCGCTTCGGGGCTCGGCGCCACCGGGCTCGGTGCTTCTGGGCTGGGGGTGACCGGGCTGGGTGCTTCTGGGCTGGGGGTGACCGGGCTGGGTGCTTCGGGGCTGGGGGTGACCGGGCTGGGTGCTTCGGGGCTGGGGGTGACCGGGCTCGGGGCTTCTGGGCTCGGGGTTTCTGGGCTGGGGGTGACCGGGCTCGGTGCTTCGGGGCTCGGGGCGACCGGGCTCGGGGTCGCCGGGCTCGGGGCCTCGGGGCTGGGGCTCACCGGGAGCGGGGCCTCCGGCGAGGGCTTGGGGACCTCGGGCTTGGGGATCTGCGGGCTCGGGATCTCGGGCTTCGGGATCTGCGGCGTCGGGATCTCGGGCAGCGGGACGACCGGCGTGGGCACGACCGGCGTGGGAATCACGGGGGTCGGGATCACGGGCGTGGGTACCACCGGGGTCGGGATCACCGGTCCCGGCCGCTCCTGCCTCAGCGCGGCGCGGAACACCTTCGCGGACAGCGGGTTCTGCTTGCACTGCCACACGCCGTGCGGGCAGTAGTCGGTGATGGTGTGGTAGATCGGCCGGTGCTGCTCGATCCACTGCAGCATGCGCCGCACGTACTCCGGATTGTCCCCGCGCCGGAACAGCCCCCACTCCGGGTAGGAGATCGGCTTGCCGTGTGCCTTCGCGAAGTCGACGTGCTTCTGGAGCCCGTACGGCTGGGTGATCTGGTCGTCGAAGCTCCGGCCGGGAGCCTGGTCGTACGAATCCATTCCGATGATGTCGACCACGTCGTCGCCGGGGTAGCACCTGGTCCAGCCGATCGCGTCCTTACCCCTGTTCGGCGCGAAATCGAACTTGAACTTCTGTCCGGGCACCGACCGCATGCTGTCGACGATGCGCCGCCAGTACGCCTTCCAGTTCTCCGGGTCCGGCCCGCAGCGGTGGGTGTAGGTGACGCCGTTCATCTCCCAGCCGAGCACGATCACCGTGTCCGGGACGCCCAGCTCCACCAGCCGCTCGGCGAGCCGCCGGAAGTGCCGGTCGTACCGGCCCGCCGCGCCCGCCCTGATCAGCCGGGCCACCTGGTCGTCGGGGACCCGGTCCTCGTTCCGGGCCTGCATGGGCACGTTGAGGACGAACATCCGGCCGTCCCGGGCCTGGCGCCACTCGGCCCAGTCCTCCAGGAAGTCGACGTTCCCCTCGATGCCCTCCCACCTGTCGCCGGGGAGGTACGTGTGCCCGACCCGGATCTCCTTGCCGCCCAGCCAGCGCGAGAGGTACGGGATGCGGGCCACCCCGGGCGGCCCGTAGTCGAGATAGGCGCCCATGGCGATGTCCGAGCCCTGGGGCGGGCCCTTTTCGGGCGCCGCGAGCGCGGCCCCGGTCGTCGCGAGCAGTCCGGCCGTGACCGTGCCGACGCAGGTGCTCGCCAGTCGGCGGCGTGGTCTGGGCATGGCGTCTCCCGAGTTTTCCCGAATCGGTGTGCTTACCAAAGACGTTAGGCATCAGATCTGACGATTGGCCTGTCCGGTGACAGCTGCGTAGGCCATTCGCATCTGCGCACCATCCCCGCTTGGTCCGACTAGGTGAAAGACACCGTTGCCATGCACGCCTATCTCAACCATGTGCCCGCAGTTCTGCTCAGACTCGATCGGAATCCGTTCCACCACGGAACCCTTGGCGCCGTCAGATCCCTTGGCCGCAAGGGCGTGGAGGTCCATGCCGTCGTCGAGGCCGGGGGAGGTCCCATGGGGCGTTCGCGCTATCTGCACGCCGTGCATCCCGGGCCGCGGGGCGGGCTGGACCCGGAGGCTCCGGAATCCCTCCTGGAGTGCCTGACCGGGGTCTCGGAGCGGATCGGCAGGCCTGCCGTGCTCGTTGCCATGGACGACCTGAGCGCCATCGCGGTGTCCCGGGTCGCGCCGATGCTGATGGACCGTTACCGGATCCCCCATCAGCCCGACAACCTGCCCGCGCGGGTGGCGGACAAGGCCGAGCTGGCGCGGCTCTGCGCGCGCTGGGACATCCCGCACCCGGAGACCGTCGTCCCGGCGAGCGGGGCCGAGGCGGCGGAGGCCGCCTGGCGGCTCGGCCTGCCGGTGGTCGCCAAGTGGAGCCGGCCCTGGCTGCTGCCGGCGGGGGGCGCGGGGCTGCGGAGCACCACGCTGCTGCACACCGCCGCCGAGGCGCGCCGGCTCTACGAGCGCTCCGCCGAGGCGGGGAGCAGGCTGCTGCTCCAGCGGTTCCTGCCGGCCGGGCCGGACACCGACTGGTTCTTCCACGGTGCCTTCGGCCGGGGCGGGCATCCGCTGTTCGCGGGATCGGGCCGCAAGGAGCTGTCCTGGCCGGTGCGGACGGGGCTGACCGCGGTCGGGCGCTGGCTGCCGGACCCGGCGGTGGAGGAGGCGGGGCTGCGGCTGGCCGAACGCCTCGGCTACCAGGGGATCCTGGACCTGGACTTCCGCCGGGACGAGCGCGGCACCTTCCGGCTGGTGGACTTCAACCCCCGGCCGGGCGCGCAGTTCCGGCTGTTCACGGACACGGCCGGGCTGGACGTCGTACAGGCCCTGTACCTGGATCTGACGGGCCAACGGGTCCCGGCGCCCTCGGGCGGGCCGGGCCGGGTGTTCGTCGCCGAGAACTACGCGCTCCTGGCCGCGGTGCGGGGCGGCTCCCTGCCGCGTCGCCTCGCGGCGGGCCTTGCGGGCCTCGCGGGGCCCGCCGGGTCCGGCGGGCGGGCGCGGGTCGAGCCGGCCTGGTTCGCCCTCGACGATCCGATGCCGTTCCTGGCGATGCTCGCCGCGTTCCTCGGCCGGGGCGCGGGGAAGGGGGTGCGGGCGCTGCGCGGGGTCCCGGTACACGGCCGGCGTACCGCCCGTGCGGCGGTACGCGCCCCCCGCCAGCGCGGTGGCCGGGAGCAGCCGCCCGCCGAACTGGGGGGCCCGGCCTCCCGCCCCGCGCCGCCGGAGGCCCCGGCGGCGCCGGACGAGCTGGTCACCCGGTAGCGACAGCGCCCGGGCCGAGTACGCAGACGATGGAGCTGAAGGGACGGCAGCCGTGACGCGGATGAACGATCTCGTGGTGATCGGCGCGGGCCCGTACGGGCTGTCGATCGCCGCGCACGCTGCGGGCGCGGGGCTCGACGTGAGGCTGCTGGGGCGGCCCATGGCCTCGTGGCGCGACCACATGCCCGACGGCATGTACCTGAAGTCGGAGCCGTGGTCCTCGAACCTGTCCGCGCCGGGCGGGCGCTACACCCTGGCCGACTACTGCGCCACCCGCGGACTGGTCTCGGAACACGGCACTCCGCTGCCGATCGGCACGTTCAGCTCGTACGGGATGTGGTTCGCCCGGCACGCCGCGCCGGAGGTGGAGGAGGTGACCGTCACGGAGGTGACCCCGCAGGGCGACGGCTTCCGCGTCCGCACCGCAGAGGGGCCGCCGCTGCTCGCCCGTACGGTCGCCCTCGCGGTCGGGGTCATGCCGTTCGTCCACCTGCCCCCGGCGCTGCGGGACCTGCCGCCGAGTCATTACTCCCACAGCAGCGGCCACCGTGACCTGGCCCGCTTCGCCGGCCGCGAGGTCGCCGTGCTCGGGGCCGGGCAGGCGGCCCTGGAGACGGCCGCCCTGCTGGCCGAGCAGGGCGCCCGGCCGTGTCTGGTGGCCCGGCGCTCCCGGCTGAACTGGAACACGGTGCCGCAGCCGCTGAGCCGGCCGCCGCTGCGGGCCCTGCGCGAACCGCACAGCGGGCTGGGCACCGGCTGGCGCAGCTGGGTGTGGTCGGAGCTGCCCTGGGCGGTGCGCCGGCTGCCCGCGGCCACCCGGGAGCGGATCGCGGCGACCGCGCTGGGCCCGGCCGGGGCCTGGTGGCTGCGGGACCGCTTCGAGCGGCGCGTTCCCGTCCTGCTCGGGCACCACCTGCACCGGGCCGTCGCGGTGGGCGGGCGGACCAGGCTCGGGCTGACCACCGGGTCGGGGGAGTCCGTGGTGCTGGACACCGCGCACGTCATCGCGGCCACCGGCTTCAGCCCGGACCTGGCCCGGCTGGAGCTGCTCGACGCGGGGCTGCGGGCTGCGCTGGAGACGGTGGGCGACACCGGGACGCCGGAGCTGAGCCCCGGCTTCGAGTCCTCTTATCCCGGGCTGTTCTTCGCGGGGCTCCTCACGGCTCCCTCATTCGGCCCTTCCATGCGATTCGTGCACGGTGCGGGCTTCACGGCGGGGAGACTGGTGAAAGGAGTCCGCAAGCGCCTCGGCGCCCGGGGTCCGCTGCCGGGTTCCACCACGACCTACGACCGGGCTGCCTCCGGGCAACCCCAGACGTATCTGCGGTGAGAGGGGTCCGCGATGAGCGCGGAGCGAGCACAGGGCCGCGGCTGGGTACGCATTCCCGCCAGCCGTGGGGAACAGCCCGCCACGGCCAGGACCGCCGGATACGACCGGCCGACGGGGTACGACCGGGCGGCCGGATACGACCGGCCCGCCGGATACGACCGCGACCGGGCGGCCGGGTACGACCGCGCGGCCGGTTACGACAGGACCGCCGCCTACGACCACGCCCCGTACGCGACGGCCCCCCACATCGTCCAGCCCACCATCTACCTCACCCTCGTCAAGCGCTGGCGGGAGGCCGGGCGCACTCTTCCGGGGCATCCTGACGAGGAGTGGGAGCGGCTGATCTCCCAGCCGTGCTGGCCCGGCCGTTAGGTGGTGTGACTCGTGGCAGCGGCGGAGCGCGACAGATCCGGGCAGGGCCGCAAGCCCCCCGAGACCGGGCCCGGGGAGCGGCTCGCGCTGAACGGCATGGGCAGCTTCGAGTGGGACCTGGCGGCGGGGACGCTGGAGATCGACGAGGCCGGGGCGGCCGTCTTCGACCTGGAGCCGGAGGACCTCGACGGGACCCCGCAGGCGCTCGGGCTGCGGATCCCGCCCACGGATGCGGCCCGGCTGCGCCAGGCCGTCGAGGACGTGCTGGAGAGCGGCGGGGAGTCGTACGGCGCCTACTTCACGGTGCAGCGGCGCGACGGCCGCGACCAGTGGACGCACACCCGGGGCCGGGTGCTGCGCGGCGAGGACGGGCAGGCGTACCGGATCGTGGGGATCGTCCGGGACGCGACGGCGGAACTTGCGCAGGCCACGCAGCTGCGCAAGCTGGAGTCGGCGCGGGCGCAGCAGACGACGATCGTCCAGCGGACCACGGAGGCCCTGTCGCGGGCGGTGACGGTCGACGACGTCACGGCGGCCCTGACCGGGGCGGGCGCGCTGGAGCGGCTCGGTGCTGACGGGCTGGCCCTGGGGCTGGTCGAGGGCGGCACCATCAAGATCATCGCGCTGAGCGGGGAGACGCTGGAGATCCTCAGCGAGCGGCGGTTCACCCGGCTGGACGGCTCGCTGCCGCTGTCGCAGGCGGTGATCACCCGGCAGGCACGTTTCGTCACCTCGCTCAGGGCGCTCGGCGACGAGTTCCCGCTGCTCAGCGACTACCTCAACCGGATCCAGTTCGACGCGGCCGCCTATCTGCCGCTGATCGCACAGGCCAAGGCCATCGGCGGGCTGGTGCTCTTCTACCGGCGGCGCACCGAGTTCAGCCCCGAGGAGCGCAACCTGTGCCTGGGCCTCGCGGGCATCGTGGCCCAGTCCCTCCAGCGGGCCCTCCTCTTCGACCAGGAGCGCGAGTTCGCCACCGGCCTGCAGGCCGCCATGCTGCCCCGCCGGATCCCGGAGATCACGGGCGGGGAGATCGCGGTCCGCTACCACTCCGCGTGGAGCGGGCGGGAGGTCGGCGGGGACTGGTACGACGTGATCGCGCTGCCCCGTGACCGCGTCGGCATCGTGGTGGGCGACGTCCAGGGCCACGACACGCACGCGGCGGCCATCATGGGCCAGCTGCGGATCGCGCTGCGGGCGTACGCGGGCGAGGGCCATCCGCCGTCCACCGTGCTGGCGCGCGCCTCCCGCTTCCTCGCCGAGCTGGACACCGAGCGCTTCGCGACCTGCATGTACGCGCAGGTGGACCTGGAGACAGGGGGCGTACGGGCGGTCCGCGCGGGCCACCTCGGCCCGCTGATCCGGCACACGGACGGGCGCACGGGCTGGCCCAACGTGCGCGGCGGGCTGCCGCTGGGACTGGCCTCGGTGTTCGAGCAGGAGGACTTCCCCGAGACCCGCCTCGACCTGGTCCCCGGGGAGACGCTGGTGCTGTGCACGGACGGCCTGGTGGAGGAGCCGGGGTCCGTCATCACCCAGGGCATGGACGCCCTCGCCCACGCGGTGCGCAGCGGGCCGCAGGGCGCCGGGGCGCTCGCCGACCACCTCCTGGACCGGCTGTGGGAGCGCTGGGGCTCCGGCGACGACGTGGCTCTGCTCGTGCTGCGCCGGGCCCCCGACCCGGGCACCCACCGGGCGCCGCGCATCCACCAGTACGTCCACCAGGCCGACCCCGAGGGCCTCTCGGACGCCCGCTACGCCCTGCGCCAGGCCCTGCGTGACTGGGGCATGCCCGACCTCGCCGACGACGTGGAGCTGGCGGCCGGGGAACTGCTGGTCAACGCCCTGCTGCACACCGACGGCGGGGCGGTGCTGACCATGGAGGTGCTGCCGGAGCCGGTCCGGCGGATCCGGCTGTGGGTCAAGGACCGCTCCAGCGTGTGGCCGCGCCGGCGCACCCCGGGGGAGGCTGCCACCACGGGGCGCGGACTGCTGCTGGTGGACGCGCTGGCCACCCACTGGGGTGTCGAGTCCCGGGGCGACGGCAAGGCGGTGTGGTGCGAGTTCGACGCCGGAGGCAACCCGCGGAGCGTGGAGTGACCCCGCCGTCACGCCGAGTTGTGGGGTGCCGGGGGCGGGGTGATGATGCGAACCATGAAACGGAACGTGCTGTGCGCAGGCTGAACAAGGGCGCCGTTACGGGCATCCTGGCCCTGCTCCTGCTGGCCGCCGGAGTGCCGACGGTCGTGGACTGGACGACGGGGCGCCCGCACGCGGACCCCGGATGCCATTCGGCGGCGTTCATGTCGATGACGGGTGTGGCGCCCGCCTGCCGTTGACGGCGGTACGGATCCCGGTCCGGATGCCGGTGCGCCGGGCGGGCCGGGCCCCGGGCGCCCGGTCCCGGTAGCGGCGGCTACCGGACCGGCGGGCGCGGGCCACGGGCCCGGTGTCGCTCAGTGCCCCTCGTGGACCTCGACGTCCTGCGTGTCCTGGGCGACCGTCGCCACCGAGCGCGGCATCAGGTTCGGCGACAGGTGGATCTCCTGGAGCTCCCCGGTGACCGTCGCGTGGCCCGGGTGCACGCCCGCGAGGAAGCCCGGCGCGTGCGCCACCCACCTGCGCTCCGTGCCGTCGCAGACGACCTCCTCCGCGCCGATGCTGAGCCGGCTGTCGTCCTGCACGACGGTCGCCTTGATCTGCATCGCCCCCACGGGTGACGCCTGCTCGCAGTGGTAGGTCCCGGAAAGGGTGACGCCGCCGTCCTCGGCGATGTGAGCGTCGGGATGTACGGAAATACCCTGCTCGAAAACGGTGGCCCCGGCCGGGACGGTGAATACCGTGGTGGCGGCCAGTGCGGAGAGGGCTGCCAGTGCCATTCGGCGGCCGGACATGCGCATTTTTCCTCCAGATGGATCGCGGATGGAACGGGGCGGCGGGAATCCGCCGGAACGCATTGTGCTGGCAGTTGGCCGCAACCCGCCGCACACACTCCCCGGGCGCACTCGTGTCGGTGAGTGCAATTGCCCGCTCGGGCGCGTGAGACTGGCCGAAATACGCCCCGAAGGGATCGCGAATGCGTCAGTCCGCCGTCCGTCGCCAGACCCCCGTCCTCGCCGCCGCCGCGGTGCTCCCGCTCCTCCTGTTCGGCGCCACGGCCTGCCAGAGCGCCCCCGAGGGAGCCGCGCTCGCCCCCGCCGCGGCACCCGCCGTCCCGGTGGACGACGGGGCGCCCGGCGCCGAGGAGGCCCCCGCACGGACCGGGGCGAAGGAGGCTCATGTGGGTGACCCCGTACAGGTGAACGGCCGGCAGGTCGGCCGCCACCTCCAGGTGGTGCTGAACGCCTACGTGGACCCCGCGGTCAGCATCGAGAAGAACTACGCCCCGCCGGCCGGCAAGCGCTGGGTGGCCGCCTCGATGTCCTTCGTCAACGTGGGCGGGGCCTCGTACGGGGCGCTCGGACGCATGTGGGCGCACGACAGCGCGGGGCAGCGCCATCCGGTGGTGCCGACCGGTGAACTGACGACCGGCAAACCGCTCGTCTTCGATTCCCTCGCGGTCGGTGAACGGGCCGAGGGGTGGGTGGTGTTCGAAATCCCGGAAAACGCGCGCATTGAGCGGCTCCAGTACCAGGACGCGAACATCCAGGCGAATTCCGGAGGGGGTTTCTGGGCGGTCTAGCCCGCCCGGGTGAAAGGCCGTGAAAAGGCCGGGGGAGAGGCGACTAGGGTGCGGCGCATGACTTCTACTCAAGCCGAAATCGACCGGTCGCAGCTCGGCACCCTTTCGGTGCTCGCCTGGATCGGCGACCCCTCCGAGGCCCACGACATCCCGTACCTCCTCGCCTACACCCTCGGGGACGGCCCGCAGGGCCGGGAGGCCGGCGAGGCGGCGGCCCGCGGGCTGCTGGAGGAGATCGGCCTGCCCATCGGCGACGTCGTCATGGACGGCACCCGCAGCCCGCGCACCTTCGCGGTGCAGATCGTGCTGATGGCGGGCGACCAGGTCACGCTGACCATGCCCGGCCTGAACGCCACCTGCGTCGCCCCCAAGGAGTGGGTCGCCGCCGCGCTCGAGAGCGGACAGGCGTACTTCCTCTTCGCCACGCGCGCCTGGCCCGAGGCGGTTCCGGGCCGGCCGGTGACCGCGGAGCTCCTCCAGGCGTTCGCGGGCGACGAGGCGGTGCTCACCAGCAGCGCCCACTGCGTCATCGCGGTGCAGACCCTGCAGTAGCCGCGCCGGCGGCAGCGGTGCCGTACAGCTCCGGCCGCCGGGCTCCCAGCCTGCCCGGTGGCCGGTTCCGCATGCCCGGACCCCCGGCCCCCCCGGACCCCGGGTCCCTCAGGGCCGCTCGAACGCGAACTTCAGTGAGCGGACGCGGTTGTCGAAGTTCGAGCCCGCCAGATCGGGCAGGCCCACCGCGCGCAGTCCGACCGGGCGGGTCAGCAGCTCCCGGAAGAGGGCCTTCATCTCCACCCGGGCCAGGTGCGCGCCCAGGCAGAAGTGCGGGCCGCCGCCGCCGAAGCCCAGGTGCGGGTTGGGCGAGCGGGTGATGTCGAAGGCGTCGGGGTCCGGGAAGACCGCCTCGTCGCGGTTGGCGGACGCGTAGTACAGGACCACCTTGTCGCCCGGGCGGAACAGGTGCCCGTCCAGGGTGTGTTCGGCGGCGACCGTCCGGCGGAACTGGATGATCGGCGTCGAGTGGCGGATCATCTCGTCCACCGCGCCGTCCGCGTACTTCTCGAAGTCCGAGAGCAGCAGGTCCCGCTGGTCGGGGTTGTCGGTCAGCAGGGTCAGCCCGTGGGTGATCGCGTTGCGGGTGGTCTCCACCCCGGCGACCATCAGGAGCGAGAAGAACGCGCCGAGTTGGCGGGCCCCGAGGGCCTGGCCGTCGACGTTCGCGCAGACCAGTGCCGAGATCAGGTCGTCGGTGGGGTTCTTGCGCCGCTCCCGCCCGATGCCGGCCACCATCCGCTGCATGCGGGCGAGGGCCCGCAGGCCGCGTCCGGGCATCCGCAGGCGGGCGGCCAGGCCGCGTTCCACGCCGATGTTCTCCGAGGCGTGGTTGACGCGGTCGGCGATCTCGGCGCGGTAGCGCTCCGGGATGCCCATCATGTTGCAGATGACCTCCAGGGGCAGGCGGGAGGCCACCGCCGAGACGAACTCGTCCGGGCAGTCGGCCAGTACGTCGTCCACGATGCGGGCGGCGACCGTGTGGATGTCCTCCTCGGCCGCCGCCAGCAGGCGGGGCGTGAAGGCCCGCTGCACGATCTTGCGGAGCTGGGCGTGGTCGGCGCCGTCGAGGTTGACCATCGAGTCCCCGAACAGCGCGCGGACCCAGCGGGGCGGCTCGGGGGTGGTCACGCCGGGGGCGCTCGCGAACACCTTGGGGAGCCGGCTGGCCTCCTGGACCTGGGCGTGGCGCACGAGGGCCCAGTGGCCGGTGCGGGGCCCTTCGGGGACGAACACGGGGGACTCCTCGGCCCGCAGCCGGGCGAACGCCGCCAGGCGGTGGGCGGGGGGCGCCTGCCAGAAGCCGGGCTCGGCCAGTTCCCCTCCGGGGACGGGTCCGCTGCCGGGGCGTGGTGCGGGGAGTGTCATGGCCTGCCTCCAGTTGCAACGCGTCGTATGTGGGGGAAAACGGGCGGGAACGCGCAGGAGTGACGGTTCGGCGCGACGCCGTTGCCGGGGCTCCGCCCCGGACCCCGCGCCTCAAACGCCGGCGGGTCTGGATG
>NZ_JBHUSC010000046.1:0-58226 GCF_042673805.1 Streptomyces sp. NPDC057010 | reverse complement strand
GGATATATCCAGCCCCGCCGGCGTTTGAGGCCCCCGCCCGGCGGCTACGACTCCGGGGTCTCCTCACCCGGCTCCTCCGGCGGAGCCGGGGGCTCCTCGGGAGCGGAGTCCGGCTTTCGCTTTGGCCGCGTCAGCCCGCTGGACGTGTCCCGCAGGTACGACGGGTCACCCGGCTCGGCGGCCGGCCCCGCCGCGGGGTCCCGCCGCCGCAGGTACCGCTCGAACTCCCGGGCGATGGCGTCCCCGGAGGCCTCCGGCAGATCCGCGGTGTCCCGCGCCTCCTCCAGCGTCTGCACGTACTCCGCCACCTCGCTGTCCTCGGCGGCCAGTTGGTCCACGCCCAGCTGCCACGCCCGCGCGTCCTCCGGGAGTTCGCCCAGCGGGATCCGGATGTCGATCAGGTCCTCCAGCCGGTTCAGCAGCGCCAGCGTCGCCTTCGGGTTCGGCGGCTGGGAGACGTAGTGCGGCACCGCGGCCCACAGCGACACCGCCGGGACACCCGCGTGCGTACAGGCCTCCTGGAGGATGCCCACGATCCCCGTGGGGCCCTCGTACTTGGTCTCCTCCAGGTCCATGGTGCGCGCCAGGTCCGCGTCCGACGTGACCCCGCTCACCGGCACCGGCCGCGTGTGCGGGGTGTCCCCGAGCAGCGCCCCCAGGATGACCACCATCTCCACGCCCAGTTCGTGCGCGAAGCCGAGGATCTCGTTGCAGAACGACCGCCACCGCATGGACGGTTCGATCCCGCGCACCAGCACCAGGTCGCGCGGCTTCGCGCCGCCGATCCGGACCACGGACAGCCGTGTCGTCGGCCAGGTGATCTTCCGTACCCCGTTGTCCAGCCACACCGTCGGCCGGTTGACCTGGAAGTCGTAGTAGTCCTCGGCGTCGAGCGCCGCGAACACCTCGCCCTTCCATTCCCGGTCCAGGTGTGCGACCGCACCGGAGGCCGCGTCACCCGCGTCGTTCCAGCCCTCGAACGCGGCCACCATGACCGGGTCGATCAGCTCGGGCACGCCCTCAAGCTCGATCACCCAGGTCTCCTTCCGAAGTTCCCTTGCGTACGTGGGTCAGCCTAAGCCTTGATGAGGCACCGGCCACAGCCCACGACAGAGGGGCGGTTCCCCTCGGAACCGCCCCTCTTCCCCACCTGCGCGAGAGCTATGCCTTGTGGCTCAGCATCTCCTCGACGCGGGCCCGTACGGCCTCGTCGTCCAGGCCGCGGATCGTCACCGTCGTGCGGCGGCGCAGCACGTCGTCGACGGTCTCGGCCCACTCGTGGTCCCGGGCGTAGGCGACCTGCGCCCAGATCTCCGGACCGTCCGGGTGGATGCGCTCGGCCAGCGCCGGGTCCTCGTTCGCGATGCGCGCGATGTCGAAGGCCAGCGAGCCGTAGTGCGAGGCCAGGTGGCGGGCGGTGAGCGGGTCCATCCGCGTGCCGGGCTCGCGGTCGACCAGCAGCCGGTGCGCGACCGCGTTCGGGTTGGCGACACCGGGCAGCGCGATCCGGCGCACCAGGGACTTCACCGGCTCCATGTCCTCGGTGAGCGGGCTGCCGGGGAGCTTGGCCAGCTTGTCCATGACCACGCGGCCGATGTGCCGGTACGTCGTCCACTTGCCGCCGGCCACCGACAGCATGCCGCCCGCGCCCTCGGAGACGACCGTCTCGCGCTTGGCCTTCTCGACGCCGCCGGGGCCGCCGGGCAGCACCCGAAGGCCCGCGAAGGCGTAGGTCATCAGCGAGCGGTCGAGGTCCGCGTCCTTCACGGAGAAGGCCGCCTCGTCCAGGATCTGCTGGATGTCGGCCTCGGTGGCGCGCACGTCCGCCGGGTCGCCCTCGTACACCTCGTCGGTGGTGCCGAGGAGCAGCTGGTCCTCCCAGGGCAGGGCGAAGGTGATGCGGTACTTGTCGATCGGGGTGGCCATGGCGGCCTTCCACGGCGACTTGCGCTTCATCACGATGTGCGCGCCCTTGGAGAGGCGGATCGACGGCATCGCGTGCTTGTCCTCCATGCGCCGCAGGTGGTCCACCCACGGGCCGGTGGCGTTGAGCACGACGCGTGCGTCCACCCCGAACTCGGTGCCGTCGAGGCGGTCCTTGAGCTCGGCGCCGGAGACCCGGCCGCGCGTCATGCGCAGCCCGGTGACCTCGGCGTGGTTGAGGACGACCGCGCCGGACTCGACGGCCGCGCGGACCGTCATGACGGCGACGCGGGAGTCGTTCATCTGGTGGTCGTAGTAGACCGCGACGGCCTTGAGGTTGTCCGTCTTCAGACCGGGGTTGTCGGCGACGGCACGGGCCGGGGATATGACCTTGCCCATGCCGTCGCCGAAGGCCGAGAGGGCGGAGTAGGCGAAGACGCCCGCGCCCAGCTTGGCCGCACCCACCGGACCGCCCTTGTAGACCGGCAGGTAGAACGTGAGCGGGTTGACCAGGTGCGGGGCCACGTCCTTGGCCAGCACCCGCCGCTCGTGGTGGTTCTCGGCCACCAGCTTGACCGCGCCGGTCTGCAGGTAGCGCAGGCCGCCGTGGACGAGCTTGGAGGAGGCGGAGGAGGTGGCGCCGGCGAAGTCACCGGCGTCCACCATGGCGACCCGCAGACCCGACTGCGCGGCGTGCCAGGCCACCGAGGTGCCCAGGATGCCACCGCCGATGACCAGGAGGTCGTACGTGGCCTTCGCCAACTGCTCGCGGGTCTCGGCGCGGCTCGCGTTCGAACCGGCGGTCGGGTGCGTGCCCAGTGCGGTCACGCTCTGCAGGCTGCTCATATCTCTCTTAGCTCCTCGTCGATAGCGTCAGCTGAGTGAGGTCAGCTGGCGTCTTCGTCGTCGACCCAGCCCATGGACCGCTCGACGGCCTTGAGCCAGCTCTTGTACTCGCGGTCGCGCTGCTCGGCAGGCATCCGCGGGGTCCACTCCGCCGCGCGGCGCCAGTTGGCGCGCAGGGCGTCGGTGTCGGGCCAGAAGCCGACGGCCAGGCCGGCGGCGTAGGCGGCACCGAGGCAGGTGGTCTCGGCGACCATCGGGCGCACCACGGGGGCGTCCAGGAAGTCCGAGAGCGTCTGCATCAGCAGGTTGTTGGAGGTCATGCCGCCGTCGACCTTGAGGGCCGTGAGCTCGACGCCCGAGTCCTTGGTCATGGCGTCGGTGATCTCACGGGTCTGCCAGGCGGTGGCCTCCAGGACGGCACGGGCGATGTGCGCCTTGGTGACGTACCGGGTGAGGCCGGCGATCACACCGCGGGCGTCGGAGCGCCAGTACGGGGCGAACAGGCCGGAGAAGGCGGGCACGAAGTAGGCGCCGCCGTTGTCCTCGACCGAGGAGGCCAGGGTCTCGATCTCGGCCGCGGACTTGATCAGGCCCATCTGGTCGCGCATCCACTGGACGAGCGAGCCGGTGACGGCGATGGAGCCCTCCAGCGCGTAGACCGGCTTCTTGTCGCCGATCTGGTAGCCGACCGTGGTCAGCAGGCCGCTGTAGGAGTTGATGATCTTGTCGCCGGTGTTCATCAGCATGAACGTGCCGGTGCCGTACGTGGACTTCGCCTCGCCCTCGGCGAAGCAGGTCTGGCCGAACAGCGCGGCCTGCTGGTCACCGAGCGCCGAGGCGACCGGGACGCCGGCGAGGACGCCGTCCTTGACGTGGCCGTAGACCTCGGCGGAGGACTTGATCTCCGGGAGGACGTTCAGCGGCACGTCCATGGACTCGGCGATCTTCTCGTCCCAGGCCAGGGTGTGCAGGTTCATCAGCATGGTGCGCGAGGCGTTGGTGACGTCGGTGACGTGCGCACCGCCCTGGGCGCCGCCCGTGAGGTTCCAGATGACCCACGAGTCCATGGTGCCGAAGAGGATGTCGCCCGCCTCGGCGCGCTCGCGCAGGCCCTCGACGTTGTCGAGCAGCCAGCGGACCTTCGGGCCGGCGAAGTAGCTCGCCAGCGGCAGGCCGGTCTCGCGGCGGAAGCGGTCCTGGCCGACGTTGCGGCCGAGCTCCTTGCACAGGGCGTCGGTGCGGGTGTCCTGCCAGACCAGGGCGTTGTGCACCGGCTCGCCGGTGTTCTTGTCCCACAGCAGGGTGGTCTCGCGCTGGTTGGTGATGCCGATCGCCTTGACGTCGGCCGCGGTGATCTCCGCCTTGGCGATGGCGCCGGCGACGACCTCCTGGACGTTGGCCCAGATCTCCTTGGCGTCGTGCTCGACCCAGCCCGGCTTCGGGAAGATCTGCTCGTGTTCCTTCTGGTCGACGGCGACGATGCGGCCGTCGCGGTCGAAGACGATGCAGCGGGAGGAGGTGGTGCCCTGGTCGATCGCGGCGATGAAGGGGCCGGTGCTGCTGGTCATGTGGCTGCTCCTGGCAGGTCTATGAGTAGGCGGAATCAGGATGCGGTGCGGATCTTACGAACGCGGGCCGATGCTGATCAGGCGAACGCGATGTTGTACAGACCGCCGGCGATGGCGGCACCGACGAGCGGGCCGACGACCGGGATCCAGGAGTAGCCCCAGTCGGAACCGCCCTTGTTGCGCAGCGGGAGCAGGGCGTGGACGATGCGCGGCCCGAGGTCGCGGACAGGGTTGATCGCGTAGCCGGTCGGACCGCCCAGCGAGAGGCCGATGCCGACGACCACGAACGAGGTGATCAGGACGCCGATGACGCCGAGGCCCTTGCCGCCGTCCTGGAGGCCCTGGGTCAGGATCGCGATGACGAGGACGAAGGTGCCGATGATCTCCGTGGCGAGGTTCTGGACCACGTTGCGGATCTCGGGGCCCGTCGAGAAGATGCCGAGCACCGGGCCGGCGACGTCGTGCGGGTGCGGGTCCTCGGGACCGAGCCGGGCGTCCTTGATGTTCTCGGGGTCCGACAGGTGCGCGCGGAACTGGCCGTAGTACGTGATCCACATCAGGACCGCGCCGAGCATGGCGCCGAGCAGCTGGCCCGCGAAGTAGACGGGGACGTCACCCCACTCGCCGGTCTTGACGGCGATGCCGACGGTGACCGCCGGGTTGAGGTGCGCGCCGGAGAGGGGCGCGGAGACGTAGGCGGCGATCAGGACCGCGAAGCCCCAGCCGAAGGTGATCGCGAGCCAGCCCGCGCCGCGGGCCTTGGAGCTCTTGAGCGTGAGGGCGGCGCAGACGCCACCACCGAGCAGTGTGAGCAGGGCGGTACCGATGGTCTCGCCGATGAAGATGTCGGAGCTGGACACCCGCGACTCCTTTGCCTTACGTCCAGGGGTGGGCGGAATCCGGGTCACCCCGGGGGTTCCGCGCACTCGGTGAGTGCTTCACCGGTCCTTGGCCTTGCCGCATCCTAGCGCGTATTGCCGGTAGGTGTTCGACATTGCCGACCGATGAACGGCAGTTTTCCGCCTGTGTGAAGAACGCGTCAAGGCCTGGCCAGGTCAAAGAACCGGATCGTTACCAGTAGGTACGATCGCCCAAATCCGGCCAATCCATGATCAGTAAATGACAAAACCCACCCAAATGCAGCTCGAAGCCGCATTGGGTGGGTCTCTGATGGGGCAAACGGGTCAGGTCAAGCTCAGAACCGGCCCGCTCCCAGATCGCGTGAAACCGACCGCGCGCAGTCCCGTACGGAGGCCACCAGGGCCGCCCGAGGCTCCCCGGACTCCCCGCAGACCCGCTCCACGGCCCCGGCCACGGCGACCGCGCCCACCGGCATCCTGCGCCGGTCGTGAATGGGCGCCGCGACCGAGGCGATGCCCTCCCACGTCTCCTCGACGTCGGCGGCCCAGCCGCGCGCGCGGGTCAGCCCGAGGATCTCCTCGAAGCCGCCGGCGTCCGTGACCGTCCGCGGGGTGAACGCCTCGCGCTCCACCTCCAGGGCCTCCGTGTGCGCCACCGGGTCGTAGGCGGACAGCACCTTGCCCAGCGCCGTCGAGTGCAGCGGCTGCATGGCCCCCACCTCCAGCACCTGGCGGCTGTCGTCGGGCCGGAACACGTGGTGCATGATCAGCACCCCGCTCTGGTGCAGCACCCCGACGTAGACGCTCTCTCCGCTGGCCCGCGCCAGATCGTCCGTCCACACCAGCGCCCGGGCGCGCAGCTCGTGCACGTCCAGGTAGCTGTTGCCCAGGCGCAGCAGCTCCGCGCCCAGCTGGTAGCGGCCGGAGGCGGGGTCCTGCTCCACGAAGCCCTCGGCCTGCAGGGTGCGAAGGATCCCGTGCGCCGTGCCCTTGGCCAGGCCCAGTGCGGACGCCACGTCCGACAGGCCCAGTCGGCGCTCCCCGCCCGCCAGGAGTCGCAGCATCGCAGCGGCTCGTTCGAGCGACTGGATGTTCCGTGCCATCGCGCAGCCTCCTGCTGACGTAGTTCGACAATGCTGAACACTATCGGTCGATGCCGACCTTTTGCATGGTTGGGCGGTTCCGGAGCGGCGCACACCGATGCACCCTCCCGCGCAGAGCCCCGCGCACAGAATGCAGTCCGCCACGTGGGACAACCCCACCGGGGCGGTTGCCGCCGGTTACCCTGGCCGCGTGCACCCTTGACACAGAAGGGGTGCAAAGCCGACAGCCGTCGCATCCCAGGGAGCTCTCCATGGCCTCGTTGCCGAACCTGCCCGCTGACACACAGACCCGGGCCGATGCCCTCCGAGAGGCGCTCGCCACGCGGGTCGTCGTGGCCGACGGGGCGATGGGAACGATGCTCCAGGCGCAGGACCCGACGTTGGAGGACTTCCAGCAGCTGGAGGGCTGCAACGAGGTCCTGAACGTTACCCGCCCCGACATCGTGCGTTCCGTCCACGAGGCGTATTTCTCGGTGGGCGTGGACTGTGTGGAGACCAACACGTTCGGCGCGAACTATGCGGCGCTGGCGGAGTACGACATCGCGGAGCGGAATTTCGAGCTGTCGGAGTCCGGTGCGCGGATCGCCCGTGAGGTCGCGGACGAGTTCACGGCCTCGACGGGGCAGCAGCGCTGGGTCCTGGGCTCGATGGGGCCGGGCACGAAGCTGCCGACGCTGGGCCACATCACCTACGGGCAGATCCGCGACGCCTACCAGATCAACGCGGAGGGCCTGATCACCGGCGGCGCCGACGCGCTGCTGGTGGAGACCACCCAGGACCTCCTCCAGACCAAGTCCTCCATCATCGGTGCCCGGCGGGCGATGGAAGCGCTGGGCGTCAGCGTCCCGCTGATCTGCTCGGTGACCGTCGAGACCACGGGCACGATGCTGCTGGGCTCGGAGATCGGCGCGGCGCTGACCGCGCTGGAGCCCCTGGGCATCGACATGATCGGGCTGAACTGCGCCACCGGTCCGGCGGAGATGAGCGAGCACCTGCGCTACCTCGCCCGCAACGCCCGCATCCCGCTGTCCTGCATGCCCAACGCCGGCCTGCCCGTCCTGACCAAGGACGGCGCCCACTACCCGCTGACCGCGCCGGAGCTCGCCGACGCCCAGGAGACCTTCGTGCGCGAGTACGGGCTCTCCCTGGTCGGCGGCTGCTGCGGCACCACCCCCGAGCACCTGCGCCAGGTCGTCGAGCGCGTACGCGGCACGGCCGTCACCCAGCGCACCCCCCAGCCCGAGCCGGGCGCTGCCTCGCTGTACCAGACGGTGCCGTTCCGGCAGGACACCTCGTACATGGCGATCGGTGAGCGGACGAACGCGAACGGGTCGAAGAAGTTCCGCGAGGCGATGCTGGAGGCCCGCTGGGACGACTGCGTGGAGATGGCCCGGGACCAGATCCGCGAGGGCGCGCACATGCTGGACCTGTGCGTGGACTACGTGGGCCGTGACGGCGTCGCGGACATGGAAGAGCTGGCGGGCCGCTTCGCGACCGCCTCCACGCTGCCGATCGTCCTGGACTCGACCGAGGTCCCCGTCATCAAGGCGGGCCTGGAGAAGCTCGGCGGGCGCGCGGTCATCAACTCGGTGAACTACGAGGACGGCGACGGCCCGGAGTCCCGCTTCGCGAAGGTCACGCAGCTGGCTCAGGAGCACGGTGCCGCGCTGATCGCGCTGACCATCGACGAGGAGGGCCAGGCCCGCACCGTCGAGCACAAGGTCGCCATCGCCGAGCGACTGATCACCGATCTCACGGGGAACTGGGGGATCCGCGAGTCGGACATCCTCATCGACACCCTGACGTTCACCATCTGCACCGGTCAGGAGGAGTCGAGGGGTGACGGCATCGCGACGATCGGGGCGATCCGCGAGCTCAAGCGCCGCCACCCCGACGTCCAGACCACGCTCGGCCTGTCGAACATCTCCTTCGGTCTGAACCCGGCCGCGCGTGTCCTGCTGAACTCGGTCTTCCTCGACGAGTGCGTCAAGGCCGGCCTGGACTCGGCGATCGTCCACGCCTCCAAGATCCTCCCCATCGCCCGCTTCGACGAGGAGCAGGTCTCCACCGCCCTCGACCTCATCTACGACCGGCGCGCCGAGGGCTACGACCCCCTCCAGAAGCTCATGGCGCTCTTCGAGGGCGTCAACACCAAGTCCCTGAAGGCGGGCCGCGCCGAGGAGCTCCTCGCGCTGCCGCTGGAGAAGCGGTTGCAGCGCCGGATCATCGACGGCGAGAAGAACGGCCTGGAGGCGGACCTCGACGAGGCCCTGGAGACCCGGCCCGCGCTGGACATCGTCAACGACACCCTGCTGGAGGGCATGAAGGTCGTCGGCGAGCTCTTCGGCTCGGGCCAGATGCAGCTGCCGTTCGTCCTCCAGTCGGCCGAGGTCATGAAGACGGCGGTCGCCTACCTCGAACCGCACATGGAGAAGTCCGACGACGAGGGCAAGGGCACCATCGTGCTCGCCACCGTGCGCGGCGACGTCCACGACATCGGCAAGAACCTCGTCGACATCATCCTCTCCAACAACGGCTACAACGTCGTGAACATCGGCATCAAGCAGCCGGTCTCCGCGATCCTGGAAGCCGCGCAGGAGCACAAGGCCGACGTCATCGGCATGTCCGGCCTGCTCGTCAAGTCGACGGTGATCATGAAGGAGAACCTGGAGGAGCTCAACCAGCGCAAGCTGGCGGCCGACTACCCGGTGATCCTCGGCGGCGCCGCCCTCACCCGCGCCTACGTGGAACAGGACCTCCACGAGATCTACGAGGGCGAAGTCCGCTACGCCCGCGACGCCTTCGAGGGCCTGCGCCTCATGGACGCCCTCATCGCCGTCAAGCGCGGCGTCCCCGGCGCCACCCTGCCCGAGCTCAAGCAGCGCCGCGTCGCCAAGCGCGACACTCCGCTCGTCCAGGTGGAGGAGCCGCAGGAGCCGGGCGGCCGCTCCGACGTCGCCGTCGACAACCCCGTCCCCACCCCGCCGTTCTGGGGCACCCGCGTGGTCAAGGGCATCCCGCTCAAGGACTACGCCTCCTGGCTCGACGAGGGCGCCCTCTTCAAGGGCCAGTGGGGCCTCAAGCAGGCCCGCGCCGGCGGGGCCACGTACGAGGAGCTCGTCGAGAGCGAGGGCCGTCCGCGCCTGCGCGGCCTCCTCGACAAGCTGCACACGGAGAACCTCCTGGAGGCGGCCGTCGTCTACGGCTACTTCCCCTGCGTGTCCAAGGGCGACGACCTGATCATCCTGGACGAGGAGGGCAACGAGCGGACCCGCTTCACCTTCCCCCGCCAGCGCCGCGGCCGCCGCCTGTGCCTCGCGGACTTCTTCCGCCCGGAGGAGTCCGGCGAGACCGACGTCGTCGGCCTCCAGGTGGTCACCGTCGGATCCAGGATCGGCGAGGCCACGGCCAAGCTCTTCGAGTCCGACTCCTACCGCGAGTACCTGGAGCTGCACGGCCTGTCCGTCCAGCTCGCCGAGGCCATGGCCGAGTACTGGCACGCCCGTGTCCGCGCCGAGCTCGGTTTCGGCGGCGAGGACCCGGCCAAGGTCGAGGACATGTTCGACCTCAAGTACCGCGGCGCCCGCTTCTCCCTCGGCTACGGCGCCTGCCCCGACCTGGAGGACCGCGCCAAGATCGCCGACCTCCTCCAGCCGGAGCGGATCGGCGTCCACCTCTCCGAGGAGTTCCAGCTCCACCCGGAGCAGTCCACCGACGCGATCGTGATTCACCACCCCGAAGCGAAGTATTTCAACGCACGCTGAGGCAGATCGACGTACACTTGTCGGTCCCATACAGGCCGGTCGCCTGTTCCCCGGGGTGATGCCCCGCGGGAAGAGGTGACCGGCCTTCTCGTCCCTTCCGAGAGGCGCGCGCATGACGAGTACCGTTCCCGCCCCCGTCGCCCGTACGGCCGACGGCTCGGCCCTCCAGGCGGTGCTGCTCGACATGGACGGCACCCTCGTCGACACGGAGGGCTTCTGGTGGGAGATCGAGGCGGAGATCTTCCGCGAGCTCGGCCACCGGCTCGACGAGTCCTGGCGCGACATCGTCGTCGGCGGCCCGATGAGCCGCAGCGCGGCCTTCCTGATCGAGTCCACCGGCGCCGCCATCACCCTCGCCGAGCTCAGCGTCCTGCTGAACGAGCGCTTCGAGGCGCGCATCGCCGACCGGGTGCCCCTCATGCCCGGCGCCGAGCGGCTGCTGAGCGAGCTGGCCCGGCACAACGTGCCCACCGCCCTCGTCTCCGCCTCCCACCGCCGGGTCATCGACCAGATCCTGCTCACCCTCGGCCGCGACCGCTTCACCATGACCGTCGCCGGCGACGAGGTGGCGCGCACCAAGCCGCACCCCGACCCCTACCTGTTCGCCGCCCGGACCCTCGGCGCGCACCCCTCGCGCTGCGCCGTCATCGAGGACACCGCGACCGGGGTCGCCGCCGCCGAGGCCGCCGGATGCCGGGTCGTGGCCGTCCCCTCCGTCGGCGTGATCCCGCCCGCACCCGGCCGTACGGTCGTCCGCTCGCTGGAGGACGTCGACCTGCCCTTCCTGCGCTCCCTCATCACTCCGATGAACTGACCGCACACGCTGCGTACCGAACGGAATACCCGCAGGACCAAGGTCCCGCGGAAGGATCTTCCGCCGCAGGCCCCGGAGGCTGAAATTCCATCCCCTCCGGGGCAGTTGCCCCAGGTGACGTTCGTCACCCGCGACACCCCCGGCAGGCCCGTCCCAGCACTCGGACGGCTTCCCTTGTGTCCGGATTGATCAGCTCCTGACCGAATCTGTGCAGAGCCCCACATGGACAGCCAGTCCGCTCCCATCACGGTGCGATTACGCCCCAAGTCGGGCCAGTTCCAGCCATCCCGTCCCGGGCCACTAGTGTCATCGCGGGCACATCGCCGCACCTCTGCCGTCCCGGACGCACACCCTTGCGCCGGGATCGCGTGGACCGATCGTCACACCACCGGCCCGATCGTTCCGCCCTGAACGGGCGACCGCCGCGAAGTGCCCTTCACACCGCTTTGAGCAAGTGCCGGTTACAGGGAGTACTTCCAGCATGAACCGCAAGACCATGGTGCTGACGGCCGCGGCCGGACTGCTCACCCCCGCGCTGGCCGCATGCGGCAGCGCGAGCGGCGGAGGAGCAGGATCCGGAGCGATCGTCGTCGGGACCACCGACCGGTTCGAGGCCGCCGATTTCGCCCCCGCCCCGTTCGACCCGGCCTACGCCTACGACGCGGGCGCCTGGAACGTACTGCGCCAGACCGTCCAGACCCTGATGCACACCCCGCGCGGCGGCGGCCAGCCCGTCCCCGAAGCGGCCTCCGACTGCCGCTTCACCGACATCGGCAACGAGAGCTACCGCTGCACCCTGCGCCCCGGACTGAAGTTCGCCAGCGGCGACCCCCTCACCGCCAAGGACGTCAAGTTCTCCATCGACCGGGTCCTCGCCATCAAGGACGAGAACGGCCCGTCCTCGCTGCTCTCCACCCTCGACAACGTCGAGGTCAAGGGCGCCGACACCGTCGTCTTCCACCTGAAGACCCCCGACGCGACCTTCCCCTTCAAACTCTCCACCCCCGCCGCCGGCATCGTCAGCGAGAAGAACTACGACGCCCGCAAGCTCCGCGAGGGCTTCGCCGTGGACGGCTCCGGCCCGTACACGATGAAGGCCGAGGTCAAGGACAACCGGCTCGTCCGCGCCGTCTTCAGCAAGAACCCGAACTACAAGGGCGACCTCAAGCTCCGCAACGACAAGGTCGAACTGCGCACCTACGCCGACTCCGCGGCCATGGGCCGGGCACTGGCCGAGGGGTCCATCCACATGGTCTCCCGCACCCTCTCGCCCGCCCAGATCACCGAGCTCTCCGCCCGGCCGCCCAAGGGCGTCAAGCTCGTCCCCATGCCCGGCCTGGAAATCCGCTACCTCGGCTTCAACACCGACGCCCCGGTCGTCAAGGACAAGGCCGTACGCCAGGCCCTCGCCGCCGCCGTCGACCGCAACGCGCTCATCTCCAAGGTCTACGGCAAGTCCGCGCAGCCGCTCTACTCCCTGGTCCCCACCACCGTGACCGGCCACGTGAACTCCTTCTTCAACAAGTACGGCGAGGCCAACACCGCCAAGGCCGCCTCCCTGCTGAAGGACGCCGGGATCAAGACCCCGGTCAAGCTCACCCTCAACTACACGTCCGACCACTACGGCGACGGCACGGCCGCCGAGTTCGAAGCCCTCAAGACGCAGCTGAACTCCACCCAGCTGTTCGACATCACCGTCCAGGGCAGCGAATGGGCCGACTTCCGCCCCGCACAGAAGAAGGGCGACCACGCCGCCTACGGGCTCGGCTGGTTCCCCGACTACCCGGACGCCGACAACTTCCTCGCCCCGTTCCTGGAGCAGGACAACTTCCTGGGCACGCCCTACGCGAACAGCGCGGTGCGCACCCGGCTCATCCCCGAATCCCGGCGCGCCGTCGACCGCAACGTCGCCGCCCCCGCGATCGCGGAGATGCAGGACATCGTCGCCGAGGACGTGCCCGTCCTGCCCCTGTGGCAGGGCAAGCAGTACGTCGCCGCACGCGACGGGATCACCGGAGTGGAGTGGTCGGTCAACGCCATCTCCGACCTCCAGCTGTGGGAGCTCGGCCGGGGTGTCAGCGGCTGAGACCGGCAACAACCGGCAGCGGGAGCCGCAGGCCGGAGCAACGAAACAGTTCGACTGTGAAGGACGTTCGCGTGATACGACGTAACCAGTGGCTGGCGGCCCCGCTCGGCGCAGCCACCGCCGCCGCGCTGCTCAGCGGTTGCGGCTCGACCGATGGCTCCAACGCCGGCAGCGGCAAGGGCGTGGTCATGGGGATCTCCGACAAGGTGAAGTCCACCGACCCGGCCTCGGGCTACGACCCGGGCTCCTGGCTGCTCTTCAACAACGTCTTCCAGTCGCTGCTGAGCTTCCCCAAGGGCGGCACCACCCCCGAGCCCGACGCCGCGCAGGCCTGCGGGTTCGAGGGCACCGACAGCAAGGTGTTCAGGTGCACCCTGCGCTCCGGCCTGAAGTTCAGCAACGGCCACGCCCTCACCGCCAAGGACGTCAAGTACTCCTTCGAGCGCACCCTGAAGATCAACGACGACAACGGCCCCGCCGTCATGCTCTCGTCGATCCAGGGCATCGACGCCCCCGACGACAAGACCGTCGTCTTCCGCCTCAAGACCTCCGACGCGACCTTCCCCAGCAAGATCGCCTCGGGCGCCGGCGCCATCGTCGACCACACCGAGTACCCGGCGGACAAGCTCCGTACGGACAACAAGGCCGTCGGCTCCGGCGTCTACAAGCTGGACTCCTTCAGCGAGAAGAGCGCCAGCTTCTCGGTCAACGACTCCTACACCGGCAAGGCCAAGGCCAAGAACAACGGCGTGACGCTGAAGTTCTTCAACGGTGACCAGGCCGCCCTCAAGACGGTCCTGGAGAGCGGCGACGTCGACTTCGCCTTCCGGGGCCTGGCCGCCAAGGACATCGCCGGCCTCGCCGCCGCCAAGACCGGCGACAACAAGGTCGACGTCGTCCAGGGCACCGGCGCCGAGGTCGAGCACATGGTCTTCAACATGAGCGACCCGGTCGTCGGCAAGCTCCCCGTCCGCAAGGCCATCGCCTACCTCGTCGACCGCGAAGCGCTCGTCAAGGACGTGTACGCGGGCACCGCCGCCCCGCTCTACTCGATCGTCCCGGCCGGCATCGCCGGACACACCACCCCGTTCTTCGACCGCTACGGCGGCAGCCCGAACGTCGAGAAGGCCAAGGCCGTCCTCAAGGCCGCCGGCATCAACGGCAAGATCAAGATCACCCTGTACTCGACGCCGTCCCGCTACGGCCCCTCCACCGACCAGCAGTTCCAGGTCATCGCCAAGCAGCTCAACGACAGCGGCCTCTTCGAAGCCGACATGAAGTCCGTCGAGTTCGACCAGTACGAGAAGGACATCCAGGACGGCAAGTACGGCGTCTACGTGAAGGGCTGGGTGCCGGACTACCCGGACGCCGACAACTTCACCCAGCCGTTCTTCGGCCCGGACAACGTGCTCCACAACAACTACGACAACAAGGAGATCACCGGGAGCATCATCCCGTCGACCTCCGCGAAGTCCGACCGCACCTCGGCCAACGTGGACTACAACCGGCTCCAGGACATCGTCGCCGACGAGCTCCCGATCCTCCCGCTCTGGCAGGGCAAGCAGTACGCCGTCACCCGCCAGAACGTCACCGGCCTCCAGTGGTCCCTGGACGCCTCGACCGTCTTCCGCTTCTGGGAGATCAGCAAGGGCTGAGCCGCCCCGCACCACGCACAGGGGGCCGGGCAGCCGCACCACGCGGCCGCCCGGCCCCCTTCCCGTACCCGACTACTGGGCGCCCGGGCGCACCAGCCCGCTCTCGTACGCGTACACCGCCGCCTGCACCCGGTCGCGCAGGCCCAGCTTCGTCAGTACGTGCCCCACGTGCGTCTTCACCGTCGTCTCGCTCACGAACAGGTCCGCCGCGATCTCCGTGTTCGACAGGCCCCGGGCCACCAGCTTCAGCACCTCGACCTCACGCTCCGTCAGCGTCCCCAGCGTGTCCGGAACCGTGTCCTCGCCCGACGGCAGGTGCCCCGCGTACTTGTCCAGCAGCCGCCGCGTGATGCTCGGCGCGAGCATCGCCTCACCCGCCGCCACCACCCGGATCGCCTGCACCAGCTCATTGGCCGGCGCGTCCTTCAGCAGGAACCCGCTCGCCCCCGCCCGCAGCGCCTCCACCACGTACTCGTCCAGATCGAACGTGGTCAGCACCAGCACCTTCGCCGGCCCGTCCCGCCCCGGACCCGTGATCTGCCGGGTGGCCTCCACCCCGTCCATCCGCGGCATCCGGATGTCCATCAGCACCACGTCGGGCTGCAGCGCCCGCACCTGGTCCAGCGCCTGAAGCCCGTCCCCGGCCTCCCCGACCACCGCCAGGTCCTGTTCGGCCTCCAGGATCATCCGGAAGCCCGTGCGCAGCAGTGGCTGGTCGTCGACCAGCAGGACGCGGATCGCCACGGGGTCTACCTCTATTCGTCGGACGGCTTCGGCGGACGCCGCCCATTCTGCCCTGGCCCGACGATCAGGAATCCGCCGGGCTCACCGCCCCCGGACGCGGCACGACGGCCAGCGGATAGGGCGGGGGAGTCCCCCCGAACTCCGGGCACACCGCCTGATGGTCACACCAGCCGCACAGCTTCGTCGGCCGCGGCCGCCACTCGCCCGACTCCGTCGCCTCCCGGATCGCCTCCCACAGCGCGAGCAGCTTGCGCTCCACCCGCTCCAGATCCGCGACCACCGGGTCGTACGTCAACACGTCCCCACTGCCCAGGTACACCAGCTGGAGCCGCCGCGGCACCACCTGCTTCAGCCGCCACACCACCAGCGCGTAGAACTTCATCTGGAACAGCGCGCCCTCGGCATACTCCGGCCGCGGCGCCTTGCCCGTCTTGTAGTCGACGATCCGCACCTCACCCGTCGGCGCGACATCCACCCGGTCGATGATCCCGCGCAGCCGCAGCCCCGACTCCAGCTCCGTCTCCACGAAGAACTCCCGCTCCACCGGCTCCAGCCGCGTCGGGTCCTCCAGCGTGAACCAGCGCTCCACCAGCGCCTCGGCCTCCGTCAGCCACCGAGCCAGCCCCGCCCCCTCGTCCCCCTCCGGGAACAGCTCCGTCAGCTCCGGCCGCGCCTCCAGCAGCCGGTCCCACTGCCCCGGCACCAGCGACTTCGCCCGCGGCGCCGTCCGTTCGTGCGCCGGATGGTCGAAGAGCCGCTCCAGCACCGCATGCACCAGCGTCCCGCGGGTAGCAGCCGCACTGGGCTTCTCCGGAAGCCTGTCGATCACCCGGAACCGGTACAGCAGCGGGCACTGCATGAAATCGCTCGCCCGCGAAGGGGAGAGCGAGGAAGGCTGTACGGCATCGGGCGCCGCACCGGCCGGAGCGTCACCGGAGCTAGTCGTCATGCACAAAACCCTACGGCCCGCCACCGACAGCACGCGCATACCATCGACGCCGAGCCCCCTCGCACTGCATGATCGAAGCATCACAACCCGCGACAGCACCCCCCGAACCACACCGGAACCCCACCGGAAACCCCCCAGCACCGAACGAAGGACAGCCGTGGCAGACACCGACGAAACCGGCGAGCGCCCGAGCCGGCGCTCAGGACCGGGCGGCGGACTCCTCATGGGCCGCCCCTTCGGCGTACCCGTCTACGTATCGCCCAGCTGGTTCCTCGTCGCCGCACTCATCACCTGGGTCTTCGGCGACCAGCTCGACCGCGTCCTGCCCGACCTCGGCCCGGTCCGCTACCTCGTCTCCCTCTTCTTCGCCGTCGCCTTCTACGCCTCCGTCCTCGTCCACGAACTCGCGCACACCGTCGCCGCCCTCCGCTTCAAACTCCCCGTGCGCCGCATCCAGCTCCAGTTCTTCGGCGGAGTCTCCGAGATCGAGAAGGAGTCCGAGACCCCCGGCCGCGAATTCGTCCTCGCCTTCGTCGGCCCCCTGCTCTCCCTCCTCCTCGCCGCCGCCTTCTACCTCGGCATGAAGGCCGTCGACCCCGCCACCGTCCCCGGCGTCCTCCTCGCCGGCCTGATGATCTCCAACCTGCTCGTCGCCGCCTTCAACCTGCTCCCCGGCCTCCCCCTCGACGGCGGCCGCATGCTCCGCGCCGTCATCTGGGGCATCACCGGCAAACCCATGACCGGCACCGTCGCAGCCGCCTGGATCGGCCGCGCCCTCGCCATCGCCGTACTCCTGGGCCTCCCCCTGCTCACCCACACCGGAGTCCTCGGCAACCGCACCGGCGACATCGGCGGCATGGACACCGTCATGGACGCCCTCCTCGCCGCCATCCTCGCCGCGATCATCTGGACCGGCGCCGGCAACAGCCTGCGCATGGCCCGCCTGCGCGAACACCTCCCCGAACTCCGGGCCCGCACCCTCACCCGCCGCGCCATCCCCGTCGAGAACGCCACCCCCCTCTCCGAGGCCCTGCGCCGCGCCACCGAAGCCGGAGCCCGCGCCCTCATCGTCGTCGACGGCCACGGCGACCCCACCGCCATCGCCCGCGAAACCGCCATCGTCGCCGTCCCCGAACACCGCCGCCCCTGGGTCGCCGTCAGCACCGTCGCCCAGGACCTCACCGACGGCATGAAGGTTTCCGCCGACCTCACCGGCGAAGAACTCCTCGACCACCTCCGCACCACCCCCGCCACCGAATACCTCGTCCTCGAACCCACCGGCGAGATCTACGGCGTCCTCTCCACCCAAGACGTCGAAAGGGCCTTCGTGAAGGCCATGGCACGGCCCCAGTCCTGAAGCCAATACACTGGTCACATGTCCGAACCGACCGGTGCCGCCCGCCGACGCGGGCCCTTCGAGGTCGGGGACCAGGTTCAGCTCACCGACCCCAAGGGCCGCCACTACACGTTCACGCTCGAAGCAGGGAAGAATTTCCACACCCACAAGGGTTCCTTCCCGCACGACGAGCTGATCGGTGCTCCCGAAGGCAGTGTTGTCCGCACCACGGGCAACGTCGCGTACCTCGCGCTGCGCCCCCTGCTCCCCGACTATGTCCTGTCCATGCCCCGCGGCGCCGCCGTGGTCTACCCCAAGGACGCGGGCCAGATCCTGGCCTTCGCCGACATCTTCCCCGGCGCCCGCGTCGTGGAGGCGGGCGTGGGCTCCGGCTCCCTGAGCAGCTTCCTGCTGCGCGCCATCGGCGACCAGGGCATGCTCCACAGCTACGAGCGCCGCGCGGACTTCGCCGAGATCGCCACCGCCAACGTCGAGCGCTACTTCGGCGGCCCCCACCCCGCGTGGAAGCTGACCGTGGGCGACCTCCAGGACAACCTGGACGAGACCGACGTCGACCGCGTCATCCTCGACATGCTCGCCCCCTGGGAGTGCCTCGAAGCGGTCAAGAAGGCCCTCGTCCCCGGCGGCATCCTCTGCTGCTACGTGGCCACCACCACCCAGCTGTCCAAGACCGTCGAGTCCATCCGCGAGATCGGCTGCTTCGCCGAGCCGCAGCCGTGGGAATCGATGATCCGCAACTGGCACGTCGAAGGCCTCGCCGTCCGCCCGGACCACCGGATGATCGGACACACCGGCTTCCTCGTCACCGCCCGCCGCCTCGCCGACGGCGTCGAGCCCCCCATGCGCCGCCGCCGCCCCGCCAAGGGCGCATACGGCGAGGACTACGAGGGCCCCGGCAGCGACCGGTCCGCCTAGCACCTCCCGGCAGCCCAACACGAAGGCGCTGTGGCGCAGTTCCCCGACCGACACGGGAACTGCGCCACAGCGCCTTTTCGTTGTCACTGCAAACCGGACCACCGGCCCCGGACCCGGCCGTTCCACCTCGGTGTGAGGTGTGGCACGATGCTGGCTCCCCGTCACCCTTCGCACAGGAGACACCCCGCGTGCTGCACAGCCCCGCCGAGCTGACGCCGTCACTGGAAACCCTGGCGCACAACCGCACCAGGACCGTGCACTGGCTCGCCACGGCCACCGCCATGGCCGCCGTCATAGCGGCCGCGGGATTCGTCCAGCCGGCCACCGGCACCCCGGCGACCCCGGCGGACCCCTCCGGCGCGAACGGCCCCCGGGCCGCCGCTCCCGACGCCGCCGCGGTCACCTACCCCCTCGACTGCAAGGGCGCCCCGCAGGCCGTCACCGCCACCGCCCAGGGCGACCTCGACGGCGACGGCCGCCCCGAGACCGTGGCAGCCGTCCGCTGCGACGCCGGCTCCGGCACCCCGCCCCACGCGATCTACGTACTCACCCAAGACCGCGCGGAGGGCTCCCGCCCCCGCGTCGTCGCCACCCTGCTCGAAGCCGCCCGGCGACAGACCGCCACCGATCTCACCGTGCGCGACGGAATCGTCACCGCACGCCTCCTCGGCTACTCCTCACCCGCGGTCCCGCGCTACGAACCCGACGTGAAACAGCTCGCCAAGTGGCGCTGGAGCGGCGGAAAATTCCGCCAGGAGCTGACGGACTCGACCGCCGCGAGTGTTTGAACCGTCACTCCGCGTCCGGCCCGTACACCTCGACCCCGTCCGAAACGCGCCTTACGTGGATGCAGTCGCCCGGGCACTCCTTCGCCGAATCGACCACGTCCTGAAGCAGCGGCAGAGGAACCGGAGTGGTTGCCCCCGCCGCCTGGAGAAGCTCGTCGTCGGCGCTCTTCACGTACGCCAAACCGTCGATGTCCAGCTCGAACACCTCCGGCGCGTACTGCGCGCAGATGCCGTCCCCGGTGCAGAGGTCCTGATCGATCCAGACCTCGAGCGGCTCTCCAGCGTCGCTCGTGCCGGCTGTGGGAGCCTCCTGCTGCACGGTCATATCTCCTGCCGTTCCCTGCTCTGAGTGATCCATCCCGGTCACAACTCGAAGCAAGTCGCACGAGCCCTGGCGGGTGTTGAACAGTTCGACCTTACAACCGGCCGCTTTCCGATGTTGATGGGTGGGTATTTCCTTGGCACGAGGGAGTACGCAAGGGTGAAGATCGGACACACCTCTACCGTCTTTGTGATCTAGGGGTTTCAATCACCACCAGCCCAGGTAGGGTCAGGAAGCGTCCAGCTCCCCTTGGAGGAGGTGAGGACCGTGGCAGCCCACGACGACGACATCAACCGCGGCATCCGGCCCGGGCGAGGGTCTGAGGACCCCGCCGGCCAGGTTGCCTATCTCGAGCAGGAAATCGCCGTCCTGCGACGCAAGCTCGCCGACTCTCCGCGTCACACGAGGATTCTCGAAGAGCGGATCGTCGAGCTCCAGACAAATCTGGCAGGCGTCTCCGCGCAGAACGAACGACTGGCGAATACCCTCCGTGAGGCCCGCGACCAGATCGTGGCCCTCAAGGAAGAAGTCGACCGGCTCGCACAGCCGCCGGCCGGCTTCGGTGTCTTCCTTCAGGCGAACGAGGACGGCACCGTCGACATCTTCACCGGAGGCCGAAAGCTCCGCGTGAACGTCAGCCCCAGCGTCGACCCGGAAGACCTCCGGCGCGGCCAGGAGGTCATGCTCAACGAGGCCCTCAACGTGGTCGAGGCCATGGAATTCGAGCGGGCCGGGGACATCGTCACCCTCAAGGAGATCCTCGAGGACGGCGAGCGCGCCCTGGTGGTCGGGCACACCGACGAGGAAAGGGTGGTGAGGCTCGCCGAGCCGCTCCTGGACATCACCATCCGCCCCGGCGACGCCCTGCTGCTCGAACCCCGCTCCGGCTACGTCTACGAGGTCGTCCCCAAGAGCGAAGTCGAAGACCTCGTCCTCGAAGAGGTCCCCGACATCGACTACGACAAGATCGGCGGCCTGGGCGACCAGATCGAGCTGATCCGCGACGCGGTCGAGCTCCCGTACCTCTACCCCGACCTGTTCAAGGAACACGAACTGCGGCCCCCGAAGGGCATCCTGCTCTACGGCCCGCCCGGCTGCGGCAAGACGCTCATCGCCAAGGCCGTCGCCAACTCCCTTGCCAAGAAGGTCGCCGAGGTGACCGGACAGGCAGCCGGGAAGTCGTACTTCCTGAACATCAAGGGACCCGAGCTCCTCAACAAGTACGTCGGCGAGACCGAGCGGCACATCCGCCTCGTCTTCCAGCGTGCCCGCGAGAAGGCGAGCGAGGGCACCCCCGTCATCGTCTTCTTCGACGAGATGGAATCCCTCTTCCGCACCCGCGGATCCGGCGTCAGCTCGGACGTGGAGAACACCATCGTCCCCCAGCTGCTCGCCGAGATCGACGGTGTGGAAGGCCTGGAGAACGTCATCGTCATCGGCGCCTCCAACCGCGAGGACATGATCGACCCGGCCATCCTGCGCCCCGGCCGACTCGACGTGAAGATCAAGATCGAGCGCCCGGACGCCGAGGCGGCGAAGGACATCTTCGCCAAGTACCTCAAGGCCTCGCTGCCCCTGCACACGGACGACCTGTCCGAACACCAGGGCTCCACGGCCGGCACCGTCCACAGCATGATCCAGACCGTCGTCGAGCAGATGTACGCCGAAACCGAGGAGAACCGCTTCCTCGAGGTCACGTACGCCAACGGCGACAAGGAAGTCCTCTACTTCAAGGACTTCAACTCGGGCGCGATGATCCAGAACATCGTGGACCGTGCGAAGAAGATGGCCATCAAGGCCTTCCTCGAGCACAACCAGAAGGGCCTTCGGGTCTCCCACCTCCTCCAGGCGTGCGTGGACGAGTTCAAGGAGAACGAGGACCTGCCCAACACCACCAACCCGGACGACTGGGCCCGGATCTCCGGAAAGAAGGGCGAGCGGATCGTATTCATCCGCACCCTCGTCACCGGAAAGCAAGGCGCGGACACCGGACGCTCCATCGACACGGTGGCAAACACCGGTCAGTACCTCTGACCAAGCGGAGCGGCTGCGGATGCCCTCCAAGGGCATCCGCAGCCGACTGCTTTACCGGCCGCTTTTCGGCCGATGACGAGGCAAATTCAATGACGGAAATGATCTCCCCACGAGCGCGAAGTGGTTCTAGGCTCTTCCGTACCGCCGCCGGACGCGCAGTGCGGGGACGGGCACCGCACAGGAACAGGCACAGGCACGCGCACCGGAGCACCAGCGGTACTTGAGCGCCGCTCCCGAAGGGAGCGCCGCCGGGCAAGGAGGGCCGCATGACCGTACGGCGAGTAATGGGGATCGAAACGGAGTACGGGATCTCCGTTCCGGGGCACCCGAACGCCAATGCCATGCTCACCTCGTCCCAGATCGTCAACGCCTACGCGGCGGCGATGCACCGGGCGCGACGCGCCCGCTGGGACTTCGAGGAGGAGAATCCGCTGCGGGACGCCCGCGGCTTCGACCTCGCCCGCGAGGCCGCCGACAACAGCCAGCTCACCGACGAGGACATCGGCCTCGCCAACGTCATCCTCACGAACGGCGCACGGCTCTACGTCGACCACGCACACCCCGAGTACAGCTCGCCGGAGATCACCAATCCGCTCGACGCCGTGCTCTGGGACAAGGCCGGCGAGCGGATCATGGCCGAGGCGGCCGTCAGGGCGGCCCAGCTCCCCGGCGCCCAGCCGATCCACCTCTACAAGAACAACACCGACAACAAGGGCGCCTCCTACGGCACGCACGAGAACTACCTGATGAAGCGGGAGACCCCCTTCTCGGAGATCGTGCGCCACCTGACCCCCTTCTTCGTCTCCCGCCAGGTCGTCACCGGCGCGGGGCGCGTGGGCATCGGCCAGGACGGCCGCGAGCACGGCTTCCAGATCAGCCAGCGCGCGGACTACTTCGAGGTCGAGGTCGGCCTGGAGACCACCCTGAAGCGGCCCATCATCAACACCCGGGACGAGCCGCACTCGGACGCCGAGAAGTACCGCCGCCTGCACGTGATCATCGGCGACGCGAACCTGTCCGAGATCTCCACCTACCTCAAGCTCGGCACCACGTCGCTGGTCCTCGGCATGATCGAGGACGGGTTCATCACCGTCGACCTGGCCGTCGACCAGCCGGTGCGCACCCTCCACCAGGTCTCCCACGACCCCGACCTGCAACACCTGATCACGCTGCGGAGCGGGCGCACGCTGACCGCCGTACAACTCCAGATGGAGTACTTCGAGCTGGCCAGGAAGTACGTGGAGGAGCGTTTCGGTTCCGACGCGGACGAGCAGACCAAGGACGTGCTGGCCCGCTGGGAGGACGTGCTGGGCCGGCTGGAGAGCGACCCCATGAGCCTGTCGGGGGAGCTGGACTGGATCGCCAAGCGGGAGATCCTGGAGGGCTACCGGCGCCGCGACGGGCTGGGCTGGGACGCGGCGCGGCTGCACCTGGTGGACCTCCAGTACTCGGACGTACGGCCCGAGAAGGGCCTCTACAACCGCCTGGTGGCCCGCGGCAAGATGAAGCGGCTGGTGGAGGAGCCGGCGGTGGAACGGGCGGCGAGCAAGCCGCCGGAGGACACCCGGGCGTACTTCCGGGGCCGGTGCCTGGAGCAGTACGCGGACGACGTCGCCGCGGCCTCCTGGGACTCGGTGATCTTCGACCTCCCGGGCCGCGACTCCCTCCAGCGGGTCCCGACGCTGGAACCCCTCCGGGGGACCCGGAACCACGTCAAGGAGCTCCTGGACCGCTGCCGCACGGCGGAGGACCTGGTGCGGGTGCTTTCGGGCCAGTGAGGGGGCCTGAAAGTCCTCCGGTCCGGGAATCATGAAATCAGCCGGACGTTACGAAAGTGCGGGGACGAATGTCGGACCCTCCTTGTAGGGTCCGACGTAGGGTCTGATCTTGAGAGATCCCGAATCCCGGGGTCTCTCGACATGAGCGTGCGAACCGAGCGGGGTGAGGTAGACATGGCGACCAAGGACACCGGCGGCGGACAGCAGAAGGCGCAGCGCTCGACCGAGGAGGTCGAGGAGGCGGCGGTCGAGGAATCGACCGACCTCAAGGAGCGCCAGGAGAAGCTCTCTGACGACGTCGACTCGGTACTTGACGAGATTGACGATGTACTCGAGGAAAATGCCGAGGATTTCGTTCGGAGTTTCGTACAAAAAGGCGGCGAATAGCCTTCGAATCTAAGGTAAATCCGCCAGTGTTGGCTCCATGTCCAATGGAACCAAGTGGTGTCGCGGCTGCAGCCGCGACGTGCCTCTGAGCGGCTTTGCTTCGGATCGGAATCGTGGCGACGGCCTTCAGCCGAGGTGCCGGGAGTGCGTGGCGGCTTACGGCGCCGAGCACTACCGGCGCCGCCAGGCTGCCAGAGGCAAGGTCGTCAAGGAGAAAGTGGATGTGCCGTCCGGCCACAAGCTGTGTCGACAGTGTGGCGAGGTCAAGCCCCACAGTGAGTGGCACAAGAACGCGACAGCATCTGACGGCCTGTCCACTCGGTGCAAGGCATGTCGGGCGATCCAAGGCCGGGCGGGACACTTGAAGCGTTCGTACGGCATCACCGAGGCTCAGCGCGACGAGATGATCGCTTCCCAAGGTGGAGTCTGCGTGATCTGCCTACAGGCTCCGGCGGAGCATGTTGATCACGATCATCAGACGGGTAGGGTCCGAGGCGTACTGTGCTTCAGCTGCAATGCAGCCTTGGGGCAGTTCAAGGATCGGCCGGACGTCATACGGCGTGCAGCCGCTTACGTGGAAGGAAACCTGTGGAACCCAACACTCGTAGCACAGGGCGTCTACCGGCAGCCTTCCTGACGCCGGGGTCGTCGTCCTTCGTGGACTTCCTGGGCGCGCACGCGCCCGAGATGCTGCCGGGGAACCGGAAGCTGCCCGAGGGGATCGTCGAGGCGCCGCACGGGACGACCATCGTCGCCGCCACCTTCCCCGGAGGGGTCGTGCTCGCCGGTGACCGGCGGGCGACCATGGGGAACATGATCGCGCAGCGGGACATCGAGAAGGTGTTCCCGGCCGACGAGTACTCCGCGGTCGGCATCGCCGGTACGGCCGGCCTGGCCGTGGAGATGGTGAAGCTGTTCCAGCTGGAGCTGGAACACTTCGAGAAGGTGGAGGGGACCACCCTCAGCCTGGAGGGCAAGGCCAACCGGCTCTCCACCATGATCCGCAGCAATCTGGGCATGGCGATGCAGGGGCTGGCCGTCGTACCGCTCTTCGCCGGGTACGACGAGGCCAAGGAGAAGGGCCGGATCTTCTCGTACGACGTGACCGGCGGCCGCTCCGAGGAGCACGGTTACGCCGCCACCGGGTCCGGCTCGATCTTTGCCCGCGGTTCGATGAAGAAGCTGTTCCGGCCCGACCTGACGGAGGAGCAGGCCACCACGCTGGTCGTGCAGGCGCTGTACGACGCCGCCGACGACGACTCGGCGACCGGCGGTCCGGACCTGTACCGCCACATCTACCCCATCGTCACCGTCATCACCGACGAGGGCTTCCGCAGGCTGACCGAGGACGAGTCGCAGGCGCTCGCCCGCACGGTGACGGACCGCCGGCTCCAGGAGCCCGACGGGCCGCGCGCCGCCCTGCTCTGACCAGTCCTCTCGTCGCCCAGAAGAAAGGGACGGACAACCGGTGTCGACTCCGTTCTATGTGTCACCCCAGCAGGCCATGGCCGACCGGGCGGAATACGCCCGGAAGGGCATCGCCCGCGGTCGCAGCCTTGTCGTGCTGCAGTACGCCGACGGCATCGTGTTCGTCGGCGAGAACCCGTCCCGCGCGCTGCACAAGTTCAGCGAGATCTACGACCGGATCGGCTTCGCGGCCGCCGGCAAGTACAACGAGTACGAGAACCTGCGGATCGGTGGCGTGCGGTATGCCGATCTGCGCGGATACACCTACGACCGTGACGATGTGACGGCCCGTGGGCTGGCGAACGTGTACGCGCAGACCCTCGGCACCATCTTTTCGAGTGCGGGCGAGAAGCCGTACGAGGTGGAGCTGGTCGTCGCCGAGGTCGGGGCGACGGCTGCCGGGGACCAGATCTACCGGCTTCCGCACGACGGGTCGATCGTGGACGAGCACGGCTCGGTCGCGGTCGGCGGTAATGCCGAGCAGATCAGCACCTTCCTGGATCAGCGTCATCAGGACGGGATGACCCTGCCGGACGCGCTGAAGCTGGCGGTGCAGGCGCTGTCGAGCCAGGCGAACGGTGCGGACAAGGCGATCCCGGCCGAGCGGCTGGAGGTGGCGGTGCTGGACCGGACGCGGTCGCAGCAGCGGAAGTTCAAGCGGATCCGCGGCCGGCAGCTGGCGCGGCTGCTGGAGGCGGAGGTTCCGGCTGCGGCCCAGGCGGATGCCGTGTCGAACGACGAGGCGCCGGAGGACGACGCCGAGTAGGACCTCGCAGGTGCCGGAGCCCCGGTTCGCCGCTGAAGCGCGGCGGGCCGGGGCTTTCGTGTGCTCAGGCGGCCGGGGCGGGGCCCGTGGAGTCGCGGACGACGAGGCGGACGGGGATGTCCGGGGCGGTCCAGGTGGCGCCGTCGAGCACGGCGAGGAGGGCGGTCATGCCCTGCTCGCCGACGCGTTCGGCGGGGAGCCGGACGGTGGTGAGCTCGGGTTCGACGGCGGTGGCGAGGGCGAGGTCGTCGAAGCCGGTGACGGAGAGGTCGTCGGGGACGCGCAGGCCGAGGCGGCGGGCGGCCTTGCAGGCGCCGGCGGCGAGGATGTCGTCGTCGCAGACGATGGCGGTGGGGTGGGCTCCGGGGGCCGCGAGGGCGGTTTCCATGGCAGTTCGGGCGCCGTCCACGCTGAGGGGGGCCCGTACGGTGCGGAGCTCGGTTTCGGGTCCCAGGAGGGCGGCCAGGGCCCGGGCTCGGACCTCGAAGGTCCAGGAGTCGACGGCGGAGGCGAGGTGGAGGAAGCGCCGGTGGCCGAGGCCCAGGAGGTGTTCGGTGACCTGGCGCATGCCGTCGGCCATGGCGAGGTTGACGTGGGCGGCGGCGGTGCCGGCGGTGGGGTCGCTGTCGAGCATGACGAGGGGGAGGTCGGCGCCGCCGATGGCGTGCAGGGCGTCGGCGGCCATGGAGGAGGCGATGACTCCGTCGAGGGCGGCGCGGGCGGAGGCGAAGGGGTCGCGGGCGGGTCCGGTGCCGTCGGGGGAGGGGTAGAGGACGACGCCGAAGCCGTGTTCGGCGGCGATGCGGGCGGCGCCGGTGTAGACGCGGGCGAAGAACTCGTTGGTGAGGGCGGGGACGACGAGGAGGGCGGTGCGGGTGGAGCCGAGGCGGAGGTTCCGGGCGGCGAGGTTGGGCCGGTAGCCGAGCCGGGCGGCCGCTTCGCGGACGAGGCCGGCGGTGCGTTCGGAGACGCGGCCGCGCCACTTGTCGCCGAGGACGAGGGAGACGGTGGCCTGGGAGACCCCGGCGGCCGTGGCCACGTCCCGGCTGGTGGGTCTCGTCACACGGGGCTCCTGAAGTGCGAGGTCGTCGGGGTGGGTGCGGTCGGTGGGGTGGACCCCCGACCTGCGGCCATGGTACGTATGACCCGTCACGTTATACGTATTACCCCGGTGCGATCCGGGCAGGAGGGGGCGGACATGGCCGCGGGTTACGCGGAGCTGCTCAGGACCCGGCATGCCGCGAGGCTGCTGGTGGGCACGCTCATAGGCCGGCTGCCCAACGGCACGGCGCCGATCGCGATCGTGCTGTTCACGCGGGCCGAGGGCGGCAGCTACAGCCTCGCGGGGGCCCTGGCCGCCGCGTACGGGGTGGCCAACGCGGTGGGGCAGCCGCTGCTGGGCCGCGCCGTGGACCTGTACGGGCAGTTCCGGGTCCAGCTGCCGGCCGCGGTGGTCTCGGCGCTCGGGATGGTGTGGCTGGCCCTGGCGGGTACCGGGTCGGCGGCGGCCGCGTACGCCGCGGTGGTCGTCGCGGGGCTGTTCACGCCGCCGCTGGAGGGCGGGCTGCGGGCGCTGTGGCCGAGCGTGCTGGGCGGCAAGGAGGAGCGGGTGCACGCCGCGTACGCGATGGACGCGGTGGCCCAGGAGGTCATGTTCACCGTCGGCCCGCTGCTGGTGACGCTGTTCGTGGCGCTGTGGTCCCCGGCCGGTGCGCTGCTGGCGCTCAATGCGATCGGGGTGCTGGGGGCGCTGTCGGTCGTGGTCTGCGAGCCGTCGCGGCGGTGGCGTTCGGAGCCGCGGGAGGCGCACTGGCTGGGCGCGCTGCGCTCGCGGGGGCTGCTGGCGCTGCTCGGGGCGTTCTTCTTCGTGGGGACGGCTCTGGGGTCGATCACCGTGGCGGGTGTGGCGTACGCCGATGACCACGGTGGCCAGGCGGTGTACGGCTGGCTGATGGCGGCTCTGGGGCTCGGGGCGCTGATCGGCGGGGTGGCGTACGGGGCGCGGCAGTGGACCGGTGCCGCGGAGCGGCGGCTGCGGGTGCTGGTGGCGCTGCTGGCGGTGTGCTACCTGCCGCTGATGCTGACGCCGGACCCGGTGGCGATGGTGGCGCTGACGGCGCTCGCGGGCGTGTTCCTGGCGCCGGCCATCGCGTGCGCGTTCATCGTCGTGGACCGGCACGCGCCGGCGGGGACGGTGACGGAGGCGTTCTCGTGGCTGGTGACCTTCTTCGGGGTGGGTGCCGCGATCGGTACGGCGGTGGCGGGTCCGGCGGTGGAGCTGGGCGGTACGGCGGTGGGCTTCGGGGTGGCGGGCGCTGCCGGGGCGGCGGCCCTGCTGGTGCTGACGGCGACTCAGCGGGTGCTGGCAACTCCGGGCCGGAGCCGGGCGGTGGCGGGTTCGGCGGACGGGGTGTCAGGGGCCGTGCCGGAGGGGTCGTCCGAGGTGGGGTCCGAGGTGCCCTCGGCGGGCTGATCGGCGGGTCCGTACGGGGGCCGGTCCGGTGCGGTTCGCCAAACTGATCGAAACGTCGTCTCGAACCCGGTTTCAGAAGGGGGCAGAAGGCGTAATGTTCAGTCATGGACCGCCGCATTTTCGGGCTGGAGAACGAGTACGGCGTCACGTGCACGTTCAGGGGACAGCGCCGACTGTCTCCTGACGAAGTGGCGCGCTACCTCTTCCGCCGTGTTGTGTCATGGGGCCGCAGCAGCAATGTCTTCCTGCGGAACGGCGCCCGCCTGTACCTCGACGTGGGTTCGCATCCGGAATATGCAACTCCCGAATGCGACAACGTGACCGAACTGGTCACGCACGACAAAGCAGGCGAGCGCATTCTCGAAGGACTGCTCGTCGACGCCGAACGCCGCCTGCACGAGGAGGGAATCGCGGGCGACGTCTACCTCTTCAAGAACAACACCGACTCGGCGGGCAACTCGTACGGCTGCCACGAGAACTACCTGGTGGCCCGGCACGGGGAATTCTCCCGCCTGGCGGACATTCTCATTCCGTTCCTCGTCACGCGGCAGCTGATCTGCGGGGCGGGCAAGGTGCTCCAGACCCCCCGGGGCGCGGTCTACTGCGTGAGCCAGCGGGCCGAGCACATCTGGGAGGGCGTCAGCTCCGCCACGACGCGCTCGCGCCCGATCATCAACACGCGGGACGAGCCGCACGCGGACGCGGAGCGCTACCGGCGCCTGCACGTGATCGTCGGCGACTCGAACATGTCCGAGACGACCATGCTGCTCAAGGTCGGGGCCACCGACCTGGTGCTGCGCATGATCGAGGCGGGCACGGTGATGCGGGACCTGACGCTGGAGAACCCGATCCGGGCGATCCGCGAGGTCAGCCACGACATCACGGGTCAGCGCAAGGTGCGCCTGGCGAGCGGGCGGGAGGCCTCGGCGCTGGAGATCCAGCGGGAGTACTACGACAAGGCGGTGGACTTCGCCGAGCGCCGGGGCATCCGTACCGGTGTCGTGGACCAGGTGCTGGAGCTGTGGGGCCGGACCCTCGACGCGATCGAGGAGGAGGACCTGGACCGGATCGCGACGGAGATCGACTGGGTCATCAAGTACCAGCTGATCGAGCGGTACCGGGGCAAGCACAACATGACCATGTCGAATCCGCGGGTGGCTCAGATAGACCTCGCCTACCACGACATCCACCGCCGGCGCGGGCTGTACTACCTGCTGGAGCGCAAGGGGCAGGCGGCGCGGATCTGCAACGACCTCAAGATCTTCGAGGGCAAGTCGGTGCCCCCGCAGACGACGAGGGCGCGGCTGCGCGGCGACTTCATCCGGCGGGCCCAGGAGCAGCGGCGGGACTTCACGGTGGACTGGGTGCACCTGAAGCTCAATGACCAGGCGCAGCGGACGGTGCTGTGCAAGGACCCGTTCCGGTCGGTGGACGACCGGGTGGAGAAGCTGATCGCCGGTATGTAGCCCGCACATCAGTGCCGGGTGTGACATCGCACCGTTCTTCGGCCAGGGCCCCGTACGTATCTCGTACGGGGCCCTGCGCACGGCTTAGAGTGGCGACGACCGCCTTGCCGTCTGAGATCTGAGGAACACGTGCGCCGACTTGCAGGCCTGCTTGTCGTACCCCTTCTGCTGCTGACGACAGCAGCGTGTGGCGACGACAGCGGCTCCGACTCCGCCCAGATGAAGAACGGGGTGCCCGCGATCACCAAGGGCGCCAAGTTCGGGGAGACGCCCACCCTGTCGAAGGGGAAGGGCACGCCGCCCAAGGAACTGAAGGTGGAGACCATCAGCGAGGGCTCCGGCCCGGCGCTGAAGAAGGGCGACATCGCCCAGGTCAACTACCTCGGCCAGGTGTGGGACGGCAAGGCGCCGTTCGACCAGAGCTTCGGCAAGGGCAAGCCGTTCGACGTCACCATCGGTGCGGGCGCGGTCATCAAGGGCTGGGACCAGGGCCTGGAGGGTCAGAAGGAGGGCAGTCGGGTCGAGCTCGTGATCCCGCCGGCCCTCGGCTACGGCGAGCAGGGCTCGGGCGACAAGATCAAGCCGAACGCCACGCTGGTCTTCGTCGTGGACATCGTCAAGGCCACCTCCGTCCCGGCCTCGGCCACGGGCAAGGAGGTCGCGCAGGACAACAAGGACCTGCCCAAGGTCGGCACGAACACGGACGGCAAGGAAGTCTCCGTGACCGTCCCGAAGGACACCGCCGAGCCCACCAAGCTGGTCTCGAACTACGTCCTGGAGGGCGACGGCGCGCCGGTGAAGGACACCGACAACGTCGTGGTCAAGTTCAACGGCAAGACCTGGAAGGACGACAAGACCTTCGAGAGCACCTACACCACCGACACCACGGTCACGTGGCCGATGGAGCAGCTCTCGGTCAAGGGCCTGAAGGAGGGCCTGATCGGCAAGAAGGTCGGCAGCCGCATTCTGCTGGTCATCCCGCCGGACCAGGGCTTCGGTGACAAGGAGCAGGGGACCATCCCGGCCAAGTCGACGCTGGTGTTCAGCCTCGACATCCTCGCCGTGGTGTAAGACTGTCCCGGTTGTCCCCCAGTTCGTACGTATGAGGAGCAGTTCCGTGAGCGACAAGCTCGAGAAGCCCGAGATCGACTTCCCCGAGGGCCCGGTCCCCACCGACCTGGTCAAGGAGGACCTCTGGCTGGGCGACGGCGCCGAGGCCAAGGCCGGTGACTACGTCAAGGTCCACTACGTGGGTGTGGCCTTCTCCACCGGCGAGGAGTTCGACGCCTCCTGGAACCGCGGCAACCCGCTGGAGTTCCAGCTCGGTGCCGGCCAGGTCATTTCCGGCTGGGACCAGGGCATCCAGGGCATGAAGGTGGGTGGCCGTCGCAAGCTGACGATCCCCGCGCACCTCGCCTACGGTGACCGTGGCGCGGGCGGCGGTCTGATCGCCCCGGGCGAGACGCTGATCTTCGTCTGCGACCTGATCGCGGTCTGATCACCCGGACGCGTGAGCAGTGGGCCCCCGCCGTGAGGCGGGGGCCCTCGCTTTTGTCAGGGCGCGCCGGGGCGGTACGGTCAACGGTCACGAGTCTGTGTCGAGAGCGGGGGAACGGCGTCGATGGCGATTGCCAAGGCCGAGCGGCTGATGAATTTGGCGCTGTGTCTGCTGGGGACCCGCCGGCCGCTCAGCAAGCGGGAGTTGCGCGGTTCCATCGAGGCGTACCTGGAAGCCGGCAACGACGAGTCCTTCAACCGGATGTTCGAGCGGGACAAGGACGACCTGCGGGAACTCGGCCTGGTGATCGAGACGGTGGAGAACCTGGAGGGCGAGACCGGCTACCTGGCCCGCCGGGACAGCAACCGGCTGCCGCCCGTCTCCCTGGACGCCGAGGAGGCCGCCGCCCTGGGGCTGGCGGCCAAGGTCTGGCAGCAGGCGCGCCTCGCGGGCGCGGCCAGCGGCGCCCTGCAGAAGCTGCGGGCGGGCGGGATGCCCGAGGCGGAGGACCCGTACGAGGGCCAGCACAGTGCCATCGAGCCGCGCATCCCGGTCCACGAGGCGGCCTTCGAGCCGCTGATGCTGGCCTGCCGGGACCGGCGGCCGGTGGTGTTCGACTACCGCAAGTCCACGGCCGCCCGGCCCGAGACCCGGCAGGTGGAGCCCTGGGCGCTGGAGTGCTGGCGCGGCCACTGGTACCTGGCCGGCTTCGACCGCGACCGCGGGGCGGAGCGGGTGTTCCGGCTCTCCCGGATCACCGGGAAGGTCCGCTCCCGTGCCGCGAAGTACACCGCAGAGGTGCCCGACGTGGTGACCGTACGGGAGACCGTGGCGAGCTGGGCCGGGGAGAGCGCGGAGCGTTCGGCGCGGATCCGGCTGCGGGCCGGGTCGGGCTACCCGCTGCGGGCCAAGGCCACCGCGGTGCGCGAGGGCGGGGACGGCTGGGACGAGCTGGAGATCCCGTACGGGCACGGCCTGGACGCCTGGCTGGTGGAGTTCGGCCCGGACGTCGTGGTGGTGGAGCCCGCCGACCTGCGGGCCGACGTGATCGACCGGCTGCGCGCCGTCGCCGCGGGCTGACGGGGCCCGCGAGGGCGCCACGGGGGCTCCGCGGGAGCCCCGGCGGGATCGGACGGATTCCGCGACCGCACCATCCGAAAAGCACGCCCTGAGGGGGAGACGTACGAGCATGGCCGCCAACGCCATCGATCAGACGCGCCGGATGCTGTCCCTGGTGACGTACCTGCGCGAGCGCCCGGGCGCGCACGTCGCCGACGTCGCGCGGGCCTTCGGGATCACCGAGGACGAGCTGATCTCGGACCTCGACGTGCTCCCCATGTGCGGGACCAGCTTCCGCGGCGGGGACCTGCTCGACATCGACACCGACGGGGAGCGGATCTGGTGGCGCAACCCCGACGCCTCGGGGGAGTCCACCGCCGAGCCGCTGCGGCTGGCCGCCGACGAGGCGACCGCGCTGCTGGTCGCCGCCCGCGCGGTGGCCACCCTGCCCGGGCTGCGCGAGGGCGACCGCGACGCGCTGCTGCGGGCCACCGCCAAGCTGGAGGCCGCGGCGGGCGAGGCCGCCGGGGCCAGCTCCCGGCTGTCGGTGACCTTCGAGTCCGAGGGCGGGGTCTTCGCCGACGTCGACCGGGCCATCGCCGAGCGCCGGCGGCTGTGGCTGCGCTACTACTCGCCCGCGCGCGACGAGCTCACCGAGCGCAAGGTCGATCCGATCCGGCTCTTCGCGGTGGGGCACACGTACATGGAGGGGTGGTGCCACCTCTCCGAGGCGCGCCGCACCTTCCGCCTGGACCGGGTGGCCGAGATCCGACTGCTCGACGAGCGGGCCGAACCGCCCGCCATCGAGCCGCGCGACCTGTCCGAGGGCCTGGTCCAGCCGGCCGCCGAGGACCCGGAGGTCGTGGTCGAGGTGGGGCCCGGCGGGCGCTGGGTCGCCGAGTACTACCCGCACGACAGCGCCGAGGAGCTCGACGGGGGCGGCCTGCGGATCACACTGCGCAGCCCCGACCCGGCCTCGCTGCGCCGGCTCGCGCTGCGGCTGGGCCGCGAGGGGCGGATCGTGGCCCCCGGAGAATTGGCGGAAAGTGCGCGGAGCGCCGCTCGAGAGGCACTCGCGGGGTACGGGGAACAGGTCTAGAGGGAGCGGGGAGCGATGTCTCGACCATCTGGGCCCGGGCCGGGGCAGGCCTCCGGCTCACGGGGGCCGGCCGCGGGTGCCGCAGGGGCCGCCGGTGCGGCGGGCAGTGCGGCCGGGCCGGTCAGCTTCAAGGCGTCCTGCCCCGACTGCCGCGCCCGCTTCGAACTGGCCGCGGGAGCCCTGAGACTGGCGATCGGGGGCAGTCGGCGGACCACCTTCTACTCCTTCACCTGTCCCGAGTGCGGCGCGGCCGTCCGCAAACCCGCCGGTGAACGCATCGTGGAACTGCTGACCGGCGGAGGCGTGAGCACCCTGCGCAGCGTGTGAGCGGGCCGGTGGCCTAGGCTCGTCCCATGCTGTGGCCGATGCTCGCAATTGCCCTGGGCTTCCTGGGGGTCGCCGTCCTCGCCGTGCTGGCCGTACGGGTCTACGTGGAGGTCCACCGGCTCTCCCGGCAGGTCGCGCAGGCCGGCCGCCGGATCTCGGACGCGTCGGTGGACCTGGAGCGGGCGGCCACCGACCTGGCCCGCGCGGGCCGTGGCCTGCGGCCCTAGCCGGGTCCGGCGCAATCGGAGGTACCCCGGGGGATTGCCGGGCGTTTACCCCCGGGGGTTACGATCCTTGCCTGAGCGGTTACCGGATCTCCGTCCGAACCGCCCAGAGCGACCACAACCAGCCTGCTTCGGTGAGAAGGAAGACACACATGATCGGCAATCTGAAGCCCCTCGAGATCCTTCTGATCATCGCTGTCATCGTGCTGCTCTTCGGTGCCAAGAAGCTTCCCGAGATGGCGCGTTCGCTCGGCAAGTCGGCCCGCATCCTCAAGAGCGAGGCCAAGGCCATGAAGAAGGACGGCGAGAACGAGGACGCGGCCGCCGCGGCCCCCGTCGCCGACCAGGCCCCGCAGCAGCCCGTCGCCCCGCGCACCATCCAGGCCGCGCCCGGTGACGTCACCAGCTCCCGGCCCGTCAACGAGCCGAACCGCACCACCCAGGGCTGACACCAGCCCGACGCGCCAGTCATCTGCAACGAGACAAGGGACGTGGGTTGCTCAAGTCTGCCCGCAAGCAGGAGAAAAAAGGACGACAGGCAAAGGACGCCGAAGGGCGGATGCCTCTCGTCGAGCACCTGCGTGAGCTGAGAAACCGTCTGCTGAAGTCGGTCCTGGCGATCATCGTGATCACGATCATCGCGGCGTTCTTCTACCGGGAGATCATCAACTTCCTGCTGAAGCCGATCCTGGACTCCGTCGGCTGTACGGGCGGCGTGGTGACCCAGCGCAACGGCCACCCCTGCGCCGACATGACCGTGAACGGCCTGATCTCGGCGTTCTCGATCTCCCTCAAGGTCTCGCTGATGGCCGGCGCCGTGCTGTCCGCGCCGGTGTGGCTGTACCAGCTGTGGGCGTTCGCCGCCCCCGGCCTGCACAGCCACGAGAAGAAGTACGCGATGAGCTTCGTCGCGGTCGGCGCGCCGCTGTTCGGCGCCGGCGCGGTGCTCGCGTACAAGATCCTCCCGCAGACCGCGACGATCCTGCTCGACTTCACGCCCGACAACGCGCGCAACCTGCTCCCGGTCGACGACTACCTCGACCTCGTCGCGCGCATGGTGGTCGTCTTCGGCCTGGCCTTCGAGCTGCCGCTGCTGCTGATCCTCCTCAACTTCACCGGGGTGCTCACCGCGAAGCGGCTGGCGAGCTGGTGGCGGGCCATGGTCCTCGGCATCACGATCTTCTCCGCGTTCGCGACGCCCACCGGTGACCCGCTCACCATGCTGTCGCTGGCCGCCCCGATCGTGGCGCTGTACTTCATCGCGCTCGGCATCTGCCTGATCAACGACCGCAGGCGCAAGCGCAACAACCCCGACGCGGACCTCGACGACGACGAAGCCGCCGAGCTGGACCTCACCCCGGCGCCGATCGGCGAGATGGAAGCGGTCCCCGCTCCCGCCGCGCTGCCCGGGCAGGCCGACGGCGGCCGAGGCCGGATCAACGGCTACGACGACGCGACCTGACGCACACCGCTCGGGAAGCGGCCGGGACGCGCACGCCGCGCGACCGGCCGCTTCCGCGTTGCGGCCGCCGCCGTGGCCGGGCCCGCGCGGTCCGTATAAATGATCGCGACTGTTGTCAGAGGCGGCGGGTAGGCTCGACAGCAAGATGACCGAGGAACTTTCTCCCGCCGAGCGGTACGCCGCTGCCCGGATCCGCGCCGCCGAAGAGGCCTCCGCCCTGGCCCCCTTCCGCGAGCTGTACGAATTCGATCTGGACCCGTACCAGATCGAGGCCTGCAAGGCACTGGAGGCCGGCAAGGGCGCGCTGGTCGCCGCCCCGACCGGCTCGGGCAAGACCATCGTCGGCGAGTTCGCCGTGCACCTGGCGCTCCAGCAGGGCCGCAAGTGCTTCTACACGACGCCGATCAAGGCCCTGTCGAACCAGAAGTACGCCGACCTCGTCAAGCGCTACGGCGCCGAGAAGGTCGGCCTGCTGACCGGCGACAACAGCGTCAACGGCGAGGCGCCGGTGGTCGTGATGACCACCGAGGTGCTCCGCAACATGCTGTACGCGGGCTCCCAGTCGCTGCGCGGCCTCGGCTACGTCGTGATGGACGAGGTGCACTACCTCTCCGACCGGTTCCGCGGAGCCGTCTGGGAGGAAGTGATCATCCACCTCCCCGAGTCGGTGACCCTGGTGTCACTGTCCGCCACCGTGTCCAACGCCGAGGAGTTCGGCGACTGGCTGGACACCGTGCGCGGCGACACCGAGGTGATCGTCTCCGAGGAGCGGCCCGTACCGCTGTGGCAGCACGTCATGGCCGGGCGGCGGATCTTCGACCTCTTCGAGGAGGAGTCCGACCACGGCGGCCGCGGATCGGCGCGCCGCGAGGTCAACCCCGACCTGCTGCGCATGGCCCGCGAGGAGAACAGCCGCACCTACAGCCCCAAGGACCGGCGGCGCGGCAAGATGGTCCGCGAAGCCGACCGCGAACGCGAGCGGCGCTCCCGCGGCCGGATCTGGACCCCCTCCCGCCCCGAGGTCATCGCCCGCCTCGACAACGACGGGCTGCTGCCCGCCATCAACTTCATCTTCAGCCGGGCCGGCTGCGAAGCCGCCGTCCAGCAGTGCCTGTACGCGGGCCTGCGGCTCAACGACGAGTCCGCGCGCCTGCAGGTCCGCGAGATCGTCGAGGCGCGGACCGCCTCCATCCCCACCGAGGACCTGCACGTCCTGGGCTACTACGAATGGCTCGAAGGCCTGGAGCGGGGCATCGCCGCGCACCACGCGGGCATGCTGCCCACCTTCAAGGAGGTCGTCGAGGAGCTGTTCGTCCGCGGCCTGGTGAAGGCCGTCTTCGCCACCGAGACCCTGGCGCTGGGCATCAACATGCCCGCGCGCACGGTGATCCTGGAGAAGCTGGTCAAGTGGAACGGCGAGCAGCACGCCGACATCACCCCCGGCGAGTACACGCAGCTGACCGGCCGGGCCGGGCGGCGCGGCATCGACGTCGAGGGCCACGCCGTGGTGCTGTGGCAGCGGGGCATGGACCCGGTGGGTCTGGCCGGGCTCGCGGGTACCCGTACGTATCCGCTGCGCTCCAGCTTCAAGCCCTCGTACAACATGGCCGTGAACCTGGTCAGCCAGTTCGGGCGGCACCGCTCGCGCGAGCTGCTGGAGACCTCCTTCGCGCAGTTCCAGGCCGACCGCTCGGTCGTCGGGATCTCCCGGCAGGTACAGCGCAACGAGGAGGGCCTGGAGGGCTACCGGGAGGGCATGACCTGCCACTTGGGGAACTTCGAGGAGTACGCGCAGCTGCGCCGCGACCTCAAGGACCGCGAGACGGACCTGGCCAAGCAGGGCGCGGCCCAGCGGCGGGCGCAGGCCGCCGACTCGCTGGAGAAGCTCAAGCCGGGCGACATCATCCACGTGCCGACGGGCAAGTTCGCCGGGCTCGCGCTGGTCCTGGACCCGGGCGTGCCGGCCGGACGGGTCCACGGGCACCGCGGGTACGAGTACGCGGAGGGCCCGCGTCCGCTGGTGCTCACCGCCGAGCGGCAGGTCAAGCGGCTCGCAGCGATCGACTTCCCGGTCCCGGTGGAGGCGCTCGACCGGATGCGGATCCCCAAGACGTTCAACGCCCGCTCCCCGCAGTCGCGTCGGGACCTGGCCTCCCAGCTGCGGACCAAGGCCGGACACATCACGCCGGAGCGGCGGATGCGCGGCCGCCGGGCCGCGGCGGCCGACGACCGCGAGATCGCCCGCCTGCGCGCCGAGCTGCGGGCGCACCCCTGCCACGGGTGCGACGAGCGCGAGGACCACGCGCGCTGGGCGGAGCGCTACCACCGGCTGAAGCGGGACACCGTGCAGCTGGAGCGTCGCATCGAGGGCCGGACGAACACCATCGCCCGGACCTTCGACCGGATCCACGCGCTCCTGACCGAGCTCGACTACCTGCGCGAGGACGAGGTCACCGTGCACGGCCGGCGGCTCGCCCGGCTGTACGGGGAGCTCGACCTGCTGGCCTCCGAGTGCCTGCGCGCCCGGATCTGGGAAGGCCTGAACCCGGCCGAACTGGCCGCCTGCGTCTCGGCGCTGGTCTTCGAGGCCCGGCAGTCCGACGACGCGGTCGCGCCGAAGGTGCCGGGCGGCGCGGCGAAGGCGGCGCTGGGCGAGATGGTGCACATCTGGGGCCGGCTCGACGCGCTGGAGGAGGAGCACGGCATCAACCAGGCGGAGGGCGTGGGCCAGCGCGAGCCGGACCTCGGCTTCGCGTGGGCCGCCTACCAGTGGGCCTCGGACAAGAGCCTCGACGAGGTGCTGCGCGAGGCGGAGATGCCGGCCGGCGACTTCGTGCGCTGGTGCAAGCAGGTCATCGACGTGCTGGGGCAGATCGCGGCAGCGGCCCCCTCGGCGACCGGCGACAGCGGGAGCACGGTGGCCCGCAACGCCCGCAAGGCCGTTGACGCACTGTTGCGGGGTGTAGTGGCCTACAGCTCGGTCGGCTAGGCGCTTTTGGGGCTTCCTCCGAAAGAGAGGCTGGCCGGATCTCATCTCTTGCCATGATCGAATGCGCGTGCTGTGTGCGACGATTCGGGCCATGAGTGGGGGACCAGACGAAGGGCCGAGACGGGTCGGTCGGCCGCGCGCCGACCGGCTGAGACCGGAGAGCGGGCGGCCGCCGCGGGAGGAACTCCTCTACGCGGCGGCCGAGCTCTTCACCGTGAAGGGATATGCGGCGACGACCACGCGCGCGGTCGCCGAACGGGCCGGAATGCGCCAGGCCACGATGTATCACTATTTCGACGGCAAGGAAGAACTCCTCGCCGAACTGCTGGAGTCCACGGTCGCGCCCTCGCTGCGACTGGCCCGGCAGCTGCTGACCGACACCGGGCAGCCCGCCGCACGGCGCCTGTGGGAACTGTGCCGCTCCGACGTGCTGCTGCTGTGCGGAGGCCCGTACAACCTCGGGGCGCTCTACCTGCTGCCCGAGGTGGCCGGCTCGCGGTTCACGCAGTTCCGGCGGATGCGGAGCGAACTCAAGGACGCCTACCGGATGTTGCTCGACGGAACGGCGGTGGGCGCCGAACTGGCCGGGGACAAGGCCGGGCTGGAACTCCGCAACGACCTGCTCTTCGGCCTGATCGAGGGGGTCATGCTCATCCACCGCTCCGATCCGGCGCGCCCGGTGGCCGCCTTCGCCGAGGCCACCGCCGACGCGGCGCTGCGGGTGGCGGGCGTCGGCCCCTGCTGAGCGGCCCGGCCGTGCCTACCGGCCGCCGGTGCCCGCCTCCCACGCGGTACGGTCGTCCCAGGCCTGCAGGGTGCGCCCGCTCTCGAAGCGGTGCGCCGCCCCCGTGACCGGGTCGGTGAACTCCAGTACCCGGGCCAGGAGTTGCAGAGGCCGCCGGTAGTCGTCCGGGGCGGGGTCGGTGACCCGCGGGTACACCGGGTCGCCGAGGATCGGCAGGCCCAGGCCGTTCATGTGCACCCGCAGCTGGTGGGTGCGGCCGGTGTGCGGGGTCAGCCGGTAGCGGCCCAGACCGCCCCGGACGTCGGTGAGTTCGACGAGGGTCTCGGCATTGGGCTCGCCGCCCGGCACCTCTACGGCGGCGATCACCCCGCGGGTCTTCTCGATCCGGCTGCGGACCGTACGGGGAAAGCCCAGCTCCGGGTCGTGGGGCGCGAGCGCCTCGTACTCCTTGTGCACCCGGCGGCCCTGGAAGAGGAGCTGGTAGGCACCGCGGTCCTCGGGCCGGATGCTGAACATCACCAGCCCGGCCGTCAGCCGGTCCAGGCGGTGCGCCGGGCTGAGGGCGGGCAGGTCCAGCTCCGCACGGAGCCGGGCCAGCGCGGTCTGGGTGACGTGGCTGCCGCGCGGGGTGGTCGCCAGGAAGTGCGGCTTGTCCACGACCAGCAGATGCGGGTCGCGGTGGACGACGCGGGGCGCGAACGGCACCGGCGGCTCCTCCGGGAGATCGCGGTGGAACCACACGTAGCCGCCCGGCTCGTACGGGTCGTGCGCGCTCAGCACCCGCCCGCCCGGGCCGAGCACCCGGCCGGCCTCCAGCAGGCGGGCGATGGCCTCCGCGCCGGCTCCGCCCGCGTAGTGCGCGGTGAGGTAGTCGCCCAGATCCGGCCAGCTTCCCTCCGGGTCGGGCGGCAGGCGCAGCCGGACCGGGTCGATGCCGGCGCGCTGGGGGAGGGGCGAGGGGGGTGGCTGGGCTCTGCGTCTCATCGGGGACAGGCTATGCGGCTACTGCTCGGTGAAGGTGCCGAGGTGCTCCCTGTCGAGGCTCTCGATGCGGACCGTGCCGTCGGCGAAGGTCACGCCGGTGCGGCCGGCCGCCATCTCGCCTGTGGTCTCGAGGCTGAAGGTGTCGCCGTCGTAGTGGGTGAGCGGGAAGAGCATCGGCTTGGGGCCGAGGGCGAGGGTCAGCGCGCCCTTGTCGTCGGCCGTCACGGTCGCCTTGCCGTAGTACGGGTTGTCGTAGGTGCCGGTGTAGGCGGCGCTGTCCTTGGCGGGCTTTGCGGAGGCGGGCGGGTGGGCGTAGTCGGTGGGGGACCGGGCCTCGTCGACCTCCTTCGCGTAGACGGAGGCGAGCAGGGGCAGCCAGTCGGTCGTGGCCTTGCCGTGCTGGGCGACGTCGAAGAAATCGAGGGCGACGGCGTCGGCCAGGCCGACGGGGGCGCCGTTGGTGAGGACGACGATGCCGAGCTTTTCGAGGGGGAGCATCGTGACGTTGGCGTTGGTGCCGAGTTCGAAGGCGCCGGAGTGGCTCAGGCGCAGCCGGCCGGAGTCGTCGTAGGACACGTTCCAGCCGAGGCCGTAGAAGCCGGCGCGGCCGGTGGGGGAGGTGGGCGGCTGCGAGACGATCTCGGGAACGTGCGTGCGGGCGAGCGTGGCGGCGGGGATGATCCGCTTGCCGTCGAGGGTGCCGTCGGCCAGCTGGAGCCGCAGCCAGCGGGACATGTCGCGGGCGGTGGAGCTGACGCCGCCGGCGGGGGCCTGGGCGTCGGGGTCGCGGACGAAGCGGGGGCTCCAGGTGCCGTCCGGGTTCTTCACGTGGGTGACGGCGTGGTCGGGGGAATCCAGGAAGGCGGAGAACTCGGTGCTGGTGTGCGTCATGCCGGCGGGCTTGAAGAGGGTGTCCTCGCTGAGCTTCTGCCAGCTGGTGCCCTTGGCGCGGGCGACGGCCTCGGCGGCGGCCGTGAGGCCGAAGTTGGTGTAGGCGTAGCTCGCGCGGAAGGGGGTGAGGGGCTCCAGGCGCAGGTGGTCGAAGATGTACGACTGGTCGTAGCCGAGGTCTTCGAGGAGGTCGCCGGCGTGGTCGGGCAGGCCGCTGCGGTGGGAGAACAGGTCGGCGGTCGTGACGTGGTCGGTGACCCAGGGGTCCTTGAGGGCGAAGCCGGGGAGGGTGACGTGACGGTCCCACTCGTCGGGGGTGGTGAAGGCGCCGGCGATGACGGTGGAGGAGACGGGCTTGGAGACCGAGGCGATCTGGAAGACGGTGTCGGGGCCGACCTTGGCGGGCTCGCCGGTGCGGCGGACGCCGAAGCCCTTGAGGTGGACGACCTCGTCGTCGTGGACGACGGCCACGGAGAGGCCGGGGACGCCGGTGCGGCGCATCAGGTCGGTGATGGTCTGGTCGAGGCGGGCGACCGCCTTGTCGACCTGGGCGTCGGTGAGTGCGGGCTCCGGGGCGGGGGGTGGGCTGGGGGCGGCCATCGCCACCCCTGTGGCCAGCAGGAACGCGGCCCCCGCCGTTCCGGCGGTGCGGAGGGTACGCATGGGGCCATTGTCCTGCCGGACGCCCGACCCCGCGCGTTCCGGGGCCCGGCCCCGTGCCCCGCGCCTCAATCGCCGGCGGGGCTGAATGTGCCTCCCGCCGTGCGTTTGGTGCGCCGGGCGAATCCAGCCTCGCCGGCGTTTGAGGCGCGGGGTCTGGGGCGGAGCCCCAGGAGTGGCGCCGGAGGGGTCAGGCGGCGGCGGGGTGTTCTACCTCGGCCTCCACCTGGGCGTTCCAGTCCCGCTTGATCGCTCGCCAGCCCTCGTCCGTCTCACCCAGCCGCCAGTACCCGGAGATCGACAGCCGCTCGCGCGCGACACCCCGCTCCAGGCGGAGGTGGCGCCGCAGGTCGCGGACGAAGCCCGCCTCGCCGTGGACGAAGGCGTGGACGTCCTTGGACGGGAAGTCCAGGGAGGTGACCGCCTCCACCAGGGCCGCGCCGACCGGGCGGTCGCCGCGGTGGAGCCAGACGGGGACGACACCCTCGGGAGTGGCGAACTTCTGCTCCGCCTCCGGGCCCTCGACCTCGATGAACGCGTGCACCCGCGCCCCCGCCGGCATCCGCTCCATCGCCGCCGCGATCGCCGGCAGTGCGCTCTCGTCGCCCACCAGCAGGTGCCAGCCGGCCGCCGGGTCCGGGGCGTAGGCGCCGCCCGGGCCGAGGAACCGTACGAGCTCGCCCGGCTGGACCCGCGCGGCCCAGGGGCCGGCCAGGCCCTCGTCGCCGTGCACGACGAAGTCGAGCGTCAGCTCCAGGTGCGCCGGGTCCCAGGCCCGTACGGTGTACGCGCGCTGGCGCGGCCACTGCGCCCGGGGGTACTCGGCTCGGATCCGCTCCAGGTCCCACGGCGAGGGGTAGGTGACGCCCATCGGCGGGAAGAGGATCTTGATGTAGTGGTCGGTGAACTCGCCCGCGCCGAATCCGGCCAGCCCGTCACCGCCCAGCACGATGCGCACCATGTGCGGCGTGAGCCGCTCGGTGCGGACCACGACGGCTGTGCCGACGGTACGGGCGCGTCCTTCTGCCACGGTGTCTCCCCTGACTCCCCTGAAACTTAGCCTTACCTAAGTTAGCACCTCAAGGGCGAAGTGCACCGGTGAGGCGGGAGACTGCTCCTGTGAGACCCCACCGATGGGCTAGCGCGTCGACCAGCTCCGGCTGCGCCGGCGCCGCAGGAAGGGCCGGATCGAAGGCCGGGAGCGGGACGTCCGAAGCCACCTGGACCACCTTCGGGGCAACGGCGAGATACGGCCGGGACTCGTCCAGGCGCTTGCGCTGCGTGGGGGTCAGCTTCGACTTCGGGTCGTCGACCGCCGCGATGATCCCGGCCAGGCTGCCGTAGGCGTCGAGGAGCTTCGCCGCCGTCTTCTCGCCGATGCCGGGAACGCCCGGCAGGCCGTCGCTCGGGTCCCCGCGCAGCAGCGCCAGGTCCGCGTAGCCGGGGCCGTCCACCCCGTACTTCTCCCGCAGCCAGGCCTCGTCCGTCACCTGGAGGGTGCCCACGCCCTTGAGGGGGTAGAGGACCCGGCGCTGCCGGGCGTCGTCGACCAGCTGGTAGAGGTCCCGGTCGCCCGTGACGATGTCCACCGGGCCTCGAGCGCGGGCCGTTAGCGTTCCGATCACGTCGTCGGCCTCGTAGCCGGGGACGCCGACGCGGGCGATCCCGAAGGCGTCCAGCGCCGCCTCGATGATCGGCACCTGCGGGGCGAGCGTGTCGGGGATCTCCTCCTCGTCGGGGCCGGTCTCCGTCTCCAGCGCGACCCGGTGGGCCTTGTACGAGGGGATCAGCTCCACCCGCCAGTGCGGCCGCCAGTCGGCGTCCATGCAGGCCACCAGATCGTCCGGCCGGTGGTCCTGGACCAGCCGGCCGATGAAGTCGAGCAGTCCGCGCACGGCGTTGACGGGGGTGCCGTCGGGGGCCTTCACGGAGTCCGGCACACCGAAGTAGGCGCGGAAGTAGAGGGAGGCGGTGTCCAGCAGCATCAGGCGTCGTGTCGTCACGCAGACGATGATGCCGCAACCGGGCCCGGGGGCCACGGACAGTGAGCGCTCCCGTACGGGAACACCCGTGCACGCGAAACCTGGGGCGGTTGCTGCGTAAGGTGCTTACAGCACACCGATGTGCGACGGACAAGGGGAGGGCAGCCCCGAAATGAACGACAGGGACAAGGACAAGGACAAGGACGGCAAGGAACCGCTGCGGGTGGGCGTGGCCGTGCGCAAGCGGCGCCGCGCGCTCCACCTGACCCTTGCCGCCGTTTCGGCGCGCAGCGGGCTGTCGGTCCCCTTCCTCAGCCAGATAGAGAACGAGCGGGCCCGGCCCAGCATGCGCTCCCTGGAGCGGGTCGCCGACGCGCTGGAGACCACGGCCGTCGAACTGCTGGCCGCGTCCGACACCGCGCGCACGGTGGACCTCGTACGGGCCGGCGACGAATCGGGGCTCACCCCGGTTCGCGGCGTACGGCCCCTGGTCCGGGGGCACCACCAGCTGCACGCGCTGGAGTTCACCGGGGACCAGGACGCCGGGCGCGAGTACCAGCACCGCAACGACGAGCTGATGTACGTGGTCGCGGGCGCCTGCCAGGTGGAGGCGGAGGGGCGGGCGTACCGGCTGGAGAGCGGGGACGCGCTGTTCCTGTCGGGCGGCGTGCGCCACCGCTGGCGGGCCGTCACCGAGGACACCAGGATCCTGGTGGTCGCGGTGGGCGACCACATCCACGCGACGTCCGAGCCGCCGTCGCCGGGCCCGACCGGCCACTGATCGGCATGCGGCGGATCGTCTCGCTGGTGCCGTCGCTGACCGAGGCGGTGGCCGTGAGCGCTCCCGGCCGGCTGGTCGGCGTCACGGACTGGTGCACGCACCCGGCGGACCTCGGGGGCGCGGTGCGGATCGGGGGGACGAAGAACCCCGATGTGCGCAGGATCGCGGAGCTGCGCCCGGACCTGGTGATCGCCAACGAGGAGGAGAACCGGGCCCCCGACCTCGCGGCGCTGCGGGCGGCCGGGATCGAGGTACTGCTCACCGAGGTCCGCGACCTGCCGCAGGCGCTGCGCGAGCTGGACCGGGTGCTGGTGGGGGCCCTGGGGCTGAAGCGGCCCGGGTGGCTGGCGGACGCGGAGGCCGCGTGGGCCCGGGTGGAGCCGCCGGCCGGTGGGCCGCGGGCCTTCGTACCGGTGTGGCGGCGGCCGTGGATGGTGCTCGGCCGGGACACCTTCGCCGGGGACCTGCTCGCCCGGCTGGGGGTGCGCAACGTGTACGCGGGCCACGCCGAGCGCTACCCGAGGATCCCGGTGGAGGAGCTGGCCGCCGCCGGCTGCGATCTGGTGGTGCTCCCGGACGAGCCGTACCGCTTCACGGCCGCGGACGGCCCGGAGGCCTTCCCCGGCCTGCCCGCCGCGCTGGTCAGCGGGCGCCACCTGACCTGGTACGGACCCTCGCTCGCGGAAGCCCCGGCCGTACTGGCCGGGGCGCTGCGCGCGGCGCGGTAGGGGTCCGGCGGGCTCAGCGGGGGAGCAGGCTGCCGGTGAACAGGCCGCGCAGGGTGTGGGCGGCGGCCAGCAGCCAGGCGGTGAGCAGGGCCACGAAGAGCACCGAGGCCAGCCAGGCGAAGGCGGCCAGGCCGGTGTGGCGGGCCAGGCCGGCGGCGCCGGTGACGCAGGTGCCGACGGGGAAGGTCAGCGCCCACCAGGTCATCGCGAAGCCCATGCCGTTACGGGCGGCCCGGACCAGCATCGACGCGGCGAGGGCCAGCCACAGCAGGGCGAAGCCCATCACGGGGACCCCGTAGACGACCGCGAAGGCGCCGAGCGCTCCGGCGTAGGGGGCGCCGATCGACAGGGGGGCCACGTCGGCGAGCTGGTTCACGGCGGTGGTGGACTGGCCGAGGGGGCCGAGGACCAGGAAGAGGGTGGGGGTCAGGGCCAGGGGGAGGGGACCGCCCACGATGAGCCGGCCGAAGACCAGGGGGAGCATCAGCAGGGTGGCGAGCAGGCTGATGCCGAACATGGCGTAGCAGGCGAGCAGCATGGCCTCGCGGGGCTGGCCGGCGGGCAGGTGGGGGACCAGCAGGGGGCCCAGCGCGGCGGAGACCATGGGGGCGACGAGGGGCAGCAGCCAGACGGGGGTGGCCTGCGCGGGCTCCACCTTGTGCCGGACCACCATCAGGTAGGGCACGACGACGGCCATGACCAGGCCTATCGCGGTGCCGGCGGTGAAGAGCACGGCGTCGGCGGCGACGGCGGCGCCGGTCCCGATGAGGTCCTTGCCGACGATGAGGGTGCCACCGCCGACGGCCAGCAGGGCCATCGACAGGCAGCCGTAGAAGGGGGCGACGGCGGGGTCGAGGAGGTGGGCGCGGGCCTGGTCGCGGTGATGGAGCCAGTGGCCGGCGCGGGCCGCGAGGAGGGTCGCGAGGGCGACGGCGGACAGCGCCCAGACGATCTGGCAGGCCACGCGCTGGCCGGGGAGCTGGTGGGGGAGGGTGGCGCCGGCGTTGGCGACGATGGCGGTGCCCATGATCGAGGCGTACCAGTTCGGGCCGAGGTGGCGCAGGGCCGGGAGGGGCTTGCGGGCCTTGTGGGCCTCGTGGGGCTGGGGGGCCTTGGCGGCCTTGTGGGCCTGGGGGGTCCGCTGGGTGGTGGGACGGGGGCGTTCGATGGTGGTGGCCATGGGTCCAGGGTCCCGTGGGGGCGGGGCGGGTGGCAGGGGTCATCCTGCTATGAGGCCATAAACTGATGTTATGGGTAATGAGGAGTGGGTTCCGCTGGCGCACCGCGTGCCGGACCTGGGCGCGCTGGAGCTGCTGCTCGCGGTCGCGCGCGTGGGCAGTCTGAGCGGGGCGGCCCGCCGGCTGGGCATCACCCAGCCGGCGGCGAGCAGCCGGATCCGGGCGATGGAGACGCGGCTGGGGGTGGCCCTGGTGGACCGCTCACCGCGGGGGTCGACGCTCACGGCGGAAGGCGCGCTGGTCACGGACTGGGCGCGGCGGGTCGTGGAAGCGGCCGAGGCCTTCGACGCGGGGGCGCAGGCGCTGCGGGGGCGGCGGGACTCGCGGCTGCGGGTGGCCGCCAGCATGACCATCGCGGAGTACCTGCTGCCCGGGTGGCTGATCGCGCTGCGCGGGCAGCGGCCGGACACGGCGGTGTCCCTGCACGCCGGGAACTCCTCGGTGGTCGCGCAACGGGTGCTCGCGCACGAGGCGGACCTGGGCTTCGTGGAGGGGCTGTCCGTGCCGGACGGGCTGGACTCGGTGGTGATCGCGCAGGACCGGCTCGTGGTGGCGGTGGCGCCGGGGCATCCGTGGGCGCGGCGGTCGCGGGGGGTGGAGGCGGCGGAGCTGGCGTCGGCGCCGCTGATACTGCGGGAGCGGGGGTCGGGGACGCGTCAGGTGCTGGACGCTGCGCTGGCCGGGTGCGGGGGGTTGGCGGCGCCGCTGCTTGAACTGGCGTCGACCACTGCGGTGAAGGCGGCGGCGTTGAGCGGGGCGGGGCCGTGTGTCCTGTCGGAGCTGGCGGTGGGGGACGAGCTGGCGGGGCGGCGGCTGGTGGAGGTGCCGGTCGCCGGTGCGGAGCTGGGGCGGGCCCTGCGGGCCGTGTGGCCCACGGGCTCCCGCCCGGCGGGCCCGGCCCGCGACCTGCTGTCCCTGACACGGGGCCAGCCCTAGCCGCCCCGCGGTCCCCTCCCGGGCGGGGGGCTCCGCGGGCGCGGGGGCCGCGGGCCGGATCCGGGGCCGAGGTCCGGGGCCGCGGCCGGGTCCGGGACGAGGTCGGTGGCCAGGGCCGGGTCCGGGGACGGGGCCAGGGACAGGGACGGGGCCGGGTCCGGGACGAGGTCGGGGCCCAGGGACGGGGACGCGGCCAGGGCCGGGGCCAGGGATGGGGGCGGGTCCGGGGACGGGGCCGGGGAGACGGGGGTCGGAGCTGGGGGTCGGAGCGGGGGGCCGGGGACGGGGTGGGGTGTCGTCCGGGACGGGCTTCGATGTTCGGCGCCCTGTCCGGGGTTGCTTCGTCGGGCGGGAGCGAGCGCCGAATTCATCTCGTTTTAGTCCCGGCCGACACCCCACCCCGTCCCCGACCCCGGCCGGGCACACATCCAGCCTCGCCCGGCAAACTCCAGCCGCGCCGGGCACGTTCAGCCTCGCCGGCGTTTGAGGCGCGGGGTCCGGGGCAGAGCCCCGATCTTTGACCCGCACGGGTCCAGGCACGCCAGGCACATCCAGCCCCTCCGGCGTTTGAGGAGCGGGGTGCGGGGCGGAGCCCCGGTCTTTGAGCCGCACGGGTCCAGGCACACCGGGCACATCCAGCCCCTCCGGCGTTTGAGGAGCGGGGGCGTCCCTGACCTCACCCCGGCCGGCACATCCAGTCCCGGCCGGGCAAACTCCAGCCTCGCCGGCGTTTGAGGCGCGGGGTGCGGGGCGGAGCCCCGGGCTTTGAGCGGCACGTGTTCAGGTACGCCGGGCACATCCAGCCCCTCCGGCGTTTGAGGAGCGGGGGCGGAGGAGTCCCTCAGGGCACCGGGACCGGGAGGGCGGCGGCTTCGATGAGGGAGGACATGACGCGGGTGTCCTTGTCGCGTTCGGGGTGCCACTGGACGCCCAGGACCCAGCGGGCCGGGTCCGGGAGTTCGATGGCCTCCACCGTGCCGTCGAGGGCGTGGGCCGAGGCGATCAGGCCCCGGCCCAGGCGGTCGACGGCCTGGTGGTGATAGGTCGGGACGTCCGCCTGCTCCGGGACGAGCGCCGCGTAGCGGGTGCCCGGGACCGGGCGGACCGGGTGCCAGGACGTGGCGCCCGGGGTGTCGAAGTGGCCGTCGATGTGCTGGACCAGCGTGCCGCCCAGGGCCACGTTCAGCGCCTGCATGCCCCGGCAGATGCCCAGCAGCGGGAGGGAGGAGTCGAGGGCCGCCGCGATCAGCGCCAGCTCCCACGCGTCGCGGACCGTCGCCGGGGCGCCCGTGCGGGAGTCGCGGGCGGCGCCGTAGTGGACCGGGTCCACGTCCGGGCCGCCCGCGATGACCAGGCCGTCCACCCGGCTCAACACCTCCGCCGCCGCCCCGGGTTCGTCCGGCGGCAGCAGTACGGCCGCGCCGCCCGCCGCCTGGACGAGTTCGTAGTACCCGGCGGGAACGAGGGACGTGGGCAGGTCCCACACCCCGTAGCGGGTGGATTCCTCCACGTAGGTGCTGATGCCGATGAGCGGCCTGGGCACGTTCTTACCTCCGATGAGGGGTGAGGGTGAGGGGGTGACAGGTTTCAGTCGCGGGTCAGTTCCGCCTCGGCTTCCGCCAGAGCGGCGAACTCCTCCTCGGGCGCCGAGGCCACGAGGTGGTGCCGACTGTAGATCGCGAAGTAGGCGAGGGCGACGGCGTACACGGCCAGTGCGATGAATGCCGCGTCCTTGTCCACCAGGAAGGTGGCGACCAGGGCCGACAGGGCGAGTACGAAGGCCACCGAAGAGGTGAGGACCCCGCCGGGCGTGCGGTACGGGCGCTCCAGGCCCGGCTCGCGGCGGCGCAGCACGATGTGGGAGAGGGCCATCAGGGCGTAGGAGATGGTCGCGCCGAAGACCGCGATGTTCAGCATGCGGGCGCCGTTGCCGGTGGCCGCCGCGAGGGCGAAGCCGATCGCGCCGGGGATGACCAGGCCCAGGTACGGGGCCTTGCGCTTCGAGGTGAGCGAGAGGAAACGCGGCAGGTAGCCGGCCCGGGAGAGCGCGAAGAGCTGGCGCGAGCCCGCGTAGATGAGGGAGAAGAAGGAGGCCACGAGGCCGGCCAGGCCCGCGTAGTTCACGAAGCGGCTCAGTGCGGTCGGGCCGTCGTCCCCTTCCAGGGCCACGACCAGGGGGTTGCCGGCCGTCTTGACCGCGTCCGCGCCCTGCGCGCCCGTCGCCGCGAAGAAGGTGATCAGCGCCAGCAGGGCGAGGATGCCCATGGAGATGGCCAGTGCCTTCGGCATGGAGCGGACCGGGTCCTTGGCCTCCTCCGCCGCCAGCGGTACGCCTTCCACGCCGAGGAAGAACCACATGCCGAAGGGGAACGCGGCCCAGATGCCGAGGACGCCCAGGGGCAGCCAGGAGTTGGAGCCGAAGGCGGCCGTGTCGACCGGGATGTTGTCGAGGCTGCCCGCGTCGAAGTCGGTCAGAGCGCCGATCGAGAAAATGAGCAGCGCGGCCACGGCGATGGCGGTGACGACGAGGCTGAAGCGCAGGGCCTCGCCGACGCCCCAGAGGTGGACTCCGATGAAGACGACGAAGCAGCCGAGGTAGACGGGCCAGCTGGAGGTGAGGCCGAAGAGCCCGAGGGACTCGACGTAGTCGCCGATGAAGATGACGATCGCGGCCGGGGCCAGGATGTACTCGATCAGGATGGCGGTGCCGGTGAGGAAGCCGCCCCAGGGGCCGAGCGCGCGGCGGGCGAAGCCGTAACCGCCGCCCGCGGTCGGGAGGATGGTGGACAGCTCGGCCAGGGAGAAGACCAGGCAGGCGTACATGGCGCCCATCAGGACGGTGGCGATGGCGAGACCGCCGAAGCCGCCCTTGTCGAGGCCGACGTTCCAGCCGGAGAAGTCGCCGGAGACGACGTACGCGACGCCCAGACCGGTGAGCAGCAGCCAGCCGGCGCTGCCGCGGCGCAGGGTGCGGCGCTCCAGATAGTCGTCCGCGTGCTCGCCCTCGGTGGACTTGGTGGGTGCGGGCACGGCGGTGAGCCGTGCCTCGATGTCGTCGGCCATCGTGCGCTCCTGCCTCGGGGCAATGGTTGTGGGGCGTACCTTTGCCGTAGTCCGGTGGAGTGCGCAAGACCCGCGCGTTAAACAGGCGTTACGAAAACCTCCCCAGGCCTCCCCCTTCCGCTCAGGCCAGAAACCCCCGCAGCAGCGCCGCCGTGCCGCAGCAGTGCTCGCGCATGGTCTCCCGCGCCCCGGCCGCGTCCCCCTCCAGGACGGACTCCACCAGCGCGGTGTGCTGCTGCTGCGAGTGCTCCAGGTTGCGCACCAGGAGCGGGATGCAGTCGAGCAGGTCGTTGACCGTGGCCCTGACGGCCGCGTACTGGGCCGTCAGGGTGGCGGAGCCGGCCAGTTCGCACAGCGTCAGGTGGAAGAGGGTGTCCTGGCGGCGGTAGTCGGCGAGCGGGGCGTCGTGGGTGGCGGCCAGCGCCCCGAGCAGCCGCTCGGCGTCCTCCTCGGTGAGCCCCTGGGAGGCGCACAGCCCGGCCGCCCCCACCTCCAGGACCTCGCGGAACCGCAGGACGTCCTCGATGTCCACCCCCGCCACCCGCCGGCGCAGCTCCTGCTCGGCGCCGCCCGCCGGGGTGTCGGGGCGGGGCAGCACAAACGTTCCGCCGTACCGCCCCCGCCGGGCCTCCACCAGCCCCTGGTCCTGGAGCACCTTCAGCACCTCGCGCAGCGTGACCCGGCTGATCCCCATCCGCTCGGCCAACTCGCGCTCGGGCGGCAGCCGTTCACCGCCCGGCACCAGACCCAGCCGGACCACCTGGAGGATCTGCTCCAGTGCCTCCTCGAAACCGTTGCCCGCCCGCACCTGCCGCAGCACGGGATTCAGCCGCGCGATCGCGTCGCCCTCGCTCGCCGTGTCGGTCATCTCGGCTCCTCCCCTTCCCAAGCAATGGTTCTGTTCAATACCTTAGGCCTCCTCGGCTCACCGAAGGAGAGATTCCCGTGGTAGACCGCAAGCCGCCGCTCGCGCCCGAGGAGCTCCGCGCCCTCGTCGCCAGCGGTGAGATCGACACAGTCGTCCTGGCCTTCCCCGACATGCAGGGGCGCCTCCAGGGCAAGCGGTTCGCCGCACAGTTCTTCCTGGACGAGGTCCTCGCGCACGGCACCGAGGGATGCAACTACCTCCTCGCCGTCGACACCGACATGAACACCGTCGACGGGTACGAGATGTCCTCCTGGGACCGGGGCTACGGCGACTTCGCCATGCACCCCGACCTCGCCACCCTGCGCCGGCTCCCCTGGAACCCCGGCAGCGCCTTCCTCCTCGCCGACCTGGCCTGGAACGACGGCTCGCCCGTCGTCGCCGCGCCCCGGCAGATCCTGCGCCGCCAGCTGGAACGCCTCGCGGAGCACGGCTACACCGCGATGGTCGGCACCGAGCTGGAGTTCATGGTCTTCCAGGACACCTACGAGCAGGCCTGGAACGCCCGCTACCGCGGTCTGACCCCCGCCAACCAGTACAACATCGACTACTCCATCCTCGGGACCGGCCGCATCGAGCCCCTGCTGCGCCGCATCCGCAACGAGATGCAGGCCGCGGGCCTGACCGTCGAATCGGCGAAGGGGGAGTGCAACCTCGGCCAGCACGAGATCGCCTTCCGCTACGACGAGGCGCTGACCACCTGCGACCAGCACGCCGTCTACAAGACGGGGGCGAAGGAGATCGCCGCCCAGGAGGGCGTCTCGCTCACCTTCATGGCCAAGTACGACGAGCGCGAGGGCAACTCCTGCCACATCCACCTCTCGCTCAACGACGCCGACGGACGCAACGCGATGGCCGGTGACGGGCCGGGCGGAATGTCACCGGTGATGCGGCACTTCCTGGCGGGTCAGCTGGCCGCGCTGCGCGACTTCTCCCTTCTCTACGCCCCCAACATCAACTCGTACAAGCGTTTCCGGCCGGGATCCTTCGCGCCGACCGCCGTCGCCTGGGGCGTGGACAACCGGACCTGCGCGCTCCGAGTGGTCGGGCACGGCCGCTCCATGCGCTTCGAGAACCGCCTCCCCGGCGGCGACGTCAACCCCCACCTCGCCGTCGCCGGCCTGGTCGCGGCCGGTCTCTACGGCATCGAGAACCGCCTGGAACTGCCCGAGGCCTGCGCCGGCAACGCCTACACCGGCGACTACGCGCACGTCCCCGCCACCCTCCGCGAGGCCGCCGAGCTGTGGGAGAACAGCGAGATCGCCAAGGCCGCCTTCGGCCCCGAAGTGGTCGCCCACTACCGCAACATGGCCCGCGTCGAGCTGGACGCGTACGACTCCGCGGTGACCGACTGGGAGCTGCGCCGCTCCTTCGAACGCCTGTAACCCACTGATCCGACCGAACGTCTGTGAGGCACCACGTGTCCGATGCGCTGGAAGTGCTGAATCCGGCCACCGAGGAACTCGTCGCCATCGTCCCGGCCGCCACACGGGACGATGTCGACGCCGCCGTCGCCCGGGCCGCCGCGGCTCAGCGCGGCTGGGCCGCGGCCGCCCCCGCCGACCGGGCCCGCCTGCTGCGCCGCTTCGCCGCGGTCGTCGACGGCCACATCGAGGAACTCGCCCAGCTGGAGGTCCGCGAGGCCGGCCACACCATCGGCAACGCCCGCTGGGAAGCCGGCAACGTACGCGACCTGCTGGAATTCGCCGCCGGAGGAGTGGAGCGGCTCTCCGGCCGGCAGATCCCCGTCGCCGGCGGCATCGACGTCACCTTCCTCGAACCCCTCGGCGTCATCGGCGTGATCGCCCCCTGGAACTTCCCCCTGCCGATCGCCGCCTGGGGCCTGGCCCCGGCCCTAGCCGCCGGCAACGCGGTCCTCCTCAAGCCCGCCGAGACCACCCCCCTCACCGCGCTGCGCCTCGCCGAACTCGCCCTCGAAGCCGGGATCCCCGAGCACCTCTTCCAGGTGCTCCCCGGCCACGGCGCGGTCGCGGGCGACGCGCTCGTCGAGCACCCCGGCGTCGCCAAGATCGTCTTCACCGGCTCCACCCGCGTCGGCAAGCAGATCATGGCCAAGTGCGCCGACCGGGTGAAGCGCGTCACCCTCGAACTCGGCGGCAAGAGCCCCAACATCGTCTTCGCCGACGCCGACCTGGAAGCGGCCGCGGCCGCGGCCCCCATGTCCTTCCTCGACAACACCGGCCAGGACTGCTGCGCCCGCACCCGGATCCTCGTCCAGCGCTCCGCCTACGACCGCTTCCTCTCCCTCCTCGCCCCCGGCATCGAGGGCGTCGTCGTCGGCGACCCCACCGACGAGAAGACCCAGATGGGCCCGCTGATCTCCCGCACACAGCTGGAACGCGTACGGTCCTACGTCACCGACGACCTCACCGCGATCCGCGGCACCGCCCCCGAAGGCCCCGGCTTCTGGTACCCGCCGACCCTCGTCACGGACGTCGCCCCCACCGCGCCCGTGGCCGCCGACGAGGTCTTCGGGCCCGTCGCCGTCGTCCTGCCCTTCGAGGACGAGGAGGACGCCGTCCGCCTGGCCAACGCCACCGAATACGGCCTCTCCGGCTCCCTCTGGACCCGCGACATCGGCCGCGCCCTGCGCGTCTCGCGCGCCGTCGCCGCGGGCAACCTGTCCGTCAACTCCCACAGCAGCGTCCGCTACTGGACCCCCTTCGGCGGCTACAAGCAGTCCGGCCTCGGCCGCGAGCTCGGACCCGACGCCCTCACCGCATTCACCGAGACGAAGAACGTCTTCATCAGCACGGAGGCCTGACACCACATGTCCAACGAAGAGATCATCTGCCGCCGCCTGGTCGGCCGTACCGCCGTCATCACCGGAGCCGGCAGCGGCATCGGCCTCGCCACCGCCCGGCGCCTCGCCTCCGAAGGCGCCAACGTCGTCTGCGGCGACATCGACGAGACGGCCGGCAAGGCCGCCGCCGAAGAGGTCGGCGGCACCTTCGTCAAGGTCGACGTCACCAGCCCGGAGGAGGTCGAGGCCCTCTTCAAGACCGCCTTCGACACCTACGGCTCCGTCGACATCGCCTTCAACAACGCCGGCATCTCGCCCCCGGACGACGACTCGATCCTGACCACCGGCCTGGAGGCCTGGAAGCGGGTCCAGGACGTCAACCTCACCTCCGTCTACCTCTGCTGCAAGGCCGCCCTGCCCTACATGCAGCGCCAGGGCCGCGGCTCCATCATCAACACCGCCTCCTTCGTCGCGATCATGGGCGCCGCCACCTCGCAGATCTCCTACACCGCCTCCAAGGGCGGCGTCCTCGCCATGTCCCGCGAACTCGGCGTCCAGTTCGCCCGCGAGGGCATCCGCGTCAACGCGCTCTGCCCGGGGCCCGTCAACACCCCGCTGCTCCAGGAACTGTTCGCCAAGGACCCGGAGCGCGCCGCCCGCCGGCTCGTCCACATCCCGCTGGGGCGCTTCGCCGAGCCGACCGAGATCGCCGCCGCCGTCGCCTTCCTCGCCAGCGACGACTCCTCCTTCATCAACGCCACCGACTTCCTCGTCGACGGCGGCATCTCCGGCGCGTACGTGACGCCCCTCTAAACGTTCACCCCCGCACCACCCTCCCGACAGCCGGGCGTCGCACGACGCCCGGCTGTCGTGCTCTACCGTCCCCGACGATCTTCACCAGTCAGGAGTGACCACCGCAGTGACCCGCCCCAGCACCACACGACGCCTCCAGGCCGTCGCCGCCGCCGCGATAACCGCCGGCACCCTCCTCGCCACCGCGCCCTCCGCCGAGGCGGCCCGCCCCGGCGCACCCTGCACGACCCCGCAGCTGAAGGCCGGCTGGTACGGGGACAACCAGGCCCGGCTCCAGCAGCTCATCGACCAGTACGGCAGCTGCAACCCGTACCGGCCCAGCCGCACCAAGCCGGTCGCCGTCTTCGACTGGGACAACACGGTCGTCAAGAACGACGTCGGCGACGCCACCATGTACTGGCTGCTGCGCAACGGAAAGATCCGCCGGCCCGCCGGCGGCGACTGGACCACCACCAGCCGCTACCTCACCCCGGCCGCCGCCCAGGCCCTGGCCGACGCCTGCGGCACCCTCGCCCGCCCCGGCGACCCGCTGCCCACCGGCACCCCCGAAGGCGCCGCCTGCGCCGACGAACTCGCCGCCGTCTACGGCACCGGCGCGACCCGCAGCGCCGCCGCGGCCTTCGCCGGCTGGGACCGCCGCACGATCGATCCCGCCTACGCCTGGCTGCCCCAGCTGATGCAGGGCTGGACCGCCCGCGAGATCCGCGGCTTCGCCGCGGCCGCCCGCAGCGAGAACCTGGCCGCGCCCATCGGGACCAAGCAGCAGGTGGGCACCGGCACCGCCACCGGCTGGGTTCGCTACTACGAGCAGCAGCAGGACCTGATCAACGCCCTGCGAAAGGCCGGCTTCGACGTCTGGATCAGCTCCGCCTCACCGCAGCCGGTCGTCGAGGTTTGGGCCCAGGGCGTCGGCATCGCGGCGGACCACGTCATCGGCATCCGCAACACCACGACCCGGGGCGGGAAGTACACCCCGCACCTCCAGGGCTGCGGATCCGTCGCGGACGGCGCCGACACGTTGATCACGTACATCGACGGCAAGCGCTGCTGGATCAACAAGGAGATCTTCGGCGTGCGGGGCCCCGCCGCCGAGAAGGTCCAGCCGGCCGCCCGCCGCCAGGTGTTCGCCGCGGGCGACTCCGACACCGACATCTCGTTCCTGCGCGACGCCACCGCCCTGCGCCTGGTGCTCAACCGCAACAAGAACGAGCTGATGTGCCGCGCCTACGACAACAGCGACGGCAAGTGGATCGTGAACCCGATGTTCATCGAGCCCAAGAAACAAAAGAACAACCCCTACCCGTGCTCCACGACCGGCTACGTCGACCACGACGGGACCACCACCCCCGTCCGCCGGGGCGACACCAGCGTCATCCCCGACCAGACCGACACGGTCTTCTAAAGGAAACTACGGCCCTCGCCCCGGTACGTCGGGGCGGTGGCCGCCACCCGGTCGCCCTCGATCAGGTGCAAGACATCGAAGCGCTCGCACAGTTCGCCGGCCTTGGCGTGGCGGAACCACACCCGGTCGCCGATCAGGAGATCGTCGGCCGGGCTGCCGAGCAGCGGGGTCTGCACCTCGCCGGCGCCCTCCCGGGGGTCGTAGCGCAGCCCCTGCGGCAGGTACGGCACCGGGAGCCGGTCGGCGCCCGGCGCGCCCGAGGCCGGATAGCCGCCGCCGAGCACGGTGACCACGCCCACGCCGGGCCGGCGGACCACGGGCTGCGCGAACAGCGCGGCCGGACGCCCGCGGAACGAGGTGTAGTTGTCGAACAGCCGCGGCACGTACAGCCCCGACCCGGCGGCGATCTCCGTGACCGCCTCCTCGGCGGCCGTCTCGGCCACGCTCCCGGTCCCGCCGCCGTTGACGAACTCCAGGTCCGGCACCACCGCGCGTACCGCCCGCACCACCTCGGCCCGCCGGGCCGCCAGCTCCCTGCGGGCCGCGCCCTGCATCAGCCGGATCGTCCGCGACCGCAGCGGCCGCCCGGCCAGCGCGTCCCCGACCCCGGCGACATGGCCCTCGTACGCCATCAGCCCCACCACCCGGAACCCCGGCCGGGCCCCGACCGCCCGAGCCAGCCCGGCCAGCTGCGCGGGCTCCCGCAAGGGCGAGCGCCGCGCCCCTATGCGCACCCGGCCGCCGAACAACTGCAGCGCGGTGTCCAGTTCCAAACAAACACGGATCTCCTGGGTCCCGCCGTCCCGCGACCGGTCGATGAGCTCCAGCTGCGCCACGTCGTCCACCATGACGGTGACGGCGGCGGCCAGCTTGGGGTCGCCCGCCAGCTCGGCGAATCCGGCGCGGTCGGCGGAGGGATAGGCGAGCAGCACGTCCTCGAACCCGGAGCGGGCCAACCACAGCGACTCGGCGAGGGTGTACGACATGATCCCGGCGAACCCGGGCCGCGCGAGGACCCGTTCGAGGAGCGCGCGGCACCGGACGGACTTGCTGGCGACACGCACCGGCTTCCCGCCGGCCCGGCGCACGAGGTCATCGGCATTGGCGTCGAAGGCGTCGAGATCCACGATGGCCAGCGGCGCGTCCAGGTGCGCGGTCGCCCGGTCGTAGCGGGCGCGGTCGGCGGCGGGGGAGTTCATGGCGGGAGCTTGCCAGACCGCTCTACCGATGGGTAGGCCCCCGCCCCCCACCGGGGCTCCGCCCCGCGCCCCAATCGCCGGCGAGGCTGAATGTGCCTGGCGTACCCGGCCAGGTGCGGGCCAAAAACCGGCGCTCCGCCCCGCGCCCCGCGCCTCAAACGCCGGCGAGGCTGGATTGTGCCTGGCGTGCCTGGCCAGGTGCGGCTCAAGGATCCGGGGCTCTGCCCCGCGCCCCGCTCCTCAATCGCCGGAGGGGCTGGATGTGCCTGGCGTGCCTGGACCCGTGCGGGTCAAAGATCGGGGCTCTGCCCCGGACCCCGCGCCTCAAACGCCGGCGAGGCTGAACGTGCCCGGCGCGGCTGGAGTTTGCCGGGCGAGGCTGGATGTGTGCC
>NZ_JBHUSC010000045.1:0-59284 GCF_042673805.1 Streptomyces sp. NPDC057010 | reverse complement strand
CGGGGTGTCTCCTCGGCTCGCGCACCAAGGCCCTCTTCGTGACGTAAGGGTGGTTGCGCGCTCGTCCTGCGGGGACCCCCCTGCGTGGCCCCGCTCCCCTCCCGGACCCCGCCCCGGGTGAATGCCGTTCCCCCGGGGCGGGGGTTGCACTGTCGAAGCCGCCCGTGGGGCGGGGACGCGCAGGAGGGTCCCCGCAGGACGAGCGCGCAACCCCCCAGAACAGTCGAAGCCATGGCTTGGTGCGCGAGCCGAGGAGACACTCCGGAGCGGCACCGCCCCACCACCCGGCCCCGGTGAACCGCGACCCCGCCGGGCGGCATCGGCGCGAGCCGAGGAGGCACTCCGGAGCTGCGCCGGCACACGACCCGGCCCCGGTGAACCGCAACCCCGCCGGGCGGCATCGTGCGCGAGTCGAGGCGGAGTTCGGGTGGGTGGGGGCGGTTGGGATGAGGCCATCGGCGGCGAGAATTGGCACTCCGCTTGACCGAGTGCTAATCGCCGGAATAGTGTCGCACCTGGCACTCGCCACCGGTGAGTGCCAACACAGCGACAGGCAGGTCCGGCACCCGCGACGACGGATCGACCTGGTCGCCACCTCAGACAGTTAACCCCGGATCTCCGAAGGGGGAGGTCGGATCGTGACGACCGCCAGCTCCAAGGTTGCCATCAAGCCGCTTGAGGACCGCATCGTGGTCCAGCCGCTCGACGCCGAGCAGACCACGGCCTCCGGCCTGGTCATCCCGGACACCGCGAAGGAGAAGCCCCAGGAGGGCGTCGTCCTCGCCGTGGGCCCGGGTCGCTTCGAGGACGGCCAGCGTCTCCCGCTGGACGTCAGCGTCGGCGACATCGTGCTGTACAGCAAGTACGGCGGCACCGAAGTGAAGTACAGCGGCGAGGAGTACCTCGTCCTCTCGGCCCGCGACGTGCTCGCGATCGTCGAGAAGTAAATCGCTTCTCCAGTTTTGATGTGAGCTGCGCCCCTGGTCACCCTGCTGATGCCGGGCGGCCGGGGGCGTAGTTCGTTCTAGGCGGTGGCGGTCGCGGTGAGCGGCCGAGGATCGCAACGAGAGGACTGAACCGCTCCCATGCCGAAGATTCTGAAGTTCGACGAAGACGCCCGTCGCGCCCTCGAGCGCGGTGTCAACAAGCTTGCCGACACGGTCAAGGTGACGATCGGCCCCAAGGGCCGCAACGTCGTCATCGACAAGAAGTTCGGTGCGCCCACCATCACCAACGACGGTGTCACCATCGCCCGCGAGGTCGAGCTGGACGACCCGTACGAGAACCTGGGCGCCCAGCTCGTGAAGGAGGTGGCGACCAAGACCAACGACATCGCGGGTGACGGCACCACCACCGCCACCGTGCTGGCGCAGGCGCTGGTCCGCGAGGGTCTGCGCAACGTCGCCGCCGGCGCCTCCCCGGCCGCCCTGAAGAAGGGCATCGACGCCGCGGTCAAGGCCGTGTCCGAGGACCTCCTCGCGACCGCCCGTCCGATCGAGGACAAGTCCGACATCGCCGCCGTGGCCGCGCTCTCCGCGCAGGACCAGCAGGTCGGCGAGCTCATCGCCGAGGCGATGGACAAGGTCGGCAAGGACGGTGTCATCACCGTCGAGGAGTCCAACGCCTTCGGCCTGGAGCTGGAGTTCACCGAGGGCATGGCCTTCGACAAGGGCTACCTGTCGCCGTACTTCGTCACGGACCAGGAGCGCATGGAGGCGGTCCTGGAGGACCCCTACATCCTGATCAACCAGGGCAAGATCTCCTCCATCCAGGACCTCCTGCCGCTGCTGGAGAAGGTCATCCAGGCGGGTGGCTCGAAGCCGCTGCTGATCATCGCCGAGGACGTCGAGGGCGAGGCGCTCTCCACCCTCGTCGTCAACAAGATCCGCGGCACCTTCAACGCGGTCGCCGTCAAGGCCCCGGGCTTCGGTGACCGTCGCAAGGCGATGCTGCAGGACATGGCCACCCTCACCGGTGCCACCGTCATCGCCGAGGAGGTCGGCCTCAAGCTCGACCAGGCCGGTCTGGACGTCCTCGGTTCCGCGCGCCGCGTGACCATCTCCAAGGACGACACCACCATCGTCGACGGTGCCGGCAGCTCCGACGAGGTCCTCGGCCGCGTCAACCAGATCAAGGCCGAGATCGAGTCCACGGACTCCGACTGGGACCGCGAGAAGCTGCAGGAGCGCCTGGCGAAGCTCGCCGGCGGCGTCTGCGTCATCAAGGTCGGCGCCGCCACCGAGGTGGAGCTGAAGGAGAAGAAGCACCGCCTCGAGGACGCCATCTCGGCGACCCGCGCCGCGGTCGAGGAGGGCATCGTCTCCGGCGGTGGCTCCGCGCTCGTCCACGCCGTCAAGGTCCTCGAGGGCAACCTCGGCCTGTCCGGCGACGAGGCCACCGGTGTCTCGGTCGTGCGCCGTGCCGCCGTCGAGCCGCTGCGCTGGATCGCGGAGAACGCCGGCCTCGAGGGCTACGTCATCACCTCGAAGGTCGCCGAGCTCGAGAAGGGCCAGGGCTTCAACGCCGCCACCGGCGAGTACGGCGACCTGGTCAAGGCCGGCGTCATCGACCCGGTGAAGGTCACCCGCTCCGCGCTGGAGAACGCCGCTTCCATCGCCTCCCTGCTGCTCACGACCGAGACCCTGGTCGTCGAGAAGCCGGCGGAGGAAGAGGCCGACGCCGGTCACGGCCACGGCCACAGCCACTGATCGCGCCCCACGCCAAGGAAGGCCCCGTTCCGCATCTGCGGAACGGGGCCTTCCCGTGTGTGCGCCCTACATGGCGCCCAGTTGGCGCATCAGGCCCATGGCGTCGTAGTGCCACCAGCCTTCCTTGATCATGCCGTCCTGACATCGGAAGACCGTCGTGCCGGTCATCGTGCAGGTCTTGCCGGTGGGGGCGATGCCCATGAACTCGCCCTTGTGCTTGCCCTTCCAGGTCCACAGGGTGGTGACGTAGTCGTCCTGTGCCATCTGGGCGTCCTTGGTGAAGGTGAAGTCGAAGCCGCCCCGCCACGTCTCCACGTCCTCGCGGATGCCCGCGGGCCCGATCTTGTCCTCGGGGTTGCTGATGTCGTGGTCGCGGTAGTCCTCGGCGAAGACCTCCGGGATGACGGACATGTCGCCCTTCATCGCGATCTCGTCGTACATCCGGTTCACGAGCATCGTGTTGAGGTGCTCGTCCCGGACGACGTCCAGGTTGGTGAAGCTGGGCATGCCGTCACAGAGGGCCACCATCTCCTGGAACATCTTGTCCGTTTCCGGGAGGTGAGAGTTCTTCATGGCCTCTTCGTACGAGGGGAATTCGACCACGTCCACGTAGTGGTTGTCGTTCTCGCGGTCCTTGCCCACGATGCTGTGGGTGACGGTGCGCTTGCCCTGGCTCTGCGAGACATACCGGTCGAGCAGCTGGTTGAGGTCGTCCTGCCGACTGGTCTTGTAATCGATTATCTGTACGAATGTCATGGCGTCTCCCGGGCTGGATGGGACATGTCCATTTTAGGGAGATTTCGCCCATCCGGCGGATCGGGCGGGGCGTTACTGCGGCCCGTACTTGCGGCCCGTGCGCGAGGACACCCCGCCCAGCAGCCCGCGCGGCGTCAGCTTCACGACGCCCATCAGCGCCTTGTACCGGGGGTCCGGGATCGAGACCGTCTTGCCCCGCGCCAGGTCGGTCAGGGCGGTCGCCACCAGCTTGTCGGCGTCGAGCCACATCCAGCCGGGGATGTTGTCCGTGCCCATGCCGGCGCGCTCGTGGAACTCCGTACGGACGAAGCCGGGGCACAGTGCCATCAGCCGAACCCCGGATCCCGACAGGTCCCTCGCCGCGCCCTGGGTGAACTGCACGACCCAGGCCTTGCTGGCCCCGTACGTACCGCGGGGTACGAACGCGGCCACCGAGGCCACGTTGATCACGCCGCCGCGGCCGCGCGAGCGCATCGACCCGGTGGCGGCCGAGGTGAGCCGCAGGACCGCCTCGATGTGCACCTTCAACATGGCCAGCTCGTCGGCCATCGCCACTTCGAGATAGCGGCCCTTGTTGCCGAAGCCGGCATTGTTGACCAGCAGGTCCACCGGGTGCGTACGGTCGCCGAGGCGCTCCTCGACGGCCGTGATGCCCTCCTCCGTGGAGAGGTCTGCGGCCAGGACCTCGGCCTCGATGCCGTGCCGGTCGTGCAGTTCGGTGGCCTGCTCGCCGAGCCGCTTGGTGTCGCGTGCCACCAGTACCAGGTTGTGGCCCTGGGCGGCGAGCCGCCGGGCGAAGGCGGCGCCGATGCCCGCCGTGGATCCCGTAATCAACGCAGTCGTCATAGGCGCAACCTAGCCGCCCCGCGTGGGCGTTCTACTCCGCCCCGGCCCCGGCCCCGTACTTCTCCAGGTGGCGCCGCACGGTCTCGTGCGCTTCCGGCTCCATCGCCGCCCCCGCCGCCAGGGTGCGCGGCAGCAGGGTGCGGTCGGTGGTGAAGGCGCGGAACCACAGCTCCACCGTCACGTCGTGGTCCGGGCGGTGGACGACCTCGATGGGGTCGCCGGGCGAGACCCGCCCCTCCTCGATCACCCGCAGGTACGCGCCCGGCCGGCCCGCCCGGGTGAACCGCTTGACCCAGGCGCGCTCGCCGAGGGCCCCCCGGAAGGTCTGGCAGGGGATGCGGGCCGAGGCCACTTCGAGGACCAGCTCCGCGCCGACCCGCCAGCGGTCGCCGAGGCGCGCGGTGTTCAGGTCGATGCCCGAGGTGGTGAAGTTCTCGCCGAAGATCCCGCCGGGCAGTTCGCGGCCCAGCTCCTCCGCCCACCAGTCCAGGTCCTCGCGGGCGTACGCGTAGACGGCCTGGTGGTCGCCGCCGTGGTGGCGGCGGTCGCAGACGGCGTCGCCCTCCAGGCCGCTGCCGAGGCCGGTGGCCTTGGGGCCGGGGGCGAAGACGCGGACCGGGCCGGGAACGGGGCGCTTTCCGTGGCCGGTCACCCCGCCTTCCGCGTCGGTGTAGTCGACCGCCGTGGCGCGGCCGAGGTTCACGGAGATGAGATGCACGGTTCCCATGGCACCACGCTAGCCACGCATCCCCAAAGTGTCACTGGATTATTCGCCCGGTGATCAAAGAAGGGCTTATGCTTGAAGGGTGATCGAAGCACGTCATCTCCGGATTCTGCGCGCCGTCGCCGGGACCGGCTCCTTCTCCGCGGCCGCCCGCGAGCTCGGCTGCACCCAGCCCGCCGTCTCCCAGCAGATGAAGGCCCTGGAGCAGTCGGCCGGCACCCCGCTGCTCATCCGCACCGGCCGCGAGATGCGGCTGACCCAGGCCGGCGAGGCCCTCGTCCGGCACGCCGCGGGGATCCTGGCCGGACTGACGGCCGCCGAGGAGGAGGTCGCGGCCATCGCCGGGCTGCGCGCGGGCCGGGTGCGGCTGGTGTCCTTCCCCAGCGGCAGCTCCACCCTGGTGCCCACCGCCCTCGCCGCGATGCGCGCCGAGCACCCGGGCACCCGTATCTCGCTGGTCGAGGCCGAACCGCCGCGCTCGGTGGAGATGCTGCGCGAGGGCGACTGCGACCTGGCGCTGGCCTTCCGCTACGGCGGCGCCTCCGGCTCGGCCGCGGAGTGGGAGGACCTGGTGGTGCGGCCGCTGCTCACCGACCAGCTCGTCGGGCTGGTCCCCGAGGGGCACCGGCTGGCCGGCGCCGAGCGCGTGGGCATGGCCGAACTCGCCGACGAGCCCTGGATCGCGGGCTGTCCGCGCTGCCGCCGCCACCTGGTGGAGGTGTGCGAGACCGCGGGCTTCACCCCGCGCATCGACTTCGCCACCGACGACTACCCGGCCGTGGTCGGCCTGGTGGGGGCCGGGCTGGGCGTGGCGGTGCTGCCGGAGCTCGCGGTGGAGTCCGTACGGGCCAAGGGCGTGAGCACGCTCGTGGTGGAGCCGGCCGTCGAGCGGGAGGTCGTGGCGCTGACCCTGCCCGACCTGGCCAGGGTCCCGGCCGTGGCCGCGACCCTGGCCGAGCTGGAGCGCGCCGCCACGCGCTGACCGTACGGATGGTCTTCCGTACGGCCGAACGCGTGACGTCGCGGGCGTGACGGCGACACGCCCGGAGGCGTAGGAGGGTCCAACGAATTCGAAGAAACGTTCCTTCAGGCGTTTCGTCGTGTTCCGGTCAGTGCGGCGCGATCGGCCCGATCGCACTCGACGCGGGGATCAGGCGGTGACGTGCACGGCCCATCAGCTCCTCGCGCTCGTCCTCGGTGAGGCCACCCCACACCCCGTAGGGCTCGCGGACGGCGAGTGCGTGCGCGGCGCATTCCGAACGCACCGGGCATCGCATGCAGACCTCTTTAGCCGAGGCCTCGCGCGCGCTCCTGGCCGCGCCCCGCTCGCCCTCCGGGTGGAAGAAGAGGGAGCTGTCGACCCCGCGGCAGGCTGCGAGCAGCTGCCAGTCCCAGAGGTCGGCGTTCGGTCCGGGGAGGCGGGAGAAATCTGCCATTGGTAGTCCCTCTTGGTGCCGGTACTGAGGCGGATACGGTCCATGTCTCCAAGGGTCTCCACACCTACTGTCGGAGTAGATGTAAATATGACTCATTGGGAATCTAGCCTCAGACACGTGCCAAACGGAAGGAAAGCCGCCAAATAGGGCATAGCTCCAGATGGAGGACAGATGGCTTGTGGCGCCTGCGCCGTGTTCGCTTCCTCACGTAGAGTGCCGAAGGTGTCCGTCCGACCCGTAACTCTTTCGAGTGACCATCGTTGAGAGTGCGAAGGCGGTTGAACCAAGAAGTTCTCGGACAGGTGTCCGGGGGCATCGACCGCACAGGTGACGATACGTACCAGCCTGGAGGCTCAAGGTGACGCGCATCAGCAGCTGCGGAGGGCGGTCATGACATCCGTCCTCGTCTGCGACGACTCCCCGCTTGCCCGAGAGGCGCTCCGTCGCGCGGTTGCCACCGTGCCCGGCGTCGAGCGTGTGACGACGGCTGCCAACGGCGAGGAAGTCCTCCGCCGCTGGGGCGCCGACCGCTCCGACCTGATTCTGATGGATGTACGGATGCCCGGGCTCGGCGGTGTGGAGACGGTCCGCCGCCTGCTCTCTGCCGACCCCGGGGCCCGCATCATCATGCTCACGGTCGCCGAGGACCTGGACGGCGTGGCCCTCGCGGTCGCCGCCGGCGCCCGGGGCTATCTGCACAAGGACGCCTCGCGCGCCGAACTGCGGGCCACGGTCACCCAGGCCCTGGCCGACCCGACCTGGCGACTGGCCCCGCGCCGGCTCCGCTCCGCCGAGATGGGCGCCGCTCCCACGCTCACCGCGCGTGAGATCCAGGTGCTGGAGGGCATGAGCCACGGCCGGTCCAACGCGGAGATCGGGCGCGAGCTCTTCCTCTCCGAGGACACGGTCAAGACGCACGCCCGCCGGCTGTTCAAGAAGCTCGGCGCCTCGGACCGGGCGCACGCCGTCGCCCTCGGCTTCCGCTGGGGCCTGGTCCGCTGATTCCTCGCCCCGCCGTATCCGGTGCGCACCCGGGGATTGGCGGGGCACAATCCGGGGGACGTGTCGCTTCGTGCGCGATGCCGCATCCTTGAGGGTGTGCCGCATTCTTGGAGTGTGGGAGTCCTCGAGGACTATTCGGCCGAGCGGGAGGGGAGGGCGCAAGCGATGACTTCAGGCGCACCCGCTCATAACGCTTCGATGCACGAAAACGGCCACGGTGCCACGGAAGCTCCGGCGCCAAGGCACCATGGATCGATGCGTGACGACGAAGCCCTGGGGTCCCCCGCGGCCACAGGCCCCACCGGCGCCGCCAAAGGCGGCAGTGCCGGGGCCGTCAGCGCGCTCGTACGCCGGGCCGTGGAAGGCGACGAGCAGGCCACGCACGACCTGCTCGCCTTCGTCCACCCGCTCGCGATCCGCTACTGCCGCACCCGGCTCTCGCGGCTTCCCGGTGACGCCCGCCACTTCGTGGAGGACCTGGCGCAGGAGGTCTGCGTCGCCGTCCTGATGGCGCTGCCGCGCTACCGGGACACGGGCCGGCCCTTCGAGGCCTTCGTCTTCGCCATCGCCGCGCACAAGGTCGCCGACCTCCAGCGGGCCGCCATGCGGCACCCGGGCAGTACGGCCGTGCCCTCCGACGAGATGCCGGAGCGGCCGGACGACTCGCTGGGACCGGAGGAGCGGGCGCTGCTCAGCAGCGACGCCGCCTGGGCCAAGAAGCTGCTGGCCAACCTCCCGGAGAACCAGCGCGAGCTCCTCGTCCTGCGGGTGGCCGTCGGGCTGACCGCCGAGGAGACCGGGCAGATGCTCGGGATGTCCCCCGGAGCCGTGCGGGTGGCCCAGCACCGGGCGCTCAGCCGGCTGCGGGCGCTCGCGGAGCAGTAAATCCCGCTGCGAAACTTGTAACAAGCTACGAAAATTGCCGTCGATCTTCATCGTGGAATGAGACGCGGCGGGATCCCGTTAGCATGGACATCCGCGCTGAGCAAGACCATTTGGAAGGTGTCATGACTGCCGACGGAGTGCCCGACAAATTCGCCACGCTCGGACTGACCTACGACGACGTGCTGCTGCTGCCGGGCGCGTCGGACATGGCTCCGGACGAGATCGACACCTCTTCGCTCATCTCGCGCAACGTGCGGGTGAACGTCCCGCTGCTGTCCGCGGCCATGGACAAGGTCACCGAGGCCCGCATGGCCATCGCGATGGCCCGCCAGGGCGGCGTCGGCGTCCTGCACCGCAACCTCTCCATCGCCGACCAGGCCAACCAGGTCGACCTGGTCAAGCGCTCCGAGTCCGGCATGGTCACCGACCCGATCACGGTTCACCCGGACGCGACGCTGCGCGAGGCCGACGAGCTGTGCGCGAAGTTCCGCATCTCCGGCGTCCCTGTCACCGACCCGGCCGGCAAGCTGCTGGGCATCGTCACCAACCGCGACATGGCCTTCGAGTCGGACCGCAGCCGCCAGGTGCGCGAGGTCATGACCCCGATGCCGCTGGTCACCGGCAAGGTCGGCATCTCCGGCGTCGACGCCATGGAGCTGCTGCGCCGCCACAAGATCGAGAAGCTTCCGCTGGTCGACGAGGCGGGCATCCTCAAGGGCCTCATCACGGTCAAGGACTTCGTCAAGGCCGAGAAGTACCCGAACGCCGCCAAGGACAAGGACGGCCGCCTGCTGGTCGGTGCCGCCGTCGGCGTCGCCGGCGACGCGTACGAGCGCGCCCAGGCCCTGATCGAGGCGGGCGCCGACTTCATCGTCGTCGACACCGCCCACGGTCACTCCCGGCTGGTCGGCGACATGGTCGCCAAGATCAAGTCGAACTCCTCCGTGGACGTCATCGGCGGCAACGTCGCCACCCGCGACGGCGCCCAGTCGCTGATCGACGCCGGCTGCGACGGCATCAAGGTCGGCGTCGGCCCCGGCTCCATCTGCACCACGCGCGTCGTCGCCGGCATCGGCGTCCCGCAGGTCACCGCGATCTACGAGGCCTCGCTGGCCGCCAAGGCCGCGGGCGTCCCGGTCATCGGCGACGGCGGCCTGCAGTACTCGGGCGACATCGCGAAGGCCCTGGTCGCGGGCGCCGACACGGTGATGCTCGGCTCGCTGCTCGCGGGCTGCGAGGAGTCCCCGGGCGAGCTGCTCTTCATCAACGGCAAGCAGTTCAAGTCGTACCGCGGCATGGGCTCGCTCGGCGCGATGCAGTCCCGCGGCGACCGCAAGTCCTTCTCCAAGGACCGCTACTTCCAGGAGGGCGTGGGCGGCGACGACAAGCTCATCCCCGAGGGCATCGAGGGCCAGGTGCCCTACCGCGGGCCGCTCTCGGCGGTCGTGCACCAGCTCGTCGGCGGTCTGCGCCAGTCGATGTTCTACGTCGGCGGCCGCACCGTTCCCGAGCTGCAGGACCGTGGCCGCTTCGTCCGCATCACCTCGGCGGGCCTCAAGGAGAGCCACCCGCACGACATCCAGATGACCGTCGAAGCTCCCAACTACAGCCGCAAGGGCTGATCGGAACACCGCCGAAGGGGCGGGCCCCTCCGGGCCCGCCCCTTCGGCATGCCCCGTGGGTACGTCCGTACAGCGGTCACCGGAACGCGGGCCCCCGGGGTTCGGGGATACTGGACGGGCAGACCCAGAGGAAAGGCCACCACACGTGACTGAGATCGAGATCGGGCGCGGCAAGCGCGGCCGCAGGGCGTACGCGTTCGACGACATCGCCATCGTCCCGAGCCGGCGTACCCGGGACCCGAAGGAGGTCTCGATCGCCTGGCAGATCGACGCGTACCGCTTCGAGCTCCCCTTCCTGGCCGCCCCCATGGACTCGGTCGTCTCCCCGCAGACCGCGATCCGCATCGGCGAGCTCGGCGGCCTCGGCGTGCTGAACCTCGAAGGCCTGTGGACCCGCTACGAGGACCCGCAGCCGCTGCTCGACGAGATCACGGAGCTGGACGAGGCCGCGGCCACCCGCCGCCTCCAGGAGATCTACTCCGCGCCGATCCAGGCGGACCTGATCCGGCAGCGCATCAAGGAGGTGCGCGATTCGGGCGTCGTCACCGCCGCCGCGCTCTCCCCGCAGCGCACCGCCGAGTTCTCCAAGGCCGTCGTGGACGCGGGCGTGGACATCTTCGTGATCCGCGGCACCACCGTGTCGGCGGAGCACGTCTCCGGCGCCGCCGAGCCGCTGAACCTCAAGCAGTTCATCTACGAGCTCGACGTCCCGGTCATCGTCGGCGGCTGCGCCACCTACACGGCGGCCCTGCACCTGATGCGCACCGGCGCGGCCGGTGTCCTCGTCGGCTTCGGCGGCGGCGCCGCGCACACCACGCGCAACGTGCTCGGCATCCAGGTCCCGATGGCCACCGCCGTCGCGGACGTGGCCGCGGCCCGCCGCGACTACATGGACGAGTCCGGCGGCCGCTACGTGCACGTCATCGCCGACGGCGGCGTGGGCTGGTCCGGCGACATCCCGAAGGCCGTCGCCTGCGGCGCCGACGCCGTGATGATGGGCTCCCCGCTGGCCCGCGCCACCGACGCGCCCGGCAAGGGCAACCACTGGGGCATGGAGGCCGTCCACGAGGACGTGCCGCGCGGCAAGAAGGTCGACCTCGGTACGGTCGGCACCACCGAGGAGATCCTGACCGGCCCGTCGCACTCCCCGGACGGCTCGATGAACATCTTCGGCGCGCTGCGCCGCTCGATGGCCACCACCGGCTACAGCGAGCTCAAGGAGTTCCAGCGGGTCGAGGTCACGGTCGCGGACTCGCAGCACAGCCGCTGATCCGCTTCGCGTGCGTACGCCGGAGGGCCGGCACCCCGAGCGGGGTGCCGGCCCTCCGGCGTGAGGGGCGTCAGCCGTTCGTCACTCGGAGCCCTTCTTGGCCGCACCGATGGCGATGAAGCCGCCGAGGCCGAGGAAGACGTAGGTCAGCACGTCCGCGCCTTCCTTCCAGACATCGTTCAGCCCGCCGATGCCGGCCTTGCTGATGGCCTCGCCCACGCCGATGTGGCCGAGGTCGGCGATCACGAGCGCGATGAAGGTGAGCTGGCCGAGGTAGACGGCAGCGATCGACAGCACGGCGGAGATCACCGGGAGGATCGGGTTGCGGCCCCCGAGCTTGCCGGCGGCGAAACCGACGAGCGCGCCGACGGCGACCGCTGCGTAGGCCTTCTCGCTGTCGAGGGCCTTCATGATGTAGCCGTACGCGACAGCCGAGACCACGGCGGCGACGACGGCCGCGGCGATGCCGAGGCCGATGTTGCCCGTGCGGGCCGGGGCCGGGGCGGGCGCCTCGGTGTAGGAGTCGGGCGCGGGCGGCTGGAAGTTCTGGCTCATGCGGAGATCCCCCCCAGGGAATCGCGGGCACACGTGTCCTGGGGGACGTATGTGCGAGATAAGGAAGTGACGCCGCAGGCTAGCAGCCGCTTACGACATCCGTGAGGGGGAATTTCCGGGCACTCACAGCCGGTGCGCGGCGCCCGCCGGGCTGGCGCCGCGGGTGTCGAGGAGCAACTGGGCTTTGACCGCGAGTCCTTGGAGGTCGTACGTGCGGTGGTGCTGCAGCAGGATCGTCAGATCGGCGTTGGCGGCGGCCTCGTACAACGATTCCGCACGGGGCACCGGCTGGTCCCTGACCCGCCAGCCGGTGATGAACGGGTCGTGGTAGCTGATCAGCGCGCCCAGGTCGAGGAGGCGGCTGGCGATCTCGCGGGCGGGGGAGCCCTCCTGGTCGGCGAGGTCGGGCTTGTAGGTGACGCCGAGGAGGAGGACGCGGGCGCCGCGGGCGGACTTGCCGTGCTCGTTGAGGAGGGTGGCGGAGCGCTGGATGACGTACTGCGGCATCCGGTTGTTGATCTCCTGAGCCAGGCCCACCATGCGCAGGGGGTGGCCGGGGGTGCGGGTGGTGTGGGGGAGGTAGTTGGGGTCGAGGGGGACGCCGTGGCCGCCGACGCCGGGGCCGGGGCGGAAGGCCTGGAAGCCGTACGGCTTGGTCTCGGCGCAGCGGATGACGTCCCAGAGGTCCACGCCGAGGTCGTGGCAGAGCACCGCCATCTCGTTCATGAGGGCGATGTTGACGTGCCGGTAGTTGGTTTCGAGGAGCTGGACGGTCTCGGCCTCGCGCAGGCCGCGGGCGCGGACCACCTTCTCGGTCAGGCGGGCGTAGAAGGCGTGGGCGGACTCCGTGCAGGCGGGGGTCAGGCCGCCGATCACCTTGGGGGTGTTGGAGATGCCGTGCGTGCGGTTGCCGGGGTCGTGGCGGCTGGGGGAGTAGGCCAGGTGGAAGTCCCGGCCCGCCCGGAGTCCGGAGCCCTCTTCGAGGATGGGGCGGAGGTAGTCCTCGGTGACGCCCGGGTGGGCGGCGGATTCGAGGATGACGGTGGTGTGGGGGCGCAGGCGCGCGGCGAGCGCGCGGCCGGCCTCGCCGACGGCGGACAGGTCGAGTGCGCGATCGGCGCCGAGCTGGGTGGGGGCGCAGATGACGGCGGTGCGGACCCGGCCGAGCTCGGCGGGATTGGTGGTGACCCGGAAGCCGGCCGCCGACATGCGGCGGATCTCGGCGGCGGTGAGGGTGGAGTCCGTGACCGGACCGCTGTCGTAGCCGACCGTCTCGATCCCGGCGGCGACGGCCGCCTGGGCGAGGGGGAGGCCGAGATGGCCGAGTCCGATGACGGCGAGGTCTGCGGGCATGGGGGTGCCGTCCCTTCCCTGACATGAGGGGGATGCGCGCGCAAGTCCTGTGGACGGGAATGGCCCAGAGAAGCTGGCGCAATGTCAGGTTAGGCGTATATATGACAGATATGTCGCATTCTGGAGTGGTGGCCACCTTTGTGTTGTCCACAGGCGGTGGCCGATGAGGGTGCGGACGGTCAGAATCATGAAAACGGGGCATGTGAGCGGGATCACCCGCACCAACGGGAGGCAGCCGTGAGGACAGCGACACTGGGGCCGGCGCAGCGCGCCGAGGCCCTCGCCCGGATGGCCGAGCGGGAACTGGACCTGCTGGTGGTCGGCGCGGGCGTGGTCGGCGCGGGCACCGCGCTCGACGCGGTGACCAGGGGCCTGTCGACGGGGCTGGTGGAGGCGCGGGACTGGGCGTCCGGCACGTCGAGCCGGTCGAGCAAGCTCATCCACGGCGGGCTCAGGTACCTGGAGATGCTCGACTTCGCCCTCGTACGGGAGGCGCTCAAGGAGCGCGGGCTGCTCCTGGAGCGCCTCGCCCCGCACCTGGTGAAGCCGGTGCCGTTCCTGTACCCCTTGCAGCACAAGGGCTGGGAGCGGCTGTATGCGGGCTCGGGCGTCGCGCTGTACGACGCGATGTCGGTCTCCAGCGGGCACGGGCGGGGTCTGCCGGTCCACCGGCACCTCTCGCGCAAGCGGGCGCTGCGGGTGGCGCCGGCCCTGCGCAAGGACGCGCTCGTCGGAGCCCTGCAGTACTACGACGCCCAGATGGACGACGCGCGGTACGTGGCCACGCTGGTGCGGACGGCCGCGGCGTACGGGGCGCACTGCGCCAATCGGGCGAGGGTCGTGGGATTCCTGCGCGAGGGCGAACGGGTGGTCGGTGCGCTGGTGCAGGACGTGGAGGGTGGCGGCGAGTACGAGATCCGTGCGAAGCAGGTCGTGAACGCGACGGGGGTGTGGACGGACGACACGCAGGCGCTGATCGGGGAGCGCGGTCAGTTCCACGTCCGGGCGTCGAAGGGCATCCACCTGGTCGTGCCGAAGGACCGCATCCATTCGAGCACCGGGCTGATCCTGCGGACCGAGAAGTCGGTGCTGTTCGTCATCCCGTGGGGGCGGCACTGGATCGTGGGGACCACGGACACCGACTGGGACCTGGACAAGGCGCACCCGGCGGCGTCGAGCGCGGACATCGACTACCTGCTGGAGCACGTGAACTCGGTGCTGGCGGTGCCGCTGACGCGCGACGACGTCCAGGGGGTGTACGCGGGCCTGCGGCCGCTGCTGGCCGGGGAGTCGGATGCGACGAGCAAGCTGTCGCGCGAGCACACGGTGGCGCACCCGGTGCCGGGGCTGGTGGTGGTCGCGGGCGGCAAGTACACGACGTACCGGGTCATGGCGAAGGACGCGGTCGACGAGGCGGTGCACGGGCTGGACCAGCGGGTGGCGGAGTGCGTGACGGAGGACGTGCCGCTGGTGGGGGCGGAGGGGTACCGGGCGCTGTGGAACGGGCGGGCCAGGATCGCGGCCCGGACGGGCCTTCATGTGGTGCGGGTGGAACACCTGTTGAACCGGTACGGGTCGCTGACGGAGGAACTGCTCGACCTGGTCGCCGCCGATCCGGGGCTGGGCGAGCCGGTGGCCGGGGCGGAGGACTACCTGCGGGCGGAGATCGTGTACGCCGCCTCGCACGAGGGGGCGCGGCACCTGGACGACGTGCTGACGCGGCGGACGCGGATCTCGATCGAGACCTTCGACCGGGGGACGCGGTCGGCGCGGGAGTGCGCGGAGTTGATGGCGCCGGTGCTGGGGTGGGACAAGGAGCAGATCGAGAAGGAGGTTCAGCACTACGAGAAGAGGGTGCAGGCGGAGCGGGAATCGCAGCGCCAGCCGGACGACCAGACGGCGGACGCGGCGCGGCTGGGGGCGCCCGACATCGTTCCGTTGTAACTCCGGGATGCGGAAGGGGGAACCGCGGACCCGGGGCGCCCGTCCGTTGCGGAGTGAGGGACAATGAAGGTTCTGCCGGGGCGGGTTACCGCGGACCCCGGCCGCCGGGCAGCTCGGCCGCTGGGGCAGGCGGAGCAGCGGCACGATCGCAGAGGGGACGCATGTCGAAGCCGGAGACGCCTGCGGCGCAGCCAGACGGTGTGGAGCCGGCGCCCGTGCCGGACCCCGCCGAGGCGGGGGCTGCGGCCGCCGAGCCCAAGCCCGAGCCTGCGGCCACTGAGTCGGATGCCGCCGGGGCGGAGCCGGTCGCGGAGGCCGAGCCGAAGTCGGCCAAGGCCGAGCCTGCGGTCGCGAAGCCCGTGCCCGCTGCGGCGAAGCCTGAGCCCGCCAAAGCGGATCTGGCCAAGGCCGAGCCCGCGGGCGAGAAGCCGAAGCCGGCCAAGGCCGGGGCTGTGCCCGCCGACCCGGAGGACGCGAAGCCTGAGCCCTCCAAGGCGGATCTGGCCAAGGGTGCGGCTGCGCCCGCGAAGGCGGAGAAGGCCGGCACTGCTGACGCCAAGCCGGACCTGGCCAAGGCCGAGCCCGCGGGCGAGAAGCCGAAGCCGGCCAAGGCCGGGGCTGTGCCCGCCGACCCGGAGGACGCGAAGCCCGTCGCGGCGAAGGCCGATCTGGCCAAGGGTGCGGGTGCGCCCGCGAAGTCGGCCAAGGCCGGGGCAGTGCCCGCCGACCCTGAGGACGCGAAGCCCGCTGCGGGGAAGGCCGATCTGGCCAAGGGTGCGGCTGCGCCCGCGAAGGGGGACAAGGGCGGGGCTGCGGACGGCAAGGCGGACGAGGCTGCGCCCGCGAAGGATCAGGGGCGGTTGCTGGCCGGGCGGTATCGGCTGGGGGCCGTGCTCGGCAAGGGCGGGATGGGGACCGTCTGGCGGGCCCAGGACGAGACGCTGGGGCGGACCGTCGCCGTCAAGGAGCTCCGGTTCAGCACCGGGGTCGATGACGATGAGAAGCGTCGGCTCATCACCCGTACGCTCCGCGAGGCCAAGGCCATTGCCCGGATCCGGAGCGGGGGTGCCGTCACCGTCTACGACGTCGTGGACGAGGACGCCCGGCCGTGGATCGTCATGGAGCTCATCGAGGGGCCCTCGCTCGCCGAGTTCATACGGGAGAACGGCCCCCTCACCCCGCACCGCGCAGCCGAGGTCGGCCTCGCCGTGCTCGACGTGCTGCGCGCCGCGCACGGCCAGGGCATTCTGCACCGGGACGTCAAGCCGTCCAACGTGCTCATCGCCACCAACGGCCGCGTCGTCCTCACCGACTTCGGCATCGCCCAGGTCGAGGGCGACCCCTCCGTCACCTCCACCGGCATGCTCGTCGGCGCCCCCTCCTACATCTCCCCCGAGCGCGCCCGCGGCTACAAGCCCGGCCCGCCCGCCGACATGTGGTCGCTCGGCGGTCTGCTGTACGCCGCCGTCGAAGGCGTGCCCCCGTACGACAAGGGCTCCGCGCTCGCCACCCTCACCGCCGTGATGACCGAGCCGGTGGACCCGCCCAAGAACGGCGGCCCGCTGACCGAGGTCATCTACGGCCTGCTCGCCAAGGACCCGGCCCACCGTCTCGACGACGACCGTGCGCGGGCCATGCTCACGGCCGTGCTCAACGCTCCCGAGCCCGCGCCGGCCCCCGAGCCGGCCCAGGCCGCCGAGGCGACCCGGCAGATCTCGCTCGCGGACGCCAAGGAGGCCGCCGACAAGGCCGCCGCGGAGAAGGCCGCCGAGAAGGCGGCGAAGAGGGAACGCGAGCGGCGGGAGCGCGAGCAGCGCGAACGCGCCCGCGCCGCGCTGAAGTCGGCCCGCAAGGCGGCGGCGGGCGCCGCGGCCACGACGACCGCCTCCGCCGCGGAGGCGCCGGCCGCACCGGCCCCCAAGCCCAAGGCCGCACCGGTGGCGGCGCCGCTCACCGATGTCATGCCGCGCCGCACCATCGCGCTGGCGATAGCCGCCGTGGTCGTGGTGCTGGCGGCGGTCGGCTCGCTGATCGCCTACGCCATGAGCGGCGACGACACCGGCGGCCGCAAGGACGAGGGCAAGAACGGCGGCAAGCCCACGCCGGGCGCCTCCGCGAGCAAGTCCCCGGGCGGCGCTCAGGCGGGCAACGCGTCGTCCTCGCCGCAGTCCTCCCCGAAGGCCGGCGAACCGGGCGCCGGGCAGGGACAGCAGACGCCCACCAACGCCAGTGGCGGCGGCAGCGCGAGCCAGGGGCAGGGCGCGGCGCCCGGCGGCTCGGGCAGCGGACTCCCCACCGGATACGCCCTGGTGACGGACCCTGGGTTCCACTTCTCGATGGCGATGCCCGAGGGTTTCCACAAGACGGGCATAGCAGGCAAGAACTCGGGTGGCATATACAGCCGCGACGGCGGCTTCCCCCGGATCCAGGTCGACTACAACGACAGCCCGAAGGACGACGCGCGCAAGGCCTGGATCGAATCGAACCCGGGTACCGCGGCCAGCAGCACGAACTACAAGCTGCTCAGGATCGACCTGGCGAGCTACCGGAACTACCCCACCGTCGCCGACTGGGAGTTCGAGCGCGACCACGGCGGCGTCCGGATGCGGGTGCTCAACCGCGGTTTCAAGATGGACGCCACCCACGGCTACGCCATCATGATCAGCTGCCCCGCCGACCAGTGGGACGGCCCGGAGTGCACGCAGATGCGCAACACCGCCTTCGAGACCTTCCAGCCGCTCGGCTGACCTCGGGACGCGGGCGCCCCCGGCGACGTATCGTGTCAGCGGGGCCACGGGGGTGCCCCCAGCACTCGGGGGAGGCGATGTGGAGGAGTACGCGGGCCGGATCCTGGCCCACCGGTACCGCCTGCCGCTGCCGCCGTCGGACGAGTACGAGCTGATCGAGACCCGCGCCTTCGACACGCGGAGCGGGCAGGAAGTGCTGGTACGGCAGGTGCCGTTGCCGGAGGTCGTGGACGCGGAGCTGCTCGACGGCCCGCGGGCCGTCCCCTCGGCGGGGCGCCGCGACCCGGCGGACCTGCCGGCCGTGCGGCGCGCCATCGAGGCGGCGCAGGCGGCGGCCGCCGTCCCCGACCATCCGCGGCTGGACCAGGTCTTCGACGTGTTCGCCGAGGACGGGTCGCTCTGGATAGTGAGCGAACTGGTCCCGGCGAGGCCGCTGGCGGCGCTGATCGCCGATGAGCCGTTGAGCCCGTACCGGGCCGCGGAGGTGGCCTCGGACGTGCTGACCGCGCTGCGGGTGCTGCACGCGCACGGGTGGACGCACCGGAACATCACGGTGCGGACGGTTCTGGTGTGCGAGGACGGGCGCGTCGTGCTGACCGGCCTCGCGGCCGGCGCGGCGGAGGAGGCCCTGTGCGGCTACGACCCGCTGCCGGGGCGGGACTCCTTTTCCCCTGCGGGGGGCCCCGCCGAGTGGGACGGCTCGGCTTCACCCTCGGCTTCGTCCTCGTCTTCGCCTGCGTACGCGCCGTTGGTGGCCCCCGGGTACGACACCGGGCCGCGGTACGGCGATCACATCACCCCCGGCCGGGCGGAGGTACGGGCCGACCTGAAGGCCGCCGCGCGGGCCGGGGCCATCGCGGCCTACCGGGCCGGAGCCCAAGCGGCCGCCGCCAAGGTCACCGAGCAGAGGAAGGCCGGTTCCGATCCCATCGTGGTGCCGGAGCCGCGGCCCGCGGGCTCGTCCCTGCCGCAGGGGTACTCGTACCCGTACGGCGCCCCGGAGACCGGAGCCCCCGCCACCTGGCACGGCGCCACCCCGCGCCGCCCGGCCCTCTCGGGGCCCGAACCGGATCCGGAACAGCCGCCCGTGGGCAGCGCGGAAGGGCCGGGGCCGGCCGCGCGCCGGGGTACCTCCTCGGGCGCCGAACGTGACCAGGGGCCGGAGGGTGAGCGCGGGGCACCGTTCGGCGCCCTGCGGGGGCACCCCGGCACGCACCCGGACCCGGCGGCACCGGAGGGCACGGGGCAGGAGTGGCCGGAGGAGATCGGCGGGCGGGCCGCGCTGCCGGCGGAGTTGGTGTTGCCGCAGGGGTACCGGCAGGCCGATGAGGTGACCGTCGTGCGGCACGCGCCGGCGCAGCCCGGTGCGTTGGCGGCCGAGCGGGCGCGGCAGACGCGGATGGCCGTGGTCGGGGCCGTCACCGAGCGGTGGGCCCCCGAGCAGGCCGGGCCCGTGCAGGGCAACTGGCAGCTGGCGCCGCCCGTCGGGCCCGCCACCGACCTGTGGGCGCTCGGCGCGCTGCTCTACCGCGCCGTCCAGGGGCACGCCCCGTACCCCGAGGACAGCGTCGCCGAGCTCGTCGAGATGGTGTGCGCGGAGCCTCCCGCCTTCGCGGAGGAGTGCGGTGCGCTGCGCCCGGTCGTGGAGTCGCTGCTGCGTCAGGACCCGACGGAGCGCCCCGACTTCGAGGAGCTCCGCGGCTGGCTGCGTTCGCTCGTACGGTCCGCTCCCGAGCCGGAGGCGGCCCCGCTGCCGGAGCCCGACCCCGCCCGGCTGCCCGTCGTACGCCGTCGCGGCGACCTCCACGGGCGGCACCGCAACCCCGCGGCGCCGCGCAGGCCCCGTGCCCTCGGGCGGACCCTGCTCGTCGGCATCCTGGTCCTGCTCGCGGGTGCGGTGGCGTACGCGCTGCTGTTCATGCCCCGTTCCGCCGGGCGGGAGGAGGGGGCGAAGAACACCCCCGCCGGGAGCAGTTCCGCGTCGCCGTCACCCGCACGGCCGAGCCCTTCGCCCTCCGCAACCCCCGAGGCCAACCCGGCGCCCCAGACCGCAGCTCCCGCCCCGGCCGGCTACACCACCCAGCAGGACCCGGAGCACTTCGAGATCGCCGTCCCCGAAGGGTGGGAGCGCCGCGGCATCAACGAGTCGGGCCAGGTCCGCTACACCGACGGCCAGTTCGTCCTGACCGTCGTCCCCGGCCGGGACAAGGTCCAGGGCAATCCGGACCCGGCGGCCTACCAGAAGGACAAGGAGCCGGAGCTGACGCCGTACCGGACCTCCACCTGGTCCACCGTCGGCGACATCAAGTCCACGAAGGTCGGCCAGCAGCTGCGCGTCACGGGCCGGTACACGTGGATCGACGGAACCGGCCGCAACGTCTTCGCCCGCAACTTCGTCGTGGCGCTCGGCGGCAGCTACCACGTCGTCCTGGTGACCGGGCCGGAGGACGAGCAGGGCAAGGTCACCGAGGTCTTCGAAAAGGCCACGGCGAGTTACAAGTCCGGTGGCTGAGACCGTACTGACGACGGATCAGTACGGCGATTGCGTCACAGTGCTGCCATTCGGGGCCCGTCCGGTTCCTGCAGTGCCCGCGGGCTCCGTAATCTGGCGGCCTGGAGTGCAGAGAGCGGCGGGGTTTCGTGGAACAGCAGACAGGTGGGGGCGCCGTGCTGGCGGGCCGGTACCGGCTCGTCGAGCCGATCGGCCGCGGCGGCATGGGCAAGGTGTGGCGCGCGCATGACGAGCTGCTCCACAGGACCGTCGCCGTCAAGGAACTGACGGCGGGTCTCTACGTGGCCCAGGCCGACCGGGACGTCATGCACGCCCGGACCCAGAAGGAGGCCCGGGCCGCGGCCCGGATCCAGCACCCGGCGGTCGTCACCGTCCACGACGTGCTGGAACACGACGACCGGCCGTGGATCGTCATGGAGTACATCGACGGCCCGTCCCTCGCCGAGGCCGCCAAGGCGGCCGGCCGGATCGAGCCGCGCGAGGCGGCCAGGATCGGGCTGCACGTGCTGGGGGCGCTGCGCGCCGCGCACGCGGTCGGCGTACTGCACCGGGACGTGAAGCCGGGCAACGTGCTGCTCGCCAAGGACTGCCGGGTGCTGCTCACGGACTTCGGGATCGCCGCGATCGAGGGCGACTCGTCCATCACGCGCACCGGCGAGATCGTCGGCTCCATCGACTACCTGGCCCCCGAGCGGGTCACCGGCGGGACCCCGGGCACGGCCTCCGACCTGTGGTCCCTCGGCGCCACCCTGTACACGGCGGTCGAGGCGCGCTCGCCGTTCCGCCGCACCTCGCCGATCTCCAGCCTCCAGGCCGTGGTCAACGACGAGCCGCCGGCGCTGAAGCAGTCCGGGGCGCTGGGGCCGGTCATCACCGCCCTGCTGCACAAGGACCCGGCGGAGCGGCCCTCGGCCGAGGAGGCCGAGCGGATGCTGATCGAGGCGATGGAGGGCCGGGAGCCGAAGGCGGCGCAGGCGTACGTACCGACGCGCGCGGTCACCCCCGAGGAACTCGGATCGGCGCAGGAGCTGCCCGAGGAGCCCGCCACGGCGGCCCCGACGGCCCCGACGGCCGCGCTGCCGGAGCCCCCGGCGGCCGAGCCCGTCCCCGCCTCCGGGAACGGCTGGATCAGACGCGCCGCGGTCGTCGCCCTGGTGGCGGCGCTGATCGGCGGCGGCGGCGTGTTCGGCGTGCTCAAGTTCACCGGCGACGGCGACGGGGGCGGCGGTTCCGACAAGTCTGTGAGCACCGCCGACGGGAAGGCGGGCGACGCCGAGGACGAGACCGTCCCCGCCGGCTGGACGGAGGTGACCGACCCGACGGGCTTCACCCTGTTCGTCCCGGAGGGCTGGACGCGCCAGATGAACGGCGATCAGATCGACTACACCCCGGACAACGGGAAGCACTTGATCCGGATCGCCGCCGACCCCAAGCCGGACTACGACAACCCGTACATGCACCTGCTCGACCTGGAGAAGCAGGTGTCGAAGCGGACGGACTACAAGAAGCAGCTGCTGAACCAGAACTCCTTCCGGGACACCGTGCGGGCCGCGCTGTGGGATTTCACGTGGACCGAGAAGCAGAACCACCCCGGACCGCGCCGGGCCATCGAGCAGATGTACTTCGCCCCGGACGGCACCGAGTACGCCATCTACATGTCGGGCCCCGCAGCCGACTGGAACACGACCCGCCGGCAGTTCGACATCGTCCTCAGCGGCTGGGAGCCGCCCGCCCCGCGGCCCTGATTCCTTCCGGCCTGATTCCGCCATCCCGCCAGCAATCACTGGCGGAAATGGCAAAATCGGGTTACCCACGGGTACCCAAAGGCTCGCGGGCGCAATACGCTCACCGCCATGACGGACTCGCAGGCCCCCGACGCCCCCCTCCGGACCGCACCGCAGCCCACCAACCCGGTAGCCCCGGCCCCGGCAGGTGCCCGCACCGCCGCCGACGTGGTGACCCCCGATCTCGTCGCCCGCCTCACCCGCGGAGTCATCGGCTCCGGCCGCACCGCCAACCACACCCCCTTCACCGGAGACCGGCTGGCGGAGCTGCCCGAGGCCACCCCCGAGGACGTCGCCGAGGCCTTCGAGCGGGCCCGCGCCGCGCAGCCCGCCTGGGCCGCCGTCCCCGTACGCAAGCGGGCGGCGGTGCTGCTGCGCTTCCACGACCTGGTCCTGGCCCGGCAGGCCGAGGTCCTCGACCTCATCCAGCTGGAGACCGGCAAGGCCCGCCTGCACGCCCACGAGGAGGTCCAGGCGGTCGCCGTCGCCGCCCGCCACTACGGCAGGAAGGCCCCCTCGTACCTGCGCCCCAAGGGCCACACGGGTGCCATGCCCACCCTCACCAAGGTCACCGAACTGCGCCAGCCGCGCGGCGTCGTCGGCCAGATCGCGCCCTGGAACTACCCCCTGGAGCTGTCGGTCGGCGACGCCCTGCCCGCCTTCGTGTCCGGCAACGCGCTCGTCATGAAGCCCGACACCGAGACCGCGCTGACCGCCCTGTGGGCCCGTGACCTGCTGATCGAGGCCGGGCTGCCCGCCGAGGTCTTCCAGATCGTCCTCGGCGAAGGCCCCGTCGTCGGCCCCGAGGTGGTCCGGCACGCCGACTACGTCTCCTTCACCGGCTCCACCCGTACCGGCCGCGAGGTCGCCCGGGGCGCGGCCGACCGCCTCGTCGGGGTCTCCCTCGAACTCGGCGGCAAGAACGCCATGCTCGTCCTGCACGACGCCGACATCGAGAAGGCGGCCGCGGGCGCCGTCCGCGCCTGCTTCTCCTCCGCCGGCCAGCTGTGCGTCTCCATCGAGCGGCTCTACGTCCACGCCTCGATCGCCGACGCCTTCGTCGAGCGGTTCGCCGCCCGCACCAAGGCCATGCGGCTGGGCAGCTCCCTCGCCTACGGCGCCGACATGGGCTCCCTGGTCGGCGAGCGCCAGCTGGAGACCGTACAGAGGCACGTGGACGAGGCCGTCGCCAAGGGCGCCACCCTCGTCGCCGGCGGCACCGCCCGCCCCGACATCGGCCCCCTCTTCTACGAGCCCACCATCCTCGACGGCGTCGAGGCACCCATGGCGGTGTGCGGCGAGGAGACCTTCGGCCCCGTCGTCTCCGTCTACCGCTTCACCGACGAGGACCAGGCCATCGCCGAGGCCAACGCCACCGCCTACGGCCTCAACTCCAGCGTCTGGACCAAGGACTCCCGCCGCGGCCACGCCGTCGCCGCCCGCCTGCGCACCGGCACCGTCAACATCAACGAGGGCTACGCCCCCGCCTACGGCAGCGCCCAGGCACCCATGGGCGGCATGAAGGACTCCGGCCTCGGCCGCCGCCACGGCTCCGAGGGCATCCTCAAGTACACCGAGGCCCAGACCGTCGCCCACCAGCGGCTGCTCCCGATGGCGCCCTCGCTCGGCATGGACGACGAGAAGTACGCGGCGTTCATGACGCGCAGCCTCAAGGTCATGAAGGCGCTGCGACTCCGTTGATCCTCCGATTCCGCTAAAGGGGCAGCACCGTGTCTGAGCCGTACGACTACGACGTCATCGTCATCGGATCGGGCTTCGGAGGGTCGGTCTCGGCGCTGCGCCTGACCGAGAAGGGCTACCGGGTCGGCGTCCTGGAGGCAGGGCGCCGTTTCACCCGCGAGGGCCTGCCGAAGAACAGCTGGGACCTGCGCAACTACCTGTGGGCCCCGGCCCTCGGGCTGTACGGGATCCAGCGGATCCACCTGCTCGGCAACGTGATGGTGCTCGCGGGCGCCGGCGTGGGCGGCGGCTCGCTCAACTACGCCAACACGCTCTACGTGCCGCCCACCCCCTTCTTCGAGGACCGGCAGTGGGCCTCCATCACGGACTGGCGCGAGGAACTCGCCCCGTACTACGACCAGGCCAAACGGATGCTGGGGGTGCGGCTGAACCCGACGATGACCCCCTCCGACGTCCACCTCAAGGCGGCCGCCGAGAAGATGGGCGTCGGGGACTCCTTCCACATGGCCCCGGTCGGCGTCTTCTTCGGAGACGGAGAGGACGCCGAGGGGCAGGCGAAGGTCCGGCCCGGCGGCGAGGTCGCCGACCCGTACTTCGGCGGCGCCGGCCCCGCCCGCAAGGCGTGCACCGAGTGCGGCGAGTGCATGACCGGCTGCCGGCACGGCGCGAAGAACACCCTCAACGAGAACTACCTGCACCTCGCCGAGCGCGCGGGCGCCGTCATCCACCCCATGACCACGGTCACCGCCCTCTCCGAGCACCCCGAGGGCGGCTACCGGGTCCGCACCGTCCCCACCGACCAGCGCCGCAGCCGCGCCAAGGGCACGGCGAAGGTGCTGCGCGCCCGGTACGTGGTCGTCGCCGCGGGCACGTACGGCACCCAGACCCTGCTGCACACGATGAAGGACCGCGGCGAGCTCCCCCGCCTCTCGGACCGGCTCGGTGATCTCACCCGGACCAACTCGGAGGGCCTGGTCGGCGCGCAGACCGACGACCGGCGCTACCGCAAGCGGCACGGCAGGGAGCGGCGGGCGGACTTCACCCGGGGCGTGGCGATCACCTCCTCGGTGCACCCCAACGCCGACACCCACATCGAGCCGGTCCGCTACGGCAAGGGCTCCAACGCCATGGGGTTCATGACGGTCCTCCAGGTGCCCTACGACAGGCACCGGGTCCGCGCCTGGTTCGCCCGCACCGCCAGGCACCCGGTCCAGCTGCTGCGCTCCCTCTCCAACCGGCGCTGGTCGGAGCGGACCATCATCGGGCTGGTCATGCAGTCGCTGGACAACTCGCTGACCACCTACCGCAAGCCCGGCGGGATGGGGAAGGGCCTGCTCACGGCCCGCCAGGGCCACGGAGCTCCCAACCCGGTCCAGATCGCGGAGGCCACGCAGGCCGCGACCCTGCTGGCCGAGGAGATCAACGGTTTCCCGGGCAGCAACATCGGCGAGCTGATGGGCACCCCGCTGACCGCCCACTTCCTCGGCGGCTGCCCCATCGGCGCCTCGCCCGAGGAGGGCGTGGTGGACCCGTACCACCGGCTCTACGGGTACCCGGGCATCTCGGTGGTGGACGGCGCGGCCGTCTCCGCGAACCTCGGGGTCAACCCGTCGCTGACGATCACGGCGCAGGCGGAGCGGGCGATGTCGTACTGGCCGAACCGGGGCGAGCAGGACCCGCGTCCGGAGCAGGGCGCCGCCTACGTACGCCTCGCGGCGGTGGAACCGGCCAGTCCGGCCGTTCCGAAGGAGGCCTTCGGCGCGCTGCGGCTGCCGTTCCTGGCGGTTCCGGAGATTCCGCCGAGGAGTACCGGAACCGAAGGGTGACCCGCGGATGACGGCGGTGGGCACTGCGCTCCCCCTCCGAGCGCAGTGCCCACCGCGGTACATACGTGACAGGTGTTTCGCCCCGATGGTTGTACCGGAATCCCGGGAGCCGGTCTGTGTCGTCCATCACGTGGCGAAGCGTGCAACCGAGGCTCGGGGCCGGTGGTCAAGGGGTGCATGAGAAAGCGCATCTCCCTGCTGGCGGCAGTCGGCCTGGCGGCCGTGGGCCTCGCCGCCGCCCCCGCCAACGCCGCGGATCCCGTCTTCACGCTCACCAGCCCGGCGGAGATCGGCCTGCGCCCGCACCCCGGGCAGAACGGCCAAAAGCCGCAGAAGACCTCGGTCGAGTTCCGCGTCGAGAACGAGACGGGCAACGTCTTCGACCGCCAGAGCACCTTCACGATTGACCTGAGCCCGCTCAAGGGCGTCGCCGACGTCGCGCTCGACAAGGAGCAGTCGCCCGGCTGCACCCTCGCCGCCACGACGGTGACCTGCAAGGACTGGGCGATCTGGACGCACGGCAGCAACGTCGTGTCCCTGGACCTCACCGCCGCCAAGGACAGCAAGGTCGGCACGGTCGCCGACCTGACGATGACCGGCAAGGCGGAGGGCGCCACCTTCAAGCCCGCCACCACCAAGGTCAAGGTCGGCGGCCCGGACCTGGTGCTGGAGGAGGCCGCCCTCAAGGCGAAGCTCGTCCCCGGCGAGACGCAGCCGCTGCCGATCGTCTTCAGCAACGCCGGCACGGAGTCCGTCGACGGCGTGGCGCTGGAGATGAACACCACCCACGGCATCGGGCTGGTCGAGCGGTACGACAACTGCACCTACAGCCAGAACGACGGCGCGGGACAGCCGTGGAACGCGGGCTGGAGCACCACGGTGTGCATCCTCGACGGCGAGTACAAGCCGGGGACGGTCTACGAGGTCACCGGCGCGCTGACCCTCAAGGCCGCCCCGCACGCCTTCATCGACGGGATGACCTACGCGGTGCACGCCGCCGGCGCCCAGCCGAAGACCACCCAGAAGCTGGACCGCCCGAGCACGGGCAAGCTGCTGACCGTCGTGGAGCGGCAGTCCAAGGCCGCCGGCCTGCGGTCCGCGGACATCGACCCGTCGGACAACCAGCACGAGTTCGACTTCCAGACGAAGAACACGGCCGACTTCGCGGCGCGCTCCGTGTCCCTCAAGGGCAAGGCCGGCGACACGGTGAAGGCCGACTTCGGCTTCGACAACAAGGGGCCGGCGTGGGTCGCCTACCTGCGCTCGGGTGAGGACGTCGCCCGGACGGACATCGTGATCCCGCAGGGCGCCAAGGTGACGAAGGTGCCGGCGCAGTGCCAGGGCGTCAACGCCGACGGCAGCTACCGCGAGCAGAACCCGGGAGCCCCGCGCTACTTCTGCGGGACCACCCACATCGTGGGCGAGACGGAGAAGGTCTCCTACCCGTTCGAGCTGAAGATCGAGCAGGTCGTGGCCGACGCCACGGGCTCCGTCTCGGTGGGCCAGTGGACCCCGTCCGGCACCAAGCCGCAGGACTGGGACCCGAACCACGCCAACAACAAGGCCGCCTTCGTGATCAACGGCAAGGACGGCGGCACCACGCCGACCCCGAGCCCGACCACCGGCACCCCGACCCCGACCCCGTCCGGCTCGACGACCCCGTCGGCCACGCCGAGCCCCACCGCGAGCACCGGCACCGGCACCGGGACCACGGCGCAGGGCGGTCTCGCCAGCACCGGCGTCACCGCCGGTCCGGTCCTGCTCGCCGGCGCGGTCCTCGTCGCCGCCGGTGGAGCGCTGTTCCTGGTGTTCCGCCGCCGGGCCACCGGGCGCGCGTGACCCCGTAGGAACCCCGCACAGCACACAGAAGAACGGCCGGCCCGGGGCGTCCCCCGGTCCGGCCGTCTTTTCATGGGTGACCGGCCTGCTGTCCCCTGCCGTCCGGTCACGCGAGGGAGCGAGGTCCCACGACGCACGCTCCACGGTGCGCACGTCTCATCGCTCCTGCGGAGCCACGCGTGGTGTTGCGGTCCCGCACCTGGCTGGCGCGGACATCCTCACCAACGAAGGGTGCCCGGGGCGGTCACGCTCCGGACGAGTGACGAACACCCGCTCAAGGGGCTCAGACGCGGCCGCGGCACAGCTCCAGCAGGGTCATCGCCAGGGCCGTGCCGGGCTTGCCGAGGGCGTCGCTCCAGTGGGAGAGCACCTCCATCTCCCGTGAGAGGTGCACCCTGCGGCCGCCCGAGGAGATCCGGGCCTCCTGGATGACGGTCGAGACGGCCATCCGCTCCTGGATCAGACCGATGATGCGGTCGTCGAGGGCGTCGATGCGGTCACGGGAGTCGACGATCAGCTGCTCGGGGGTGGTGGCGGTCGTGGTCATGACGGTTCTCCTTGGGGGTCGTGGCCCACAGGAGCGGGAACGCGAGAGCGCCCCGGTCCTGTCGGACCGGGGCGCTCTGGGAAGTCAGCGGCTCAAGCGAGCATCACGAGGACCCATGGCGACCGGACCGGCCGGTGCCATAGGTAAAGAGGAAGCTCAGCTGCTTGCGCATGGAACGGATTATTACCCTCCGCCCTGCTCCGGGCCAACCGGGTTCGGATGGTGAGACGAATGGGTGGTGCCGTCCCCCGTTAGAATCGACAAAACAAACCCTCTTCCGCCGGAAGGCCGTCCCGTGCCAGAAGCACCCTCCGCCGCCCACGACAGCGCCCCGGACACGGTCCTCGTCGTCGACTTCGGCGCCCAGTACGCCCAGCTCATCGCCCGCCGCGTCCGCGAGGCACGGGTCTACAGCGAGATCGTCCCCAGCACGATGCCGGTGGCCGAGATGCTGGCCAAGGACCCCAAGGCGATCATCCTCTCCGGCGGCCCGTCCTCCGTATACGAGGAGGGCGCCCCGCGCCTCGACGACGCCCGCGCCCTCTTCGAGGCCGGTGTCCCCGTCTTCGGCATGTGCTACGGCTTCCAGCTGATGGCGACCACCCTCGGCGGCACCGTCGACAACACCGGCGCGCGCGAGTACGGCCGTACGCCGCTGTCGGTCTCCAAGGCCGGCTCCACCCTCTTCGAGGGCACCCCCGAGCACCAGTCGGTGTGGATGTCCCACGGCGACGCCTGCTCGGCCGCCCCCGAGGGCTTCACCGTCACCGCGTCGACGAACGTCGTCCCGGTCGCGGCCTTCGAGAACGACGCGCAGAAGCTGTACGGCGTGCAGTACCACCCCGAGGTGATGCACTCCACGCACGGCCAGCAGGTCCTGGAGCACTTCCTCTACCGCGGCGCCGGCCTGGAGCCCACCTGGACCACCGGCAACATCGTCGAGGAGCAGATCGCGGCCATCCGCGAGCAGGTCGGCGACAAGCGCGCCATCTGCGGCCTCTCCGGCGGCGTGGACTCCGCCGTCGCCGCGGCCCTCGTGCAGAAGGCCATCGGCTCGCAGCTGACCTGCGTGTACGTCGACCACGGCCTGATGCGCAAGGGCGAGACCGAGCAGGTCGAGAAGGACTTCGTCGCCGCGACCGGCGTGCAGCTGAAGGTCGTCGACGCCCAGGAGCGCTTCCTGAACGCGCTCGCCGGGGTCTCCGACCCGGAGACCAAGCGCAAGATCATCGGCCGCGAGTTCATCCGCGTCTTCGAGCAGGCCCAGTCCGAGATCATCGACGAGGCCGAGGGCGGCCCGGAGGTGGCCTTCCTGGTCCAGGGCACCCTGTACCCGGACGTCGTCGAGTCCGGCGGCGGCACCGGCACCGCCAACATCAAGTCCCACCACAACGTGGGCGGCCTCCCCGAGGACATCGAGTTCGAGCTCGTCGAGCCGCTGCGCCAGCTGTTCAAGGACGAGGTCCGGATGGTCGGCCAGGAGCTCGGCCTGCCCGAGGAGATCGTCCAGCGCCAGCCCTTCCCCGGCCCCGGCCTCGGCATCCGCATCGTCGGCGAGGTCACCAAGGACCGCCTGGACCTGCTGCGCGAGGCCGACGCCATCGCCCGCCACGAGCTCACCGCGGCCGGCCTGGACCGCGAGATCTGGCAGTGCCCGGTCGTCCTGCTCGCGGACGTCCGCAGCGTCGGCGTCCAGGGCGATGGCCGCACCTACGGCCACCCGATCGTGCTGCGCCCCGTCTCCTCCGAGGACGCGATGACCGCGGACTGGACGCGCATGCCGTACGAGGTGCTCGCCCGGATCTCCACCCGCATCACCAACGAGGTGCCGGACGTGAACCGCGTGGTCCTGGACTGCACGAGCAAGCCCCCGGGCACCATCGAGTGGGAGTAGTCCCCACCGGTCGCCCCCGGCGAAGCCGCCGTTCCCTCCGGAGCGGCGGCTTCGCCGTTCCTCTGGCCACTTGGCCGGGTCCCCGGTACCTTGCGCCGCGACCCGAGCCGTCGAAGGAGGGCCCATGCCGGAGCAGCCCGTACCCGTCCCCGTGGAGCGGCTCGGCTTCGAGATGCCGCCCGTGCACGACACCGTCGAGGCGGCGCGCGCCCACCGCAAGGCCCGGCTGGCCGAGGCCCTGAGGCTGCTGGGGCGGCTGGGGTACGGGGACGGGGTGGGCGGGCAGGTCACCGCGCGGGACCCCGAGTTCGAGGACTGCTACTGGGTGAACCCCTTCGGGCGGGCCCCCGCCGGCCTCGACCCCGACGACCTGCTGCTGGTCGACGGGGACGGGCGGGTGGTCCGCGGGCAGCGCCGGGTCAACGAGCTGGCCTTCGCCGTGCACGCGGCGGTCCACCGGGCGCGCCCCGAGGTGGTGGCCGTGGTCCGCGCGCAGGGCCCGTACGGCCGCGCCCTGGCCTGCCTGGGCGAGCTGCTGGCCCCGATCACCCAGGAGGCCTGCGCCTTCTACGAGGACCATGCGCTGCTGGACGAATTCACCGCGGACGGGGACGCCGACGCGGACCGCATCGCCCGCGCGCTGGGCCCGTACAAGGCGCTGATCCTGCGCAACCGCGGGCTGCTGACGGTCGGGGACTCCGTGGACGCCGCCGTCTGGTGGTTCCTGGAGGCGGAGCGGGCGGCGCGGGTGCAGCTGATCGCGCGGGCGGCCGGGAAGCCGGTGCCCATCGACCACCGCCACGCGGTCGCGACCCGCGAGCGGTTCGGGTCCGATCTGGCCGCCTGGGTGAGCTACCAACCCGTCAGGGAAACGGTGGCGTCAACATCATGAACGGTTAATCACCTGCTCTGACATCGTGCGCAATCCGGAACACTGCCGCAGTGGTGCACAATTCGCTGGCATTGCACCGTAGTTCAGAGAGGCGGCACGCACGTGGCTGTCCAAGAGATGTCTGAGACGTCCAGAGGTGTCCACACCGCCGCCTGCGTCTGCGACGACTGCGCCCGCGAGGGCCACCGCCGGGCCCTCGCCGGGTTCCTCGAGAAGCGGGACGAGTTCGCCTCCGGGCAGGGGGTGCCGGCCGCCGTGGCCCACTCGCTGGGGGCGTCGCGCCAATGGGTCTCCGACGAACTGACCCTGTCGGCCCGCGCCGTCGCCGACCGGGGCCGGGAGGCCGGGAACTCCTGGCTGTACCTGTTCTCCCGGCGGGCCGTCCTCGCCGTGTGGATCGCCGCCGGCGTCCTGCTGCTCGTCCAGGTCGGCACCGCGCTCGGCACCGGCTGGTCCACCGCCCGCACCGCCGGGCTGCTGGCGGCCCTGGTGCTGGCCGGGCTGCTCACCGTCGCGGCCCGCGCCCAGTCGGTGCGCGGCGGGCTGCTGGCCCCGCTGGTCGGCGAGGACAACCGGCTGTCCACCTCGAAGGCCGTGCCGAGCGCCTGGGTGGTGCTGACGGCGTTCGCCGCGCTGCTGCCCGCGCTGCGGCTGGCGGCCTCGGCGCCCGGGCCGGAGCGGCAGGCCCTGTACGCGGGTTTCGCCCTGGACCGGGCGCTGCCGCTGCTCGCGGTGGTCTCGCTGACCTCGGCGGTGGCCGTGCTGGTGCGCCGGGTGGTCTCCGTACGGATCATGGGCCAGCGGTTGCAGAAGCTGCCGGCGGACCGGCCGCGCGGAGTGGACCTGCTCACGGACGACGCGGGCCGCGGCAGCTTCCCGGACGCCCAGTACGTACTGGTCTCCACGGTGGTGCTGGCCTACGCGGCGGTGTCGCTGGCCCGCTTCCCGGAGCGGCTCCCGCAGCTGCCGTGGGCGCTGGCCCTGCTGGTGGCGCTGTCGGCCGCCGTCTACCTGGCCGCCAAGTACGCCGAGGGCACCCGTCCGCTGGTGCTGTCGGTGGTGCGCAGACGGGAGCCCGGGGACCTGGACGCGGCCGTCCGCCCCGGGGACGACATCGAGATCCGCGGGGTGGGCTTCGTGCCGCCCGGGGCGCAGACGCCGGAGATGCTGGCCCGGCTGGTGGTGCGGATCGGGGCGGTCCACGTCCACGTGCCGCTGGTCCCCGTCGCCGGAGGGTTCACCAACCCCTCGGACACGGTCCTGACGGTGCCGGTCCCGGCGGAAGTGGAACCCGGCCGCATCGAGATCCAGGTGGTGACCGCCGCAGGAGTGGAATCCAACCGGTGCACCATCGACGTGGCCGAGTGATGGGGGTACACATGTCGCGTGACCCGAACCGATGTTCCTGACGCAACCCGATTGAGCGACTCCCCGATCAAGGAGCAGGCGGTCCGCCACGCCCTGCTGCCGCTGCGGATCTTCCTCGGCGTGACCTTCGTGTACGCGGGCATCGACAAGCTGACCGACTCCGCGTTCCTCTCCGCCACCGGTGACGGATCCATCGGCGACCTGATGCGCGGGGTGCGCGACACCTCCGCGGTCCCGGCCCTGGTGGACCTCGCCCTCAAGGCCCCCGTCGGCTTCGCCGTGTTCCTCGCCATCGGGGAGATCCTGGTCGGCCTCGGAGTCCTGGCCGGTCTGCTGACCCGCGTCGCGGCCGCCGGCGGAGCGCTGATCTCGCTCAGCCTGTGGCTCACCGTGTCGTGGGCGGTGACCCCGTACTACTACGGCAACGACCTGATCTACATGGTGGCCTGGACCCCGCTGATCCTCGCCGGGGCCGGCTACCCGTCGCTGGACTCGCTGATCCGGTCGCGCCGGTCCCGCCGCAGGGCGTAGGTGATCATCCCCGTCAGGGCGGCCAGGCAGAGCCCGCCCACCGTCAGCGGGATGACCAGGAACCACGGCAGATCGGCGCGGCCCGTCGCGTCGAGCAGGTAGAGCACGCCCGCAATGATCAGGGCCAGCCCCGCGATCAGCCGTCCCGGCTGGAACTCATGACGCCGCACGGGCCACCTCCACCTGTCCCACACCCGCGCTGAGGTGCAGCTCGATCGTTCCGCCCGCCTCGGTGCCGGCGGCGGGCGGCAGCGTCGCCTCCTGGTGTTCGCCGCCGTTGCGGATCCGCACGTCCTGGCTCGTCTCCCCGGGCATGTGGATGTCGCCCAGCCGGATCGAGACGTCGGCGACGGCCGTCACCTCGCGGGGCACGACCACCTTGAGCCGTCCCGCGTCGAGGGAGGCGCGGACCGCCACGGTCGTGCCCTTCGGTACGTCCAGGCGGCTCAGGTCCAGGGTCGCGAACCCGGTGCCCGCGTCGTAGACGGGCTTCACGTCGGCCACCGCGGCCGGGCGCCACTCGACCTTCCGCCAGTCCGTGCCGATGTCCCGGGGGAGCACCGAGGCCCCCGCCAGCAGCCCCGCGGTCACGAGCCCCAGCAGTACCGTGCCGAAGCCGGTACGGCCCTTGACCGAACTGACCGCGAGGCCCAGACCGAACACGGCCAGGGCGGCGGCGAACCCGATCTGGAGCGCGTGGCTGAGGGTGCCGCCCTCCCACACGGAGGCGGCGGAGCCGGCCCCGGCGAGCAGCGCCAGGACGAAGACCCGGCCGCCGATGCCGCCGCGCGGGCGGGGCGGGACGGCGGGCTTCCGCGCGGCTCCGGCCGCGGCCGGCTCCGCCACCGCCTCGGCGTCGTCGTCCGGGCCCCACAGGTAGCCCGTGGTGCCGACCGGGCCGGTGGTGCCGTCCTTGACCAGCGGGTCCCGCCACCAGGACGGTCCGCCCGGGGTCGGCGGAGCCTTCGTCTCCGGCGGGGCGGGGGAGTGCGCGGCGGGGGCCTCCGCCTCCGGCGGGTAGGCGTGCCGGCGCCGCTGCGACCAGTACGAGGCCCCGCCCAGCGCCAGGATGACCAGGACCGAGAAGACCGCGAGGCCGCCGTTGTCCAGCATCGACAGGAACAGCGCGCAGCCCACCAGCGCCGCGAACACCGCCGCGAGGGTCGCGCCCTCGATCCGGCCGGTCAGCATCTTCTTCGCCTCGCTGTCGTCCTCGCCCTCGACGGGGAGCAGCAGCCACGCGAAGCCGTAGAAGATCAGGCCGACGCCACCGGTGACCGCGAGGACGCCGAGGACGATCCGGAAGATCATCGGATCCAGGTCGAAGTACCGGCCCAGGCCCCCGCACACGCCCGCGAGCAACTTGTCGCGTTTGCTGCGGCGCAGGGGCGGACGGGCATCCGGAGGGGCAGGGACCCCCGGGTGCTCCGGCGGGGCGTCGTGTACTTCGGTCATGGGTCCATGGTGACGGGCCGCCGAGGCCCGCGGCATCCGGCCCTACCCTGGCACAACCCTGATATCCCCCCGACAGAACTGGGGGGATGCCCTGATGCCCGGCCGCCACCCGGCGTGTGACCATCAATGGCATGCCGTCCGTAGCCGCCACCCGCACCCCCCTTGCACCGGAACCCGAGGAAGCGCCGCACCGCAAGCTCTACCGCAGTGCCGACGGCCGGATGCTCGGCGGTGTGGCCCGCGGCCTCGCCGGACACCTCGGGCTGCCCGTCGTCTGGGTCCGGCTCGCCTTCCTCCTGTTGTTCATGTGGGGCGACGGCCTCGGCATCCTGCTCTACGCCGCCTTCTGGGTCTTCGTACCGCTGGGCGTCGGCGGCCGCACCGGGCACCGCTCCTTTTTCGAGACCCTCGCCGACGGCAGCCGCCGCCTGCGCAAGCCCGACCGGGGGCAGATCACCGCGCTGATCGCCCTGTTCATCGGCGCCGGCATCTTCATCTCCAAGGTCCAGCTCGGCGGCGCCTCCGGCCGGTACGTGTGGCCGACGCTGCTGGTCGGGGCCGGTGTGGTCCTCGTATGGCGGCAGGCCGACAACGCGCGGCGCGCCCACTGGAACGAGGCCGCCGGACGGCACGGGCGCCTCTTCCAGACCGCCCGGGCCCTCGCCGGCGTCGCCCTGGTCGGCGTCGGACTCACCGTCTTCATCGTCGTACGGGGCTCCGCCGCCCAGCTCGGCAACGTCCTGACCGCCACCCTCGCCGTCCTCGTCGGCATCGCACTCCTCGCCGGACCCTGGCTGATCCGCATGACCCAGGACCTCTCCGAGGAACGCCTGATGCGCATCCGCGCCCAGGAGCGCGCCGAGGTCGCCGCCCACGTGCACGACTCCGTCCTGCACACCCTCACCCTGATCCAGCGCAACGCGGAGGACGTCGGGGAGGTCCGGCGGCTCGCCCGGGCGCAGGAGCGGGAGCTGCGGAACTGGCTGTACAAGCCCGAGGGCACCGGCAAGGACGAGGCCGAGGAGCCGGCCACCCTCGCGGAGGCCGTGAAGAAGACCGCCGCCGAAGTGGAGGACCACCACGGCGTCCCCATCGAGGTCGTCCTCGTCGGCGACTGCTCGCTCGACGAGCGGCTCGCGGCCCAGGTCCAGGCCGCGCGCGAGGCGATGGTCAACGCCGCCAAGTACGGTGGCGAGGGCGGGGCCGTGCAGGTGTACGCGGAGGTGGAGGGGCAGACCGTGTTCGTGTCCGTACGGGACCGGGGACCGGGCTTCGACATCGAAGCGGTACCGGACGACCGCATGGGCGTACGAGAATCGATCATCGGCCGGATGCAGCGCAACGGCGGGACCGCGGTGCTGCGGTCCGCGCCCGACGGGGGCACGGTGGTCGAACTGGAGATGGAGAGGGCGGCGAACGCAGCATGACCGAAGAAGCCGGTACGAACGAGCACGCGACCGAGGCCCGGCGGGTCCGGGTGGTGCTCGTCGACGACCACCGGATGTTCCGCACCGGCGTACAGGCCGAGATCGGCGACACCGCGCGGACCGGCGTCGAGGTCGTCGGCGAGGCCGCGGACGTGGACCAGGCCGTCACCGTCATCACCGCCACCCGGCCCGAGGTGGTCCTGCTCGACGTGCACCTGCCCGGCGGCGGCGGGGTCGAGGTGCTGCGCCGCTGCGCCCCGCTGATGGCGGCGGCCGAGCACCCCGTACGGTTCCTGGCCCTGTCGGTGTCGGACGCGGCCGAGGACGTCATCGGGGTCATCCGCGGCGGCGCGCGCGGCTACGTCACCAAGACCATCACCGGCACCGACCTGGTGGACTCGGTCTTCCGGGTGCAGGACGGGGACGCGGTCTTCTCGCCGCGCCTCGCGGGCTTCGTGCTCGACGCCTTCGCCTCGACGGACGCGCCGCCGGTCGACGAGGACCTGGACCGCCTCACGCAGCGCGAGCGCGAGGTGCTGCGGCTGATCGCGCGCGGGTACGCGTACAAGGAGATCGCCAAGCAGCTCTTCATCTCGGTGAAGACCGTCGAGTCGCACGTTTCGGCGGTGCTCAGGAAGCTGCAGCTCTCCAACCGCCACGAGCTGACCCGCTGGGCCACGGCGCGCCGTCTGGTGTGACCGCCCGGTAGGAAAGGGTGTGATCCACGACGCAGGGGGGAGGGGCAACCGGACGGCGTCGCGCCGCCCTCTTGGGTGGCGTGATGAGCCTGACGGGGACCCCCTTTTTCGCGACGGTGGCCGTGCTGGCCGCGATCGCCGTCGTCCTGCCGCTGGTGGTGTGGAGCAAGGTGCGCGGCCCCGCCGTCGTGCGCGTCGCGACCCGCGGGCTGATGGTGGTCTTCGCGCAGGTCACCGCCGTCGCGGTGGTGTTCGTCGCGGTCAACCGGGACATGAACTTCTACGCCTCCTGGGGGGACCTGTTCGGCACCGGCAAGTACGTCACCGCCGCCCCCGACCTGGGGCCTGACGGGCTCGGCGGGAAGAAGGCCTCGGAGGTCAAGGCCGAGCCGAAGGTGAAGCAGGAGTTCCAGCCGGTCGACGGCCTCGGCGGCCGGGTCCGGAAGACCGAGCTCGACGGGAAGATCTCCGGGGTCAAGGGCGACGTCATGGTGTGGCTGCCGCCTCAGTACGACGACCCGGCCTTCAAGGACAAGAAGTTCCCGGTGGTCGAGCTGATCCCGGGCATACCCGGGACGGGCAAGTCCTGGTTCCAGGGGCTCAAGGCGCACGACGTGCTGGAGCCGCTGATGAAGAGCGGCAAGGTGAAGCCGTTCATCCTGGTCTCGCCGCGCGCCATGCTGCTGGGCAACGCCGACACCGGCTGCGCCAACCTCCCCGGCAAGGTCAACGCCGACAGCTGGTTCAGCGTCGACGTCCGCAAGATGGTCACCGACAACTTCCGGGTCTCGGAGGAGGCCCGCACCTGGGGCGTCGCCGGGTACTCGGCGGGCGCGTACTGCTCCGCCAAGCTGGCGATCTCCCACCCCGACCGCTACGGCGCGGCCGTCTCCCTGTCCGGCTACAACGACCCGGGCCAGGAGCCGTCGTCGCTGGTCGCGCAGGACCCGGAGCTGCGCCGCACGCACAACCTGAAGGCCGTGCTCAAGGCCGCTCCCGCACCGCCCGCGGTTTCCCTGTGGATGTCGGGGGCCGAGCAGGACGGCTACCTGTCCGGCATGGACCTCAAGGCGATCGCGCAGAGCCCGACCGTGGTGCACGCGGAGAAGGTGACCGGCGGCCACAACCTGGACTCGTGGTCGAAGCAGCTGCCGCAGACCTTCCAGTGGCTCAGCGGCGTGGTCAAGACGCCGTAGCGGCCGCGCGCGGCTCGCCCGCCCGAGTGGCCGGGCCAGCGGTGAGCGGGGACCATGGAAGAAGAGAGCGGTGCCCCTTGGGGACGTGAAGCACTGGGATGCATGAGGCCTTCGGGCGCTGTCCCTGCCCCTCTCCCATCCCCAGCCACAGGCCCGTGACGTGCGCCCGGCGGTCCCACTTCCCGTTGATGCGGTGGCCGTCTTTCCGGCTGCCGGGACGGAGAGCCATGGGTGCTTTCGGCATATTGATCGTCCTTCTGGTCCTGGTCCTGCTCCTGGTCGTGTACAGGATGTGGGACAAGCGCAGGGACCGCGGTCCGGAGCTGGAAATCGAGGAGGACACTCCGACGTTCCAGGTCGTGGCCCTGGGACTGCAGGGCTCCGGCAAGACGCTGCTGCTGGCCAGCATGTACCACCGGCTGAAGTCGACGGCGGGCCAGAGCTACTTCCTCAAGGCTCCGCCGGACGACGTGATGCAACTCAACCAGTGGTACAGCCAGATGGCGGATACCGCGGCGGACGCGGGCTGGCCACCCGGAACGGCGAAGGGGGAGGCGCGGAACTTCACGTTCACGGTGAAGAGCCACGTCGCCGTCGGCGTCCGGCCACGGCCGATGCTCCACCTGAAGTACCTGGAATACGCGGGGGAACTCCTGACGGAGCCCCAGGCGCCCGGATCGACGGTGCAGGCGGAGCTGTACGAGGACATCCGGCAGGCCGACGCGATGATCGGAATCATCGACGGCAACCACGTCCGGCAGCACCTGGACGGTGCGCCCCAGGGGCAGGTCCGTCTCGAGCAGACGCTCAACGCCCTGGTGCCGATCATGATCGAGGCGGAATGTCCCATCAGCTTCGTCATCACCAAGTGGGACCTGCTCGCCGATCTGCACCCCGATGAGAAGGTCCGGCTGGAACTCGTACAGGACCTGCTGACCTCGAACGATCACTTCCGGTCGTTGGTGAAGATCCACAGCACCGTACGGGCCGTCCGTCTCATCCCCGTCAGTGCGGTCGGCCCGGGATTCGCGACCGTCGACTCCACCGGGAGGATCGTCAAGATCCCCGAGGGGAAGGTGCATCCCACCCGCGTCGACGTCCCGTTGTCGGCCGTCGTTCCCGACCTGTTCGACCAGGTGGAGCGCCGACTCGACGAGGAGACCCGTGCGGCCTTCCACGCCGAGGTACGCCGGCGCAGCCAACTGGACCCGATCGATGCGGTCGCCTCCCTGCTCACCTTCGCCGGCCGGGCGGCCGGCAAGGCCCTGCTCGCCGCCTTCGGCCCCTCGGCGGCGGTACTGACCGGCAACGCCGTGCTGAGCATGTTCCTCGACTCGGCGAGCGGAGGGTACGCGGCGACGCAGACGCGCCTCAGGCAGAACCTGAGCCAGGCCCAGCAGAACCATCAGCAGTTCTGCGTCGCGCGGCGCCGGGTCCTCGAGGACATGCGCCGGAAAGTAGCGGTCCTGGAGGACCAGTTGCCGCACTCCAGGTTGTCCTGACATGGACGGCCCCTCACACGGCCGGCCGGCCTGGCCGTTCCTCGTCGCCCGCGGGCGGTACCTCGGCTACCGGACCCTGCTCGCGCCCGACTTCCTCGTCGCCGAGGGCGACTACGGAGTCCTCGACGATTCCGTGGCGCCGGGCATGGTGGCGGAGCAGGTGAAGGTCGTACCGGTGGTCACCGGGGCCGGACGCCGCCTGACGGTCGTGCACACGACGCACCAGGTGACCGCGGTCGACATCGCCGAGCCGGGAAACGACTCCGTGGACCAGGCGCCGCGGGACGAGTTCGGCCGTCCGCTCCAGTTGTTGTACGGCTTCGTCTGCGAGGAGGACCGGGTCGCCGCACCGGATCCGGACGATCTGAACACCTGTCGTGAGACGGCGCTCCCCGTCTACCGGCGGTTCCTCGGCGACGAGGAGGGCTTCACGGTCCAGTCCGGGCGGGCGTTCCCCATGCGATCGGCTCCCCCCGCACCCCAGGCTCCCCCCGCACGCCCGTCTCCCCCCGCACCCCCGGCTCCGCCCCGGCCCGTGGACGCGCCGTCCGGGCGCCCGTCCGCGACCGGAGGTTCCCTGCCGAGCCGCATACGTTCCCTGCCGGGGCGTCGGCGCGGATGGGTCGCCGCGGGGATCCTGGTGCTCATCGGGATTCTGATCTTCTGGCTGGTGAAGGCCTGCACCCCGAAGCCGGAGCCGGAGTGCGATCACTGGGGCCGCTGCTCCAGCTCGTCGGCCAGTGCCTACGCCGGGCGGGACGCGCCGGCCCAGGGCATCGAGTCGATCGGGGCCACGCGGACCGTGGAGCCCGGGCGCGGGGCGTGGATCATCTGGCCGTTACCGATGTACATGCCGACGTGGGTGACCCCGGAGTAGAAGAACACCAGGTCGCCGGGGGCCAGTTGGTCGCGGGAGACGCGCCGGCCGGCGTTGATCTGGGTGTAGGTGGTGCGCGGGAGCGAGACCCCGGCCGCGCGCCAGGCCGCCTGGGTCAGGCCGGAGCAGTCGAAGGATCCCGGGCCCGTGGCACCCCAGACGTACGGCTTCCCGATCGCGCCGTGCGCGAAGGCCACCGCACGGGCGGCGCGGGAGCTGTCGGCCGGTCGCGGGGGAGTGGACTGCGGGGCCGCGGCGGGCGCGGCGCCGGCCGACCTGGCCTCGTACGCGGCACGCTCCTCGGCGGTGAGCCGGGCCAGCAGCCGCTTCGCGGTGCTGAGCTTGCCCTCGATCTCGGCCTTGCGCTCGGCCAGTTCGTCGCGCCGCGTGCGGAGGTCTGCGAGCCGTCCGGAGGCCTGCTCGCGCAGCTTGCCGACCTCGTCGAGCCGGCGGCGCACGGTGCTGATGCCGGCGGCGTTGCGGTCCCCGGCACGGGTGATGAAGGAGGCCTGGGAGAGGTACTCCTGCGGATCGGCGGCGGTCACGAGGGTGACCGCGGTGCCGAGGCCGCCGCCGCTGCGGTACTGGGTGGCGGCCATCGAACCGAGCGCGCCGCGGGCGCTGTTGAGCTGATCGGTCTTGCGGGCGGTCTCGTCGCGCAGGTCGTCCAGTGCCCGCTCGGCCTCGTCGGCCTTCTGCTTCGCCCCGTTGTACCGCTCGGTCGCGGCCTCGGCCTCCTCGTAGAGCCGGTCCACCTCCGACTCGACCTGCGAGGGAGAGAGGCCGGGGTCGGCATGCGAGGTGCCTTCGAAGGCGGTGGCGGTGGCAGCGCCCGCGAGGGCGAGGGTGGTGGCGGCGGTGCGTACCGTGCCGCCTGCGAGCGGGCGCTGCCTGGGCTTTCGATGACTGGCCACGAGGGCCTCACGTCCTTCCTCCGTCGGTGCTTGGAGGAGGACGCTAGACCCGGAGGTAACGGGCAGATGACGGGATGATCGTAAGTGGCCTGATACGACCGGGGATGGCTGCTCGGGACCGATGCGGATCAGTGCCAGAGGACGGCGATGAAGATATTGATCACGGTCAGTCCGCCGACCGCGCCGAACAGGGCCTTCTCCACCTGCTCCTCGTCGCGCTTGACGTAGACGAGGGCGAGGATCACGAAGAGGATCGCGAGCTTCACGCCGATCTTTATGTTGTTGACGGCAGTGCCGTCCATCTCGCGGAAACCGACGAGCAGGACGCCGGTGACGAGCATGGTGAGCGCGCCGTGCAGCATGGCGGGCACGAAGCGGGCGGTGCCGGCGCCCATCGCCTTCATCTGGGTCAGGAAGCCGCCGAGGAGCGAGGCGATGCCGATGATGTGGAGGCCGACGAAGGCGTTGATGAGGACGGTCATGGCTTCGAGCGTACGGGGTGGCCGTGCGCGGATTCCGCCCGGGCGGGGGCGGGGGACCGCCCTCGGAACCGCCCCCGTAATCAGCCGAAGAAGCGGGTCAGCTCCGCCGTGACGAACTCCGGCTGCTCCTCCGGGAGGTAGTGGCCGCTGCCGTCGACGCGGACCACGCGGGTGTCGGTGCCGAGCGCCGGGACGGCTTCGGCGAGGACGTCGTGGTTGCTGTACTCGCCGCCGAGGGCGAGCAGCGGGGCGGTCACCGGGGCGTATCCGGCGAGGTCCGCGATGTCCTGGACGAAGGTGCGGTACCAGTCGTTGCCGGCCCGGATCGCCTCCGGGGTGTCGTAGGCGCGGGCGTACACGGCGCGCGCGTGCGCGTCGACGGAGGCGGGGTCGGCGGTCCCGGCGCCGAACAGCCAGTCCAGCAGGAGGCGGGAGCGGCCGGCGAGCAGCTGCTCGGGCAGGCCGTGCACCTGGTTGAAGGCGAACCACCACAGGTGGCGCGGCGTCCCGGGCTCCGGGATCAGGGGCATCCGCATCCACGACTCCTCGGGGTGCGAGACGTCGAGGAGGGCGGCGCGGCCGATGGCCTCCGGGTGGTTGGCGGCGAAGGCGTAGGCGACCATCGCGCCGATGTCGTGGCCGGCGATGTGGGCCCGCTCCAGGCCGAGGTGGGTGAGCAGGGCCCGTATGTCGGCGGCCATCGTCTTCTTGTCGTAGCCCTCCTGCGGTTTGTCGGAGCTGCCCATGCCGCGCAGGTCCACGGCGATCACCCGGTAGCGGCGGGCCAGGGCGGGCATCACCTTGTGCCACTGCCACCAGGTCTGCGGCCAGCCGCCGAGGAGGACGAGCGGTTCGCCGCTGCCGCCCTCCACGTAGTGCAGGCGGGTGCCGTTGACGTCGGCGTGGTGGCTGGTGAAGCCGCCTTCGAGGGAGGCGGCCAGGGAGGCGTCGTCGAGCAGGGTGTCGGGCATGGGTGCGTGTCCTCACGTGGCGTGGATGCATGGATGCGTGGATGTATGGATGACCGATCGACCGTACGAAGTTCTCGTACGATTGATCTGAACTGTACGAGATCTTCGTACGGTCCGGCAATGGTCCGTACGAGATCTGCGTACAGTTGGATCCATGGCTGCCGCTGCTGAGCTCACCCACCCCGCCGCCGACCGCCTCGAGCTGGTCGAGGTCCTGGCGGCGCTCGGGCACCCCGTCCGGCTGGAGATCGTCCGCAGGCTGGCCTCGGGCGAGGAGGCGTTCTGCGGTGAGGTGGTGCCCGACCTGCCCAGGTCGAGCGTCACGCACCACCTCAAGACGCTGCGCGAGAGCGGAGTGATCTGCCAGCGCCCCCAGGGCCGCAAGCTCTACCTCGTGCTGCGCCGCGACGACCTGGAGCAGCGCTTCCCGGGCCTGCTGGGGATCGTGCTGGGCGACGGGTTCCGGGAGGGCGATTTTCCGGGCTCGGAACCGGCTGTCGGTCCGGCCCCCTAGACTCGGAATGCGATGAGCAGCCTCTTTGACGACAGTTTCCTGGCGGACCTCACCCCCTCCGACGAGGTCCCCCCGCCGCCCGAGGATCACGCCGCCCCGGAGCCGGGCGCGGACGATCTCTTCGGCGGCCGGTTCGACGTGCCCATGTCCGGGGACGCGTACTACCGGGACGGCGCCCCCCGGCCCGTCATCGACCCGGCGACGCTCCTCGACGGGCTGAACGAGCAGCAGCGCGCGGCCGTGGTGCACGCGGGCTCCCCGCTGCTCATCGTGGCGGGCGCCGGCTCCGGCAAGACCCGGGTACTGACCCACCGCATCGGACACCTGCTGTCCGCGCGGAACGTCCACCCCGGCCAGATCCTGGCGATCACCTTCACCAACAAGGCCGCCGGCGAGATGAAGGAGCGCGTCGAGGGCCTGGTCGGCCCGCGCGCCAACGCCATGTGGGTCTCCACCTTCCACAGCGCGTGCGTCCGCATCCTGCGCCGCGAGTCCAAGCGGCTCGGCTTCACGTCCTCGTTCTCGATCTACGACGCCGCCGACTCGAAGCGCCTGATGGCGCTCGTCTGCCGCGACCTGGACCTGGACCCGAAGAAGTTCCCGCCCAAGGCCTTCAACGCCAAGATCTCCAACCTGAAGAACGAGCTGGTCGACGAAGAGGCCTTCGCCGACCAGGCCGCCGACGGCTTCGAGAAGACCCTCGCCCAGGCCTACGCCATGTACCAGGGGCGGCTGCGCGAGGCCAACGCGCTCGACTTCGACGACATCATCATGACCACGGTCCACCTGCTCCAGGCGTTCCCGGACGTGGCCGAGCACTACCGCCGCCGCTTCCGGCACGTCCTCGTCGACGAGTACCAGGACACCAACCACGCCCAGTACACGCTCGTGCGCGAGCTGGTCGGCACCGGCTACCCGGACCTGCCCCCGGCCGAGCTGTGCGTGGTGGGTGACGCCGACCAGTCGATCTACGCCTTCCGCGGCGCGACCATCCGCAACATCCTCCAGTTCGAGGAGGACTACAAGGACGCGACGACGATCCTGCTGGAGCAGAACTACCGCTCCACCCAGACGATCCTCTCCGCGGCCAACGCCGTCATCGAGCGCAACGAGAACCGCCGCGCCAAGAACCTGTGGACCGAGGCCGGCACCGGCGCCGTCATCACCGGCTACGTCGCCGACACCGAGCACGACGAGGCGCAGTTCGTCGCCGACGAGATCGACCGGCTGACGGACGCGGGCGACGCCAAGGCGGGCGACGTCGCGATCTTCTACCGGACCAACGCGCAGTCGCGTGTCTTCGAGGAGATCTTCATCCGCGTCGGACTGCCCTACAAGGTCGTCGGCGGCGTCCGCTTCTACGAGCGCAAGGAGGTCCGCGACGTCCTCGCGTACCTGCGCGTCCTCGCCAACCCGGAGGACAACGTCCCGCTCCGCCGGATCCTGAACACGCCCAAGCGCGGCATCGGCGAGCGCGCCGAGGCGATGATCGACGCCCTCGCGATGCGCGAGAAGATCACCTTCCCGCAGGCGCTGCGGCGCGTGGACGAGGCCTTCGGCATGGCCGCGCGCTCCACGAACGCGGTGAAGCGGTTCAACGCGCTGATGGAGGAGCTGCGCACGATCGCCGAATCGGGCGCGGGCCCGGCGGTGGTCCTGGAGGCGGTCCTGGAGCGCACCGGCTACCTCGCCGAACTCCAGGCCTCGACCGACCCGCAGGACGAGACGCGCATCGAGAACCTCCAGGAACTGGCGGCCGTTGCGCTGGAGTTCGAGCAGGCCCGGGAGACGGCGGCCGCCGAGGCGGCCGAGACCGGCGCCCCGGCGCCCGGATCCGGCACCCTGGCCGAGTTCCTGGAGCAGGTCGCGCTCGTCGCCGACTCCGACCAGATCCCCGACGAGGACGAGGACGGCTCCGGCGTCATCACCCTGATGACCCTGCACACCGCCAAGGGCCTGGAGTTCCCGGTGGTCTTCCTGACCGGCATGGAGGACGGGGTCTTCCCGCACATGCGGGCGCTGGGCCAGACCAAGGAGCTGGAGGAGGAGCGCCGCCTCGCCTACGTCGGCATCACGCGGGCGCGCGAGCGGCTCTACCTGACCCGCTCCTCGATGCGCAGCGCATGGGGCACGCCCTCCTACAACCCGCCGTCGCGGTTCCTGGAGGAGATCCCGGACCAGTACCTGAAGTGGAAGCGCACGGGCGCGGCCCAGAAGCCGGCCGGTCCGATGCGGAGCTCCGGCTACGGGTCTTCGGGTTCGGGCGGCGGCAAGGCCACGTTCGGCACCTCGCCCGAGTCGTTCCTGTCCTCGTCGCGCACGAAGTCGGGCCCGTCCGGCTTCGCGACGCGCCGGGCCACCGACAAGCCGGTGATCGCCCTGGCGGTCGGGGACCGGGTCACGCACGACCAGTTCGGGCTCGGCACCGTCATGGAGGTCAAGGGCGCGGGCGCCGACGCGCAGGCCACCATCGACTTCGGGGACGACAAGCCGAAGCGGCTGCTCCTGCGCTACGCGCCGGTCCAGAAGCTGTAGGCGCCGGGGGCAGCGCCCTCGCCGGGCTGGATCAGGTCGGGTCCAGCCCGTGGCTGCGGAGCCACGGCAGGGGGTCGATCGCGGACCCGCCGCCGGGCCGTACCTCGAAGTGGAGGTGCGGGCCGGTGGAGTTGCCGGAGTTGCCGGAGTAGGCGATGACGTCGCCGGCCTTGACCTTGCCGGACCGGATCTTGGTGCTGCTGAGGTGGCAGTACCAGGTCTCGGTGCCGTCGGGCGAGGTCACTATGGCCATGTTCCCGTAGGCGCTGTTGTACTGCGTGCGCACGGTGCCGTCGGTGGCGGCCATGACCGGGGTTCCGTAGGAGACCGGGAAGTCGATGCCGGTATGCACGGACATCCACATGCCGCCGGCCTGACCGAAGCTGGCGCTGAGGCCGTGCTGTTCGACGGGGATCGCGAACTTGGGGCGGGCCGCCTCCTTGGCCGCGGCCTCCGCCTCCTTCTTCTTCTTCTCGTCTTCCTGGCGCTGGCGCAGGTCGATGCGCTCCTGCGTACGGCTCGCGCGGTCCGCGAAGTCGCCCGCGTCGGCGCTGAGCGCGGCCAGTTGGGTGTCGAGCTTGTTGTTCGCCGCGACCGGCTTCACCGAGGCCGGGTCGGGCGCGGCCATCGTGGTGGTGCCCTCGGCGGGCTTGTCCGTGCCGGTGAGTCCGCCGACGGAGGCGGCGGCGACACCCGCGACACCCATCACGCAGGCGGAGGGCACGGCCACGGTCAGCAGGGCGGAACGCTTCGCCGGGGTGCGGCGACGGCTGTTGCCGGCCTTGGCGCCGCTCTTCGCGTTCCCCTTGGGGGCGGTGCGGCGCGCGGCGCGCGGAGCCGGGGTCACGGGCATCGCCTGGGTGGGGAGGTCGTGCACCTCGGGCACGTCGACGTCGTCCGCGTCCGTGTCCTCGGCCTCGTACCCGGCTTCGCTCCCGGCCTCGTTCTCGGACACGGCCATGTCTTCGAAGGCGGGGGTGTCTTCGAAGACGGCGGTCTCGGCGTACGCGTCGGCGTCGGCGTCCGCGGCCGGGGCTTCGTAGGCGTAGGTCCCGTACGCGTAGTCCTGCTGCGGCTGCTGGTACGCGTACTCGTAGCCCTGCTCGTACCCGTACCCGTACTCGTTCGCGTAGCCGGTCTCGGGCTGCTGGGCCGGGGTTTCGACGACCTCGGGGGCGACGGTGTTCCAGGCGGTGGCGTCGTAGGCGCCGGTCTCGCTGCCCGTGAGGGTCTGGTAGCCCGGCATCGCCCAGTGCCCGGTCTGTTCGGCGGAGGTGTCGTAGCCGAAGGAGGGCTGCTGGGGCTGCTGGTACTGCGCGTAGCCGGAGTAGTCCGTGTCCGGCGTGTTCCAGACATTGGCCTGGGCCGGGATCGTGGAGAGGTACGTGTCCTGCGAGGTCCACGCGGTGGTGTCGTACGCGCCGGTCTCATACGAGCCGTATGCGGCGTAGTTGACCCCCTGGCCCTGCGTTTCATAGGAAACGTAGGTCGAGTCACCAGCGAAAGTGGTGGTGGCAAGGCCGTCATACCCGGGATCCGGATACTGGCCCGGCGAGGGGCGGTCGTTCACCAACTTCTCTTTCGCCTCGGCAGTGGGGGCCTGGGTGGCCGGGGAACCAGCGGAATCAGAGGTTCACCGGAGGAGAGCAGTGGCGTGACTGTACCCGGCGGTTACTCGCAACGACAATCTTCGGCGGGTTTCCGCATCGCGGGAACCGGGCATTCGGCCGCCTTTCGGTCGCCGAAAGACGCAGCCTTGGCCTTGAGTTCGAAATTCGTTCGACTTTCAGTGGTCCGGTGTCTATGCGACGAACGCGGCTCCCGGGCGCTCCGCCGCGGTCGGGCCCGGGCCGTCGAGCGCGCGCCGGACCGCCGCGATCACGGTGGGGTGCGCGGGGAGGGCGAGATGCCCGATGCCTGTGACCTGCACGTTCTCCACGCGTAGATCCGGATGCTCGATCCGGGCCGTCCCGACGGGGGCCATCACGATGTCGAACTCGCTCCAGAACGCCACGCATCGCGTCGTGCAGCCGGGCGCGGGCGCGGCCAGCTCGGCCAGCACCTCGGAGTCGGGCCGCATCTGCCGCACCAGCGGGTGCGCGTCCATGAAGGGGGCGACCAGCGTGCCGGAATGCGGGGTGCCGAGCGTGACGAGCGTGCGGACGCGGGCGTCGCCGCCCAGGCGCTGGACGTAGTACCGGCCGACCAGCCCGCCGAGGCTGTGCCCCACCAGATCCACCCGCTCCTGCCCGGTGCGTGCGCAGAGTTCCTCGACGCGCCGGGCGAGGTGGCGGGCGGTGACGCGCAGGTCGCGGGTGAAGGGCGAGTAGTTGTACGCCTCCACGTGCCGGCGGCCGTCCGCGCCGAGGGCGCGGCGCAGCAGGACGAAGACGGAACGGTTGTCGGAGAAGCCGTGGAGCAGCAGCACGGGCGGCCGGGCCGAGGGCGGCTTGGCGCCGGCCCTCTCCTGGCACACCCCGGTGGGATAGAGGAGGAGGTGCCCCCCGAGCACGACCACCTCGAGCGCCCCCGCCCTCAGCGCGGCGCCGGACAAGGGTATGGACAGCCCCATCGACGGCCTCCCCTGAGCCTCTTGGGACTGCGGCCGGTCGCGCCACCGTGCCGTGCGGCTGGCGGCACGGTGGCGCAATGCCGTCCCACGTGTGATTTCCCCCTCCTGGTTGACCGTGAAACGGTGGCGTGCGCGATGCTGTACTTAACGTTCGTTCACTCGGGAGGCAGTGCGATGGGTGTGACCGGTCCGATCCGTGTGGTGGTGGCCAAGCCGGGTCTCGACGGCCACGACCGCGGCGCCAAGGTGATCGCGCGCGCCCTGCGGGACGCGGGCATGGAGGTCATCTACACCGGCCTCCACCAGACGCCCGAGCAGATCGTGGACACCGCCATCCAGGAGGACGCCGACGCGATCGGCCTGTCGATCCTGTCCGGCGCCCACAACACGCTGTTCGTGCGCGTCATCGAACTCCTCAAGGAGCGCGACGCGGAGGACATCAAGGTCTTCGGCGGCGGCATCATCCCGGAGGACGACATCGCCCCCCTGAAGGAGAAGGGCGTGGCCGAGATCTTCACCCCGGGCGCGACGACGACGTCGATCGTGGACTGGGTCCGCACCCACGTCCGCCAGTAGCCCCGCCGCCGGGGCTGGATACATCCAGCCCCTCCGGCGTTTGAGGAGCGGGGTCTGGGGCGGAGCCCCAGGGTGTTCCAGCCCGTCCGGCGTTTGAGGACCGGGTCCGGGCGGAGCCCGGGGAACGGTGGAAGGGCGGGTAGGGGACCGCTCCGCGCAGCGGTAGGCCCCCACGCGACCCGGCGCCCCGCAGCGGTTACGCCGGCGCCAGTTCCGAAAGCATGGCCTCGCGCAAGCGAAGCGTGGCCACCAGCCGCTCGAACGCCTCCGCCCAGTACGCCGCGGCCCCCGGCGACACGTCCGCCGCCGGATCCTCCGCCCCCGCGGTCAGCGCCGACAGCCGCCCCGCCTCCGCAGGATCCAGGCAGCGCTCCGCCAGCCCCATCACCCCGCTGAAGCTCCACGGGTAGCTGCCCGCCTCCCGCGCCGCCTCCAGCGCGTCCACGACGGCCCTCCCCAGCGCACCCGCCCACGGCACCACGCACACCCCGAGCAGCTGGAACGCCTCCGACAGCCCGTGGGCCCGTATGAACTCCGCGACCCACTCCGCCCGTTCCGCATCGGGCAGAGTCTCCAGCAGCTTCGCCCGCTCCGCGAGCGAGGCCGTCCCCGGGCCGGCCGCGGGGGGTGCGGAGGCCGGGCCGAGCAGGGCCCGGGACCACTCCGCGTCCCGCTGCCGCACCGCCGCCCGGCACCACGCCGCGTGGAGCTCCTCGCGCCAGACCTCGCCCTCGGCGACCGGCAGCGCCACCAGCTCCGCGGGCCCCATCCCCCCGAACCGCTCCCGCCAGCAGGACAGCGGCGCCGCCTCCACCAACTGGCCGAGCCACCAGGCCCGTTCCCCGCGGCCGGCGGGCGGCCGCTTGACCACCCCGTCCCGCAGCATCCCCGCGTCGCACTCGGCCGGCGGGGTCACCCCCTCGGGACCCACGCAGGCCAGGGCCCGCTGCGCCATCCGCCCGGCCAGCGCCGATCGGGGCAGCGCGGACAGCAGCTCGGCCGCCGTCGCGCGGACATTGCGACTGCGGTCGCCCAGCGCCGCCTCCAGGAACGGCTCGTCCCCCTCCGACAGCCCCACCCGCAGCGAATCGAGGAACATCAAGCGGTCCTCGGCCCGCTCGGTCGCCCAGGTCGTCGCCAGCAGCCGCGTCGCGGCCGCCGGCTCGTGGGCCCGTACGGCACCCAGCAGTGCCACCCGCTCCGCGAACAGCCCCTCCTGCCACAGCCGTTCCACCCCGGCCCGGTCGGTGACCTCAGGCAGCTGCCCGGCCCCGCCCGCCCCGCCGCGCAGGGCGAACCGCCAGTCCGGATTCAGCCGCGCCAGCCACATCCCCCGCGCCCCGGCCAGGGCCAGCGCCTGCGGCCGCAGATCCGTACGGGCCCGGGCCGCGTCCAGCAGCGCCGGCACGAGCGCGGACGGCGCGCGGTAGCCGTACCGCCCGGCCGCGGCCAGCCACTGCGGCAACAGCTCCGTCACATCCGGGGCCGACCCGCGCCGCCCGCTGCCGCTGCCCGCACCGGTGCGGCCGGCCAGCAGCTGCGCGAGCCGCCGCCGGGCCGCCACCGGCGGCGCCGGACGCGGATCCACCGGTGCGGGCTCCGGGCGCGGCCCCGCCTCGGCCGGCCGCAACCCGGCCCGCCGCCGTACGGTCTGCACGGCGGCCGCGTCCAGCAGGGCCTCCGGGCTGCCCTGCCGCCGCCCGGTGCCCAGCAGCGCGGCACCGACCAGCTCCTCCCACTCCCCGTACACCTCGTCACCCATGCCCATCAGGCCCCTCTCCCCTCCCTGGTTACCGCGCTCCGGTCCCGCCCCCTCCGCGGGACCGGAGCTGTCGATGTGCCGCTCTGCTGCGTTCAGCTGGCGTGGTTGTCGTTCACAAAAGCCCCCCGGCTCCTCGTGTGCTCCCCGACTCCCCATACGGCGCCCCGCGCCGCGTGGCTCCCTCCCCGCCGTCCTCGTGGACGGCATACGGGCCCCCAGGCCCCCTGCGATTCCTTCGTGATTCCCTCGGCGGTTCCTTGTTTCCGGCGCCCCGTCAGGCCAGCGCCACCGGCTCGGGAGAGCCCGGCTGCCAGGCCGTCAGAGGGGTGAAGCCGCGATGGCCGCACTCACCGAACACCGTCACCGGGCCCCCGCCCGACAACGCGGCCAGCTGCCACAGCCCCGGCCGGGAACGGCTCCCGGCCCCGGTGAGGGGCACCGGCAGGGCGGAGGTGCCCTCCGCATCCGCCAGCTGCCAGCCGAGCTCTCCCGGTATCGGGATCACCGGACCCAGCACCACCGGCCAGGACTCCAGCCACGGGTCCTCCCGCAGGGCCGCCCCATAGGCCTCCAGGGCCGCCCCCGTACTCACCCCGGCCGGAACCTCCGCACACGGCGCGGCCGCCGCATACCTCTCCCCGAGATCCGCCCGCAGCCCCGCCGACCCGGGCCGGAAGCGGACTTCCGCCTCCAGCACCAGTCCCACCGGCAGCGCCAGCCCCGGCGGCCGCCCGGGCGGTCCGAAGTCCAGCACCAGCGCCGGCCGGCCCCCCGCCAGCCCGCGCAGCCATATCCGGCGGGTGGTGAGCCGCCCGTCCGGCGACACCGAGTCGTTCTGCGCCAGCACCAGCCAGCGGTCCCGTACGGCCTCCCCCTCCCCGGAGGCCGGCAGTCCCACGCGGCTGCGCACCGTCGCAGCCAGTTGGTCCGGCAGCGCGGCCACCCCCAGCCAGGCCCGGTCCAGCAGGTGGAGCAGCGCCGCCTCCTCCAGCATCCGGGCGGGCCAGCCGGGGCCGCAACTGGGTATCGTCCCCAACTCCCTTACCCGCCCGGCCAGTCCGGGCGCCTGGGCGTCGACCATCCGGGCGGCCGTCTCCTCCCAGGCGGCGTATCCCGCCTGTTCCTGGCCGGCGAGGCCGCCGCGCAGCAGATCGGACAGCCGCTGCTCCAGCTCGGTGACGCCCGCGCCGATCCGGGCCGCCCGCCGCTCGGCCCGGCGCCGCGCCCCCTCCTCATCCGCCGGCCTGCCCGCGCCGGCCGCCGGTCGCGCGGCCTTCGCCGCCCGGTCCGCCAGCCACTGCGCGGCCCACTCCGGCGCCTCCCCGGGCTCGCCCACCCCCTCCGCGGACCAGAGCAGCAGCAGCCCCAGCGCGTGCTTGCACGGGAACTTCCGGCTCGGACAGGAGCACTTGTACGCCGGCCCGGCCAGATCCACGACCGTCCGGTACGGCGTCCTGCCGCTGCCCTTGCACAACCCCCACAGCGAACCGGAAGCGGAACCTCCGATCTGCGACCACGGCCCCGCCCCGCCAAGTCTGCCTCCCGCCTTGCGTGAGGCATCGTCAGGAGCCAGAGCCAGTACCTGTTCCGCCGTCCAGCGGACCCCCTGCTCAGTCATGTGAACCACCGTACGGACCCCCACTGACAATCGCTCTGACCTGCAACAACGCTGCGGGCAAGGGTCGTTGTCAGTGGCGTGGTGCACCGTGGATTCCAGCAGTCGGGAGCGGCTGCCGAGCATTGGAGGGGGACCATGACCACGACCGAGAACACCACGGGCGCCCAGGCGCTGCGGCCGCACGCCGAAGACGCCTTCGCGCACGAACTGAAAGCCCTGGAAGCCGCCGACGACCGGCCCCGCCCGACCCGCTGGAAGCTCTCCCCGTGGGCCGTCGCCACCTACCTGCTCGGCGGCGAACTGCCCGACGGCACCGTCATCACACCCAAGTACGTGGGGCCGCGCCGCATCGTCGAAGTCGCCGTCACCACCCTGGCCACCGACCGCGCCCTGCTCCTGCTCGGCGTCCCCGGCACCGCCAAGACCTGGGTGTCCGAACACCTCGCCGCCGCCGTCAGCGGAGACTCCACCCTCCTCGTCCAGGGCACCGCCGGCACCCCCGAGGAAGCCATCCGCTACGGCTGGAACTACGCCCGGCTCCTCGCCCACGGCCCCAGCCGCGAAGCCCTCGTCCCCAGCCCCGTCATGCGGGCCATGGCCGACGGCATGACCGCCCGCGTCGAGGAACTCACCCGCATCCCCGCCGACGTCCAGGACACCCTCATCACCGTCCTGTCCGAGAAGACGCTCCCGATACCCGAACTCGGCGAAGAGGTGCAGGCCGTGCGCGGCTTCAACCTCATCGCCACCGCCAACGACCGCGACCGCGGCGTCAACGAGCTCTCCAGCGCCCTGCGCCGCCGCTTCAACACCGTGGTCCTGCCGCTGCCCGCCACGGCCGACGCCGAGGTCGACATCGTCGCCCGCCGCGTCGACCAGATGGGCCGCTCCCTCGACCTGCCGGCCGCGCCCGAAGGCCTCGAAGAGATCCGCCGCGTCGTCACCGTCTTCCGCGAGCTGCGCGACGGAGTCACCGACGACGGCCGTACGAAGGTGAAGTCGCCCAGCGGCACCCTCTCCACCGCCGAGGCCATCTCCGTCGTCACCGGCGGCCTGGCCCTCGCCGCCCACTTCGGGGACGGCGTGCTGCGCCCCTCCGACGTGGCCGCCGGAATCCTCGGCGCCGTCGTCCGCGACCCGGCCGCCGACAAGGTCGTCTGGCAGGAGTACCTGGAGGCCGTGGTCCGCGAGCGGGACGGCTGGAAGGACTTCTACCGCGCCTGCCGGGAGGTGACCGTATGAGCACGGCCGTGCAGGGGCCGCTGCTGCTGGGCGTACGGCACCACGGGCCCGGCTCCGCCCGCGCCGTCCGGGCGGCCCTCGACGCGGCCCGGCCGGAGGCGGTGCTGATCGAGGGCCCGCCCGAGGGGGACGCCCTGCTGCCGCTCGCCGCCGAACCGGGGATGCGGCCGCCCGTCGCACTCCTCGCGCACGCCGCGGACGATCCGGGCAGGGCCGCGTTCTGGCCGCTGGCCGGGTTCTCCCCCGAATGGGTCGCGATCCGCTGGGCCCAGGCGCGGGACGTCCCCGTCCGCTTCATCGACCTGCCGGCGGCGCACTCGCTGGCGGCCGAAGCGGGCCGGCCGGAGGAGGGCGAGCCCGAAGCGGTCCGGCTGGACCCGCTCGCGGTGCTGGCCGAGACCGCCGGGTACGACGACCCCGAGCGCTGGTGGGAGGACGTGGTCGAACACCGGGGCGCCGACGGCCCGCGACGGGATCCGCTCGGCGCGTTCGAGGCGCTCGGCGAGGCCATGGGCGCCCTGCGCGAGACCTACGGGGACGGCGGCCACGCCCGTGACCTGGTCCGCGAGGCGTACATGCGGCAGCGGATGCGGGCCGCCCGCCGGGAGTTCGGGGACGCGTACGCCGTGGTCTGCGGGGCCTGGCACGTCCCGGCGCTGCGGGCGAAGACCACCGCGGCCGCCGACAAGGCGCTGCTCACCGGCCTGCCCAAGGTCAAGGTGGAGACCACCTGGGTGCCCTGGACCCACCGCAGGCTCGCCCGGGCCGGCGGATACGGCGCGGGCATCACCTCGCCCGGCTGGTACGCCCACCTCTTCTCGGCCCGGGACCGGCCCGTGGAGCGGTGGCTGACCAAGGTCGCCGGGCTGCTGCGGGAAGAGGACCGGCAGGTCTCCTCGGCGCACGTCATCGAGGCGGTCCGGCTGGCCGAGACCCTGGCGGCGATGCGCGGTCGGCCGCTGGCAGGGCTCACGGAGACCCTGGAAGCGGTCCGGGCGGTGATGTGCGACGGCTCCGACATACCGCTCGCGCTGATAGAGGACCGCCTCGTCGTCGGGGACGTGCTCGGGGAGGTCCCGGACACCGCCCCCGTCGTACCGCTCCAGCGCGACCTGACCCGGCAGCAGCGCTCGCTGCGGCTCAAGCCGGAGGCGCGGGAGCGCGAGCTGGAACTCGACCTGCGCAAGGAGACGGACGCCGCCAAGTCCCTGCTGCTGCACCGGCTGCGGCTGCTCGGCATCGGCTGGGGCACGCCCACGGCCTCCCGGAGCAGTACGGGCACCTTCCGGGAGACGTGGCGGCTCTGCTGGGAGCCGGAGCTGTCGGTGCGGGTGGCCGAGGCCGGGATCTGGGGCACCACCGTCCTGGCGGCGGCCACCGCCAGGGCCGAGGCGGATGCCGCGGGCGCCGAGGAGCTGGGCGAGGTCACGGCGCTGGCCGAGCGGTGCCTGCTGGCCGGGCTGTCCGAGGCGCTGCCCGCCGTGCTGCGGGCGCTCGCGGACCGGGCCGCGCTGGACACCGATGTGGCGCGGCTCGCCAAGGCCCTGCCGGCGCTGGCCCGTTCACTGCGGTACGGGGACGTCCGGGGCACCGACGCGGCGGCGCTCGGCACGGTGGCGGCCGGGCTCGCCGAGCGGATATGCGTGGCGCTGCCGCCCGCGTGCGCCGCCGGGCTCGACGCCGATGCGGCGGCGGAGCTGCGGGGCCACGTGGACGGGGTGCACGGGGCGGTCGGGCTGCTGGCCGACACCGACGAGGGGCTGCGGGACCGCTGGTCGGCGGTGCTGCGGACGCTGGCGGGCCGGGACACCGTGCCGGGGCTGATACGCGGCCGCGCGGCCCGGCTCCTGCTCGACGAGGGGCGGCTCCCGGCCGAGGAGACGGCGCGGCTGATGGGGCTCGCCCTGTCCCCGGCGGCCTCGCCGGCCGACGCGGCGGGCTGGATCGAGGGCTTCGCGGGCGGCGGTTCGGGCGGCGGGACCTTGCTGGTCCACGACGACCGGCTGCTCGGGCTGATCGACGCCTGGCTGGTGGGGGTGCCGGAGCGGGCCTTCACCGACGTACTGCCGTTGCTGCGGCGGACGTTCGGGGCGTACGAGCCGGGGGTGAAGCGGACGCTGGGGGAGCTCGTCCGGCGGGGCCCCGGCGGACCGGCTGCGGCGGCCGCCGCGGGTTCGGCTCCCGCGGGGTTCGCCCCGGAGCTGGACGCTGCGCGGGCGGATGCGGTGGTGGACCTGGTCCGCATGCTGCTCTCGCCTGCCGGTGGGGGCGCGGCGGCCTGAACCGCGCGGCCCCGCTGCCGGGGCTCCGCCCCGGACCCCGCGCCTCAAACGCCGGCGGGGCTGGATTTGGCCGGCCTGAGTCGGCAGGTGCGGCTCAAGGCCGGGGCTCCGCCCCGGAACCGCGGGCCTCAAACGCCGGCGGGGCGGGATTGGGCCGGCAGCCGGGTGTGGCTGGGCATGGAAGTGGTCGGTGGTGGCCGACGGAGACGACGAATGCAGGGGACAGGGGACGGGCGATGAGCGGTACGGAGAACCAGGCGGGGCGCGGCGGGGCCGGGAGCCGGGCGGGCGGGGCGGGGGGCGGAGCCGGGGCCGCCGCCGCCGACACCGCCGGAGGCGAGCGGTTGCGGCGGTGGCGGATGGTGCTCGGCGGGGGTGAGGCCGAGGGGACCGGGTGTGTGCTGAGCGGGCGGGACGCGGCCATGGACGGGGCGCTCGCCGCGCTGTACGGAGGGGGCGGCGAGACCGGCGGCGGCTCCCGCAAGGGCGCGCGGTCGGCCGGGCTCGGCGGCTCCGCCCCGCACGTGGCCCGCTGGCTCGGGGACATCCGTACGTACTTCCCCAGCTCGGTGGTCCAGGTCATGCAGCGCGACGCGATCGAGCGGCTCGGCCTGTCCACCCTGCTGCTGGAGCCGGAGATGCTGGAGGCCGTCGAACCGGATGTGCACCTCGTCGGGACCTTGTTGTCGCTGAACAAGGCCATGCCCGACACCACGAAGGAAACGGCGCGGGCCGTGGTGCGCAAGGTGGTCGAGCAGCTGGAGAAGAAGCTCGCGGCGCGCACGCGGGCGACCCTCACCGGCGCCCTCGACCGGTCCGCCCGGGTCAGCCGCCCCCGCCACCACGACATCGACTGGAACCGGACCATACGGGCCAATCTCAAGAACTACCTGCCCGAGTACCGCACCGTCGTTCCCGAGCGGCTGATCGGGTACGGCCGTGCGGCGCAATCGGTGAAGAAGGAGGTGATCCTCTGCATCGACCAGTCGGGGTCGATGGCGGCCTCCGTCGTCTACGCCTCCGTGTTCGGGGCGGTGCTGGCCTCGATGCGTTCGATCGCGACCCGCCTCGTCGTCTTCGACACCGCCGTCGTCGACCTCACCGACCAGCTCGACGACCCCGTCGACGTCCTCTTCGGCACCCAGCTGGGCGGCGGCACCGACATCAACCGGGCCCTCGCCTACTGCCAGTCGAAGATCACCCGCCCCGCCGACACCGTCGTCGTCCTGATCAGTGATCTCTACGAGGGCGGCATACGCAACGAGATGCTCAAGCGGGTGGCCGCCATGAAGGCCGCGGGCGTCGAGTTCGTCACGCTGCTCGCCCTGTCCGACGAGGGCGCCCCGGCCTACGACCGCGAGCACGCCGCCGCCCTTGCGGCCCTTGGGGCCCCGGCCTTCGCCTGCACCCCCGACCTGTTCCCGGAGGTGATGGCCGCGGCCCTGGAGAAGCGCCCCCTGCCGGTGCCCTGACCGGGCCCCCGGCCGGCCGGGGGGAATGGGTGGATCGCACGAAGTTCCAGTTCAACCGTGAGGCGATCTGTGACAGGTATCACCGCTCAGGTGTGATCTGCGATTTAGGGACCTACGGCCCACGGGGATAACCTGCGGGACGGACATGCCGCGTCCACGGTCACCGTGTGCGCCTTCCTTGTGACAGCGCCGTCACGTTGCCCTCGCGGCACGCCCACGCAGATTGCAGACAACCGCGAATCACTGCGAATCTTTAAAAAGACAAGGGACGGACGCGCGTGGACCTGTTCGAGTACCAGGCGAGGGACCTCTTCGCCAAGCACGGTGTACCGGTGCTGGCCGGTGAAGTCATCGACACGCCTGAGGCGGCTCGCGAGGCCACCGAGCGGCTGGGCGGCAAGTCGGTCGTCAAGGCGCAGGTGAAGGTCGGCGGCCGCGGCAAGGCCGGCGGCGTGAAGCTGGCCGCCACCCCGGACGAGGCAGTCGCCCGGGCGACGGACATCCTCGGCATGGACATCAAGGGCCACACGGTCCACAAGGTGATGATCGCCGAGACCGCTCCGGAGATCCTCGAGGAGTACTACGTCTCCTACCTCCTCGACCGCACCAACCGCACCTTCCTGGCCATGGCCTCGGTCGCGGGCGGCATGGACATCGAGCAGGTCGCGGAGGAGACCCCCGAGAAGCTCGCCAAGGTCCCGGTGAACGCCAACGAGGGCGTGACCATCGAGAAGGCCCGCGAGATCGTCGCCCAGGCGGCGTTCCCGGCCGAGGTCGCCGAGAAGGTCGCCGAGGTCCTCGTGACCCTGTGGAAGACCTTCATCGCCGAGGACGCGCTCCTCGTCGAGGTCAACCCGCTCGCGAAGGTCGCCTCCGGCGACGTCATCGCCCTCGACGGCAAGGTCTCGCTCGACGAGAACGCCGAGTTCCGCCAGCCGGGTCACGAGGAGTTCGTGGACCACGCGGCCGCGAACCCGCTCGAGGCCGCCGCCAAGGCGAAGAACCTCAACTACGTGAAGCTCGACGGTGAGGTCGGCATCATCGGCAACGGCGCGGGTCTCGTCATGAGCACCCTCGACGTCGTCGCCTACGCCGGCGAGAACCACGGCGGCGTCAAGCCCGCCAACTTCCTGGACATCGGCGGTGGCGCCTCCGCCGCCGTCATGGCCAACGGTCTCGAGATCATCCTCGGCGACCCGGACGTCAAGTCCGTCTTCGTCAACGTCTTCGGTGGCATCACCGCGTGCGACGAGGTCGCCAACGGCATCGTCCAGGCGCTGGCCCTGCTGGAGGAGAAGGGCGAGGCGGTCACCAAGCCGCTCGTCGTCCGTCTCGACGGCAACAACGCCGAGCTGGGTCGCAAGATCCTCTCGGACGCCAACCACCCGCTGGTTCAGCGCGTGGACACCATGGACGGCGCGGCCGACAAGGCCGCCGAGCTCGCGGCTGCGAAGTAAGGGCAGAGGTCACAGACTCACATGGCTATCTTCCTCAACAAGGACAGCAAGGTCATCGTCCAGGGCATGACCGGTGCCACGGGCATGAAGCACACCAAGCTGATGCTGGCTGACGGCACCAACATCGTCGGCGGCGTGAACCCGCGCAAGGCCGGCACCACCGTCGACTTCGACGGCACCGAGGTCCCGGTCTTCGGCTCGGTCGCCGAGGCGATGGAGAAGACGGGCGCCAACGTCTCCGTCCTCTTCGTCCCGCCGGCCTTCGCCAAGGCCGCCGTCGTCGAGGCCATCGACGCCGAGATCCCGCTGGCCGTCGTCATCACCGAGGGCATCGCGGTGCACGACTCCGCCGCCTTCTGGGCGTACGCGACCGCCAAGGGCAAGAAGACCCGCATCATCGGCCCGAACTGCCCGGGTCTGATCACCCCCGGCCAGTCCAACGCCGGCATCATCCCGGGCGACATCACCAAGCCCGGCAAGATCGGTCTCGTGTCCAAGTCCGGCACGCTGACCTACCAGATGATGTACGAGCTGCGCGACATCGGCTTCACCTCCGCCGTCGGCATCGGTGGCGACCCGGTCATCGGCACCACGCACATCGACGCCCTGGAGGCCTTCGAGGCCGACCCGGAGACCGAGCTCATCGTCATGATCGGCGAGATCGGCGGCGACGCCGAGGAGCGTGCGGCGGACTTCATCGCGAAGAACGTCACCAAGCCGGTCGTCGGCTACGTCGCGGGCTTCACCGCCCCCGAGGGCAAGACCATGGGCCACGCGGGCGCCATCGTCTCCGGTTCTTCTGGCACCGCACAGGCCAAGAAGGAAGCCCTGGAGGCCGCGGGCGTGAAGGTCGGCAAGACGCCGACCGAGACCGCGCAGCTGGCGCGCGCGATCCTGAACGCCGCGCAGTAGGGCAGCAGCAGTAGGCAGTACGAGTACGCGCCCGCGGCGCATACGGGCTCGGCCCGCACCCTCTCCGGGGTGCGGGCC